>DASYSQ010000100.1:0-17864 GCA_036003145.1 Pseudolabrys sp.
CGGCAGCCGCAATAATCACTGTTTTACGCATGAAAAGCCCCCCTGTACTTATATCAATACCGTCAACCTGGGGCTGCGCCAAGGGTAAGCCTGTGAGGGGGGCCTATAATCGTCGAAAAATTTTGGACGCTCTTCGGAAGAGATCAGCCTCGGCAAGAGCCCCCGCGTATTCAGCCTCAGCCGCTTTCCGAAGAGCACTACTCGCCGTGACCGACTTCCCCTCGAATTGAGCAACCCAACGCCGGTCATTCTCTAGGCCATAGCGCCGCATGAAACTTTTTAGCCACGTGACTTTGAGACAGCCTTTGAGGGCAAATGGCGACGTGGGAGAAGCGTCCGGGTCCATTTCTTTTGCAGGAAGACGGCCGCGCTAAAGGTAAGCCGTACACAAGGGCGCTGTTCTCGATCCACTTCGCCGAGGTTCGCGGCAAAATACCGGAACTAACCGGTGTGACTTTGCACGGCTTACGCGCGACTGCTGTTATCCGTCTCCGTCGCGCCGGCCTTGAGATCGGTCAGATTGGCGACATCGTTGGTATGGGGCTTCCCATGATCGAACGCTATTGCCGATTCAATGATCGCAAGGCGAGTGGCAAGGCTGCGCTGATCAAGCTGGAAGATCACCCGAAAAAGTTGTCGCGGAACACTCGGTGAACGCGGATTGTAAAACATTGTAAAACGGGAGCGAAAACTCCAGTTATTTCAGCGTAGCAACGTAATTTAAGAATTCATTCATGAGAAGATCGACGGGTTTGGCGGCCTCGCTGGACGGCGACGGAAAATGCCGGGAATCAGCGCACGGCGCGAGCCGACTTTCCCGGCGAATCTATCAATCGCCGCCGTCATCGATCAAATGCCGGTACTGGCCGATGATCCGATTGGCCTCACGTCGTCTGGACTCTTCGAGTGCGGCCATAAGTCTGGCGAAAACTCCCCTGCGGGGCTCATTGGCACATTGGCCAAGCGTCACGGATGTGGGTCGGCTGAATCGTGCCAAAGTCTGCGGGCGCAGGCCTCTTCTTCCTGGCATTCGATGGGTGCCCGTCGTCCACTTCACAGCGTCAGTACAGGTCCCGGACGTTCTGGTCAGGCAGAGACTTTGTGTTGACCCGCGAATGCAGTGCATAGGGATCTATCTGAACGCGCGCCTGATCGGGCGCCGCTGCGGTCGCGTGGGGCGCTGGGCGTATTGTGAAAGCGGCTATGACAAGTACGACTGCGATGGCAGTTACGGCTAGTACACGCATGATTACCTCCATTGCTCTGGGATCATGTTTGACCGGCGGTGAGGTCAGGAATGTTGCGACTTTCCGAGTTACCCGTGCTGCGGCCCGATCGATCTGCTCAAAATCCGGTCGGACAAGAGCCCCGAGATCGGTCAGTCGGACAGTCGTGTTGTTTCGTTCGAAGAGGCGATTGCCGAATTCCTGCTCCAGTTGCTGGATTGCCCGCGTGAGCGAGGGCTGGGCCACACCGCAGCGTTTGGCCGCGCGCGTAAAATTGTGCTCCTCACAGAGAGCGAGAAAATAGGAAACCTGATGCATTTTCACCGGCATGGTCTCAGCACTATCGAGCTGCAAGGCTTATCGCGTCCGGAATGAAGGGCGACGTGATCGCAACTCCGAGTGCCAGGGCGTAGAAGACGAGCCAGATTGTTGCGACGGCGCTGTCGGCCCGACTTTCGCTTTCTCGCTGACCGGCGGTCCTGCGTTCCCGCATGGTGGCCTCCATTGCGGACTCCGGTAGCATGCGTTCGATCTTGCGACGGTGAACTAGCTCACATTGTGCTGGTACAGTTTTGGGAATGCGAGCGAGCTCAGATGAAGAAATAAAGGCCGCTTTGCGGAGGGAAGGATAGAATTACTGACGAAACCTCATTTTTTTGGCGATTTGTTTTTAGCCTTTTCGGGCAATATGCTGCCGCGCCGTGCGATTTTGTCGTATTGTAAGGTTTGCCGGAAACTTGTTTGGTGGAAACGAATATGGGGGCAGTTGGCCAAAATCACCTTTTCGACAAGCAGGCATTGCTTCGCGCCCACCCATTTTTCAGGGATTTGGGCGATACCATCATTGACCGCCTCGCGCCCCGCGTCATATCGACAAAAATCAAAAGAGGCGCTGTCATATTTAGAAAAGGGGATATCGGCTCGAAGCTTTATGCCGTTCGCGCTGGTGCGGTGCGGATCAGCACCCCGTCAGAAGAGGGAAAGGACGCGATATTCAACCTGGTGGTCCCCGGCGAGCTTTTCGGCGAAATAGCTTTTCTCGATGGTGGGCAACGGACCGCAGACGCCGTTGCAATCGATAACTGCGAATTGATGGTCATCGAGCGCAGAGATTTCATTCCTCTCATCCGGGATAATCCCGAAGTTGCGATCAGATTGATCACGATTCTTTGCGGCCGTCTGCGCAGAACGAGCGAGCAAGTCGAAGATATTGTCTTTCTCGGCTTGTCGAGCCGTCTCGCCAAGGTTCTGCTGCATCTTTATCAGCCGTCAGCTACGGCCGTGCCATCCAAAAAGATTCAGGTGACCCAGCGGGAAATCAGCCAAATGATCGGCGTTTCGCGCGAAAGTGCGAACAAGCAATTGCAGGAGTGGCAACGAAAGAAATGGTTGAAGCTTGAGCGCGGCGGCCTGGTGATTTTTTCACCTCAGGCTCTGCGCGACCTCGTCTCGAAAAACATGGATTGAGGCAACTTCGTCCGCCTCTGGATGCCCCACTTTTATTGGCGCGGATCAATGAAAGTGAGAGGCCGGGCGACTGCTTCGAGCGATTTTCGTTCGGCGTCGACACCCCACCGCCACGCGATGCAGCCCGCAACGATCATCAACACGGATCCCAGAAAATAGCCCCAGAACACACTCGTGCGCGAGCCGGTATCAATTAAAAAGCTGAATAGCGACGGTGCAACAACTCCACCGACGCCAGTGCCCACTGCAAAAAAGAACGCGATTGCCAATGCTCGAATCTCGAGTGGAAAAGTTTCACTCACTGTCAGATAGGCCGAACTTGCCGCCGACGAAGCGAAAAAGAAAATGACCATCCAGCACGCGGTTTGCGTCGTTGCGTCAATCAGGTCATGCATGAAAAGCCAGCCGGTCAAAGACAGGAGCAGGCCGGAGGTGATGTAGGTGAAGGCGATCATCGGCCTGCGGCCACGCGTGTCGAATAGACGGCCGAGCAGGACCGGCCCCAGGAAATTGCCGAGCGCAAAGGGCAGGAGATACCAGCCGACTTGATCGGGGGCGACGCCGTAAAAGTCAGTGAGTATCAGCGCGTAGGTGAAAAAAATGGCATTGTAAAAGAATGCCTGCGAAATCATCAGACTCAGTCCGACCAGTGTTCGACGGCGATATTGTTTGAAGAGCGTGCGAGCTACCAGAAACAACGGTGTCGACTTACGCGCGCGCAAGCGTACACGAGGCAGGTCAAAGGCGGGAGGCAGCAACGGAAATCGGCTTTCGATATTCGCGATTACGCGCGTGGCTTCTTCAGTGTACCCGTGCGTCATCAGCCAGCGAGGGCTTTCCGGAATCCAGAACCTCATCAGAAATATCAGGCAGGCAAGTCCCGCGCCTATCAGGAAAGCGAGCCGCCAGCCAAGGTCCGGGTCGATGACATGCCGATCAAGCAGAACGAGTGAGCCAAGCGCGCCAATGGCAGCGCCGATCCAAAAGCTTCCGTTGATCATCAGGTCGACCCAGCCGCGTACGCGCGCAGGGACGAGCTCCTGAATTGTGGAATTGATCGCCGCATATTCGCCGCCAATTCCCGCGCCGGTCAGGAATCGAAAAAAAGCGAAGCTTACGATATTCCATGAAGCGGCGGTTGCGGCAGTTGCCGCGAGGTAGACAGCAAGCGTTATAAAGAACAATTTTTTGCGGCCAAGCCGGTCAGTTAGCCATCCGAAAAAAACCGCACCGAGAACAGCTCCTGCAAGATACGCGCTGCTGGCAAGTCCGATATCACGATTGGAAAAATGCAGGGTCGCACTTTCTTTCAATGCGCCGGCAAAGCTTCCCGCGAGCGTCACCTCAAGTCCGTCGAGAATCCACGTGGTTCCAAGCGCCGCTACAACCAGCGTGTGGAAGCGGCCCCACGGCAGCCGGTCGAGCCGCGCCGGGATGTCTGTTTCGACGATCTGCTGATCCTGCATCATGAATGCCGAGTAAATTCCGAAAGTCGGATTAACTTGTTCGAAGAGGTCGGCCACTCAAGACCATCTGGATCTCATCGAAATCGCCATAACGCAAAATAAAGCATTAACCGGCGGAACAATTCTCCCGGCACTGGCCGGAACGTGGACCTGTTGATGCTCCAAATAACGGAAAATCAAGGGCTTCCCGCTAATTATTTGAAATTATTGACGATGGTGGCCTTGAGGATTTGCTGGCGTCCATCAATGACAAGCCCGGAGAGAATTTGTCGCGCGCTCATCAGGCATCGATCGATGCTGCTCGGAGCTATTCTTGTCTGCCTTGTTTGGGTGACTCTGATTTTTTTCTTGAAGAATGAGCACGACAGTGCTGAGCGTTCCGCAATTCAGAATTCAACAAATCTGGCAGGGGCATTCGAAGAGCATCTTTCACGATCAATCAGCGAATTGGACCGCTCGCTGAAAATCATCAGAGCGCTTCACGCGCGCGATCGCAGCAGATTTGATTTGGTAGATTGGCTACGATCGAACCGCATTCTAACCGACGAAGTTCTACAAATTACCATTGTTGACCGCGACGGAAAGGTGACACTCGGCAGCTTCGAAAGCGCGGCGCGAACGGCGTCGGATCCTCGAAACAGTGACTACTACAGGACTCACGTCAATGCGCCCGACGACCAACTTGTAATTGGCAAGTCTGTCGTCGATCCGGCGACGGGAGGCTGGGTGCTTCAACTTTCGCGTCGGATCGAGAATGACGACCGGTCCTTTAATGGAGTGATCGTCGCCACACTTGATCCTACATATCTCATGCGGATCTATAATTCGGTCAACATTGGCGAGCATGGCTACATACGAGTGATCGGCATGGACGGTTCCGTGCGCGCCACCAGCGGGCGATTAACTTCAGTTCTCGGGCAAGATTTTTCAAACGCCGGTCTGTTTAAACGAGTTTCCGAGGCACCGAATGGCTGGTTCTATACAGGCAGCTTTATAAGCGACAATATTCCGCGCCTGATAGCCTACAGATCTGTCAAAGATTATCCGCTCATCATCAGCGTCGGGTTTGCGTCGCACGAGATTTTCGCGCGGCTCGAGGTTCTAAAGCAATCAGGCTATTTGGCCGCGGCTATCCTGACTCTGCTGATACTGATCGTTACCGGCCTCAGCGTCAGGGGACAATGGCTGCGTGAGCGCGCAAACAAACACATGGAGCGCGCGAACATGCTTCTGAACGCGGCATTGGCAAACATGCCGCACGGCATTTGCATGTTCGGAGCCGACAAGAGGCTCGTTCTGGCCAATGACCTCTACAGTACGATGTATGGTCTCGACCCCAAAAAAACGGAAGCCGGCATGACGCTGCCGGAGATTCTGCAGGCCCGGGTTGCCGCGGGATGCTGCCCGAACGATGCACAAAAATATGTAGCGGACCGGATGGACGAGGCATTCCGTTCCGATCCAGGTTACGTCGTTAATGAACTTGAGGATGGCCGGGTCCTGGCGGTCAGCCGCCGGCCAATGCCGGATGGCGGGTCGGTTGCCGTTCACCAGGACATCACCCCGCAATTGCGCGCCGAACGGCAATTGGACGACGCCAAGCAGTTCCTGCATTCGATTATCGAAAATATTCCGATTGCCGTCGTCGTGAAGGATGCGGCGACGAGAAAGCTTGTGCTCGTCAATCGTGCATATGAAGTCATGCGCAAGGTTTCCAGGCTCGAGGTACTGGGGAAGTCAGTATTCGAAATCTATCGGACCAAGGATGCGGAACGCATTGACGCCTGCGACTGCGAGGCCCTTGACGGAGATCTGGGCGCCTCTTCCCGCGACTACGAGGTCGAGATGCCCAATGGCGATATGCGTGTTCTCACCACGAGCAGGATCGTGATCCGGGACGGTCAGGGCATCCCGAAACATCTCGTCGTTGTCATTGACGACATTACGGACAGAAAAAAATCCGAGCAGAGAATTGCATTCATGGCCCATCATGACGTCTTGACGGGACTGCCAAATCGCTTGGCCATCATGGAGAAAATAGAAGAGGCCGTCGGCCGACATCGCAGGAGCGGCGATTCATTTGCCGTACTCTTGCTCGACCTCGATCGTTTCAAGCACGTCAATGATACTCTGGGACATGCTGTTGGCGACGCGGTGCTGCAGGAGACAGCGATGCGTCTCAAGGCCTCACTTCGCGAAACAGACGTACTCGCCCGGTTGGGCGGCGACGAGTTCGCTATCGTACAGGACAGGCAGAACGACCAGCGCGGCGATACCAGCGGGTTTGCAGACCGGATTATCGATATCGTCTCCAGACCGCTTAGCATTGAAGGCAATGAGGTCAACATAGCCACGAGTATCGGCATCGCCATGGCACCTGAACATGCGCTCAGTTCCGAGAGCTTGATGAAGATGGCGGATATGGCCCTATACCGGGCAAAGTCGGCCGGCAGAAACGGTTATCGCTTCTTTGATCCCGAAATGAGTATGGCCGCGAGCGCGCGTCACGAGCTTGAGAGTGAGCTTCGTCGCGCGATTCAGCTGGATGAGCTCGAGCTTCACTACCAACCGATCGTCGATACCAAAACACTTCGAGTCTGTGGCGCCGAGGCACTTATCCGTTGGCGACATCCAACCAAGGGAATGATCTTGCCTGATCAGTTCATTCCACTTGCCGAGGAAACTGGCATGATCACTCAGATCGGTGAGTGGTTGCTCCAAACAGCATGTATTGAGGCTGCCAGCTGGCCCGCCGCGATCAAAGTTGCCGTGAATCTGTCAGCGGTTCAATTCCGGAAAAATAATTTGATTGATATCGTTATGTGTGCGCTTGCCCAATCGAGGCTGCCGCCCGAGCGCCTTGAACTTGAAATCACCGAGACAGCGCTTATCGAATCAGCGACGGAATGCTTGCCGGTCTTGCGGCAATTCAAAAATCTTGGCATTGCCATCGCTTTGGACGACTTCGGAACGGGATATTCTTCGCTCAGTCAGCTGATGATGTTTCCCTTCGACAAGATCAAGGTCGACAAATCATTCATCCAGAATCTGACCAAGCGCACGGAGTGCGCTGCTATCATCGCGGCCACTCTTACTCTGGCCCGGAGTCTCGACATAGCGACCACAGCAGAGGGCGTCGAAACAATCGACCAATACCGTCTTTTGCGGTTGGCAGGGGTAACATCGTTGCAAGGTTATCTGTTTCAGTCGCCTTGCCAGTCGGGACAACTGGACCTCCATCGCACTTTCAGCTTCTCTGAGATCGAAAATGCCGCGTGATCTCATACCGACGCCGCAGGTCACGCACGATCGACGGAACCAGAATTCCGGAGAACAAAAAGGCGCTCTTCGCCATCAGTCGTTGATTGACGAACTGGAAATGGCGATTTCGCAAAGAAACATAGGGTCACGTGCTGAAATATTGCGGCAGATAACGGATCTGTTTGTAGTCGGTTCCGAGCATTTCGACAGCGAGCAGATGGCATTGTTCGACGATGTCATGGGTCGCCTGGTGAGCGAGATAGAACATTCGGCTCGCGTTACCTTCGGAGAGACGCTTGCCGGCATTGCAAACTCACCACCCACGGTCGCACGCACTCTCGCCCTCGATGATTCAATCGACGTGGCGGGGCCGTTGCTGCGCCGCTCTGATTCTCTCGACGACGAGACACTGATTACGGGGGCAAAGACAAAGGGCCAGGATCATTTGCTTGCGATTTCCCAGCGCAAGCGTCTCAGCGAAGGTGTTACCGACGTTCTCGTCGAGCGTGGAAACCAGGAAGTAGTGATCAGTACGGCTGCAAATTCTGGCGCGCGGTTTTCCCAATTTGGTTATTCAAAACTGGTCACGCGCTCTGAGAACGACAGCGAACTTGCGCTTTTGGTGTGGGCGCGTCCGGAAATTCCACGTGAGTATCTGTTGACTTTGTTCGAAACCGCTTCGGAAACGGTGCGACTCAGATTTGAGACTGCGGATCGCGGGAAGGCAGAATTGGTCCGCGAGATGATCAAACAAGCCGCCGACAAAATTCAGACGGAACTGCGCGAATATTCGCCCAGTTTCGAGGCTGCCCGGGCACATGTTGAGCACCTGCACAAAAAGGGTGAGCTCACAGAAGCGCAGGTCTGCAAGTTCGCTGAGCTTCGGAAGTTCGATGAAACCACGGCAGCGCTGGCTCTGTTGACCGATTTGCCGATCGGAGCGGTGGAGCGCGCATTGGTGCACGACACCGGCGATCAGATCATGGTCCTGGCGAAGTCAATTGACTTTTCCTGGAAGACGACCCGGGCGATACTCTTGTTGAGCGGCGCCACTTACCGCGCGAACGATGAATCCGGGGAAAATCTTGAGAGATTTAGAAAATTCAGACCGGAAACTGCCCGGTCCGCAATTCAATTTTACAGACTGCGAGAACGGGCTGGCAAAGCACCAAAATAGTGCCGGCATGTGCGATCGTGGAGGGAAGGGCCCGAGTGTGCAGCACGGCGCAAGTCTGCCTGGCGTGGCCTATGTTTTGAAAAGCGTGTCTTCGTTCACGACGGCATTTGCGCAGCCCGCTGGCCGGCGGTGGTGCCTGCGATCTTGCCGAAAACCGAGCCGGCCATCAGTCCGGTGCCACCCGGATAGTTGAAATAGAACAATCCGCCGACGAGCTCGCCTGCGGCGTGAAGTCCAGCGATGACCTGGCCGTCGGTATCGATAACGCGACCCGATGTGTCGATCTTCAGGCCGCCAAACGTAAAAGTTATGCCGCACGTCACCGCGTAAGCTTCAAATGGCGGCTCGTCGACCGTGTTCGCCCAATTCGATTTGTTGATTGCCAAACCCTCGGTCCGGCGGCCGTCCTTGATATTGGGGTTGAACTTGACGTCGGTGCGCACCGCCTTGTTGTAGACCTTGATCGTCTCCAGGGCGCGGTCGGCATTCACATCATCGAGTTTTCTCACGAGTTCTTCGAGCGTGTCCGCGCGAACTTTGGTGACTTGTTTGATACGATATTCGTCGCGCAGCATCGGGACGATCTTCTTGTCGAAGACCTGCCAGGCGAACTGGCCCGGCTGCATCAGGATCACGCGGCCATATTTGGCATAAGTATAGTTGCGAAAATCCGCCCCTTCATCGACGAAGCGCTCGCCATTGGCATTGAGCATGATGCCCCATGGGTACGAGTGTTTCTGGAAATTGTCGCCGACGGCGAGGTCGCCAAACTCCGGCGCATTCCGGTCCCAGCCCACTGCATGACAGCCTGACCAATTGCCGGTCGGCATGGCTCCGATGTCCAGTGCCATGCGAATGCCGTCGCCTGTATTGAATCGCGTGCCGCGGATCTTGGCGAGCTCCCATGTAGGGCCAAGATAGCGTGTGCGCATCTCGGTATTGGCCTGAAATCCGCCGGCCGCAAGCACGACGCATTTCGCCTTGAGCTCGACGGTGCGGCCGTCGTGCTTTACGCGCACACCATGAACGCCGTTATCATCGGCGATCAGCGACAGCGCGCGCGCTTTATAGGCGACCGTAATGCCATTTTTCCCGGCGATCCTGGAGTGCGCCTCGACAAGGCCTGGGCCGCCACCCCAGGCTTCAACGGTCAGGCCGCCCCAGAACTTGAATTTTCCATCGATCTTGTAGGCCTGCCGGCCGTAGATCGGAATAAACCGGATGCCCTTCTTTTGCATCCAGCGCATCGTATCTTTGCTGCGTGTGATCAGAAGTTCGCATAGGTCGGGATCGGTCCGGTATTCCGTGACACGACCCATGTCGTCGAAAAACTTGTCCTGCGTATAAGTGCCGAAATCGGAATTGGCGACTTCCTCATCTGTCAAATCCGGCATCAGCGCTCGCAAATCATCTACGCCGTCGTAGACGCACCGAAACGCACCAGCCGTGAAGCGGCTATTGCCGCCAGCTTCCTCTTCAGGGGCGCGCTCGAGCACGAGCACAGAGACGCCGAGCTCGGCGGCCGCGTGCGCGGCGCAAAAGGCCGCGTTACCGCCGCCGACCACGATGACGTCACTTGAAGCAAGCAGCATCATTTTCAATCCGTATTGTTGTTGCGTCGAAGACTAGAGGTGTTTGATGCGACCGCAAGGCGGGCATTTGCTTGGGGCGAAACTGAACTGTAATAGCAAGGCGATGTCTACCCAGCGATTTCCGGAGGCCATGATAATTACCGTTAAAATTGCCGTTTCGTCAAAGCAGCCAAAATTGGTCGAACCAGGTAGCGCTTTCCGATGTTAAAAGCAGGGGTCTAATGCAATCAGAAGCTTTTTCTCCAATGAGCGAAGCGCTGGCCATCATCTGTGTCCTGGCCTGGATTTACCTGATCGGTGGCCGTGGGGCATTCTGGCTTGGACGGGTGCGCGATACGGGCGCGCTGGCCCCTGAACCGCATCCATGGCCTAGCGTGATTGCCGTCGTTCCGGCTCGCAATGAATCGGAAAATATCGCGGCAAGCGTTCAGTCGCTTCTGCGGCAGGACTATGCCGGACCTTTTAGCGTCATCGTCGTGGATGACGACAGCAACGACGGAACAGCGGCGGTGGCGGCCCGTGCAGCGGAAGCGGTCCCGCAACGGGCAATCACGGTGGCCAGGAGTAAAGGTCCTCCGCACGGATGGACTGGAAAATTGTGGGCGGTCAAGCAGGGCATCGACGCTGCCGAAAGATTGCAGCCGGAATATCTTCTGCTCACCGATGCCGATATTGTGCATGCGCGCGATACTCTCGCGTGGCTCGTAAGGCAGTCGGTTGCTGGCGGGTTTGTACTGACGTCGCTGATGGCAAAGCTGCGCTGCGAAAGTCTCGCCGAGCGTAGCCATGTCCCGGCCTTCATCTATTTTTTTCAAATGCTTTTTCCTTTCCCCCGCGTTTGCCGCGCCGCCTCAAGCGTTGCGGCAGCCGCCGGCGGATGCATGCTCATTCGCGCGGACGCTCTGGCAAGCGCCGGGGGCATCGCGAGTATCCGCAATGCGCTGATTGACGACTGTTCGCTGGCAGCAACTCTGAAAAAAATCGGTCCGATCTGGCTCGGGTTGACTGATCGTGTACGCAGCATCCGTCCCTACGACACTCTGTCGGACGTCAAGCGGATGATTTCGCGGTCTGCCTACGCACAACTTCGTTACTCGCCGTTGCTATTGGCTGCGACGACCGCGGGTATGGCGGTGACCTTCATTACCCCGCCGTTGCTTGCAATGTTTGCCACAGGCTTGCCGCGTTTTTTGGGCTTGATTGCCTGGCTTGCGATGGCATTGTCCTACATCCCGACGCTGCGGTTTTATCGACTGTCACCAGGTTGGAGCGTGGCCCTGCCGGCGATTGCGTCGCTCTACCTGTTTTACACCCTCATTTCCGCGTATCAGTATTTGCGGGGACGGGGTGGCCAATGGAAGGGGCGCGTTCAGGCGGATGCGCCGGGTTTGCAATGATCCATAGCGGCGAATTGCGATCAGGCAAGGGCTCGCATGACGAGAATTTTCCGGTCGGGTCGCGTTTGATCAAGCGGCAGCATCGGCCTGCGATCCTGGCGTTTTACGAGTTTGTTCGCGTCGCTGACGACATTGCGGATCATTCCGAACTTACGAGTGCCGAAAAAATTGCCCGGCTCGATCATCTCGAATCCAGCCTTCTCGGCAACGGTGGCAATGAGCCGGAAGGGCTGCGCTTGCGTACAATTCTCAACGATCGGGGGCTGTCGACGTGCCATGCGCAGGATTTGTTGAGTGCATTCCGCCAAGACGCAACCAAACACCGCTACGCCAATTGGGAGGAGCTGATCGATTATTGCTCGCGCTCCGCCATGCCGGTCGGCCGCTTTGTGCTCGACGTGCATGGCGAAACCAGAGATACTTGGCCCGCATCCGATGCGTTGTGCGCGGCATTGCAAATCATCAACCACCTGCAGGATTGTGCGAAGGACTATCAGGCGCTGGATCGGGTCTATATTCCACTTGATGCGATGTCAGCGAGCGGCGTCAGCGTTGAAATGCTCAAGGAGAATCGGGCAAGTCCGGCCTTGCGGGATTGCCTGCGTGGACTGGTTGCGCGCACGTCAGTCTTACTGGACGAGAGTCGCGGCCTTGAGGCAAAGGTAGGCGACACACGGCTTGCGCTTGAAATCTCGATCATCCAGTCACTCGCGACCCAATTGCTGGCAATTCTGACGGTTCGCGATCCGCTGGTTGACCGCGTACATCTTAACAAAGCCGAAGCACTGGCAGCGGCTGCAAATGGCGGCGGGCGCGCTATACTGCGTCGTCTGTTGCGAACAATGGCGCCGGCGCAGCGATTCCAGACTCCATGAACATTCAAACTTCAGAGCTGAGCGCAGGGGATACACCAGCTGCAAACCGCGCAGGCGGCAGCTCTTTTTATCTTGCGATGCGGATTCTCAGTCGCGAAAAAAGGGAGGCGATGTTCGAAATATATTCGTTCTGCCGTGACGTCGATGACATTGCAGACGAGGATAGACCGCGGCCACGGCGGCTGGAGCTTCTTTCGGGATGGCGGCACAATATCGACGCGCTCTATGCAGGAAACGTTCCGATTGGCCTTGATGACCTGGCCAAGGCGATTTCCCGCTTCGGCTTGCGCAAGGACGATTTTATGGCCGTTATAGACGGCGTTGAAATGGATGCGCGCGCGGATATTCAGGCTCCAGTGCTTGAAGAACTCGAGCTCTATTGTGACCGGGTTGCCTCTGCAGTCGGACGGCTAAGCGTTCGCGTCTTCGGCATGGATGAGACCGGCGGAAAGGCGCTCGCCCATCATCTTGGCCGTGCTCTTCAACTTACAAATATCTTGCGCGATATAGATGAAGACGCCGGCGTAGGGCGTCTGTATCTTCCGAAGGAGGCATTGGATCTCGCAGATATCGAGAGCACCGATCCCATCACAGTTACCTCGAATCCTCGCCTCGGCACAGCTTGCGCTTTTATTGTCGAGCGGGCCCGTGGGCATTTCAGCAAGGCTGATGAGATCATGTCCGGTTGTTCACGTCGGGTGGTGCGCGCCCCGAAAATCATGGGCGCGGTCTATCGCCAGATGCTCGAAGACATGGTATCGCGCGGCTGGGCGCCACCACGGAATCGCGTTCGCGTGAACAAGTCGTATCTGCTTTGGGTCGCTTTGCGGCATGCATTCGTCTGACCCGGGTACAATCCACATTGTTGGGGCAGGTTTGGCGGGGCTTGCTGCTGCCGAACGTGTGTCCCGGTCGCATCGCGCTGTCGCTATTCACGAGGCGACCGCGCAGGCCGGTGGCCGGTGCCGCTCATATCATGACCAAACGACGGGCATGGTGATCGATAACGGTACCCATCTTCTGCTGTCCGGAAATCGTGCTGCTCTTTCATTCACCGAGGCGATCGGTTCACGATCAGGTTTGCGCGGTCCCGGCGAAGCACAATTTCCCTTCATAGATATCGCGAGCGGCGAGCAATGGACCTTACGGTTTGGCGACAGCAGGTTTCCCTGGTGGGTTTTCGACAAGGAGCGGCGGGTCCCGCAAACCGGTATCGTCGATTATCTGCCACTTGCGCGTCTGGCTTGGGCAACGGCGGACAAGCCACTCGGCGAGGTCATGGACTGCCGTGGCGCGATCTACGACCGCTTTGTCGGCCCTCTGTTGCTTGCTGCCCTTAACATCGCACCGCAGGAAGGCTCGGCTAAACTTGCTGGCGCAATTGTCCGCGAAACTCTGGCGCTTGGAGGTCAAGCGTGCCGTCCACTATTGGCATATGAAGGGTTGGGGAGGGTATTTGTCGAGCCTGCGATCGCCCATTTGCGCGAACGTGGTGTTGCGATCGTATTTGAGGATGAGCTGATCGAGCTGTTGTTCGGTAATGGACGCGTATCGCGGCTCAAATTTGCCAGGCAGACCGTTGATCTCGGTGTGAATGACGCCGTTATCCTTGCAGTCCCACCCTATGTCGCAACGAATCTGGTGCCGGGCCTGATTACGCCATCCTCGTTTCGCGGGATCGTGAACGCGCATTTCCGAATAGATCCGCCAGCCCATTTGCCGCCGATGCTTGGCGTCATCAACGGGACTTGCGAATGGATATTTCCGCTGTCCGGTCGGATATCCGCCACGATCAGCGATGCCGGGCGTCTGTTCGATATGCCGCGAACGGAACTTGCCCAGACGATGTGGAACGACATCGCAAAAGTTGCCGGGCTCCCAAGCACTCTTCCGCCATGGCAAATCGTTCGTGAGCGCCGAGCGACCTTCGCTGCAACACCGGAGGAAAATGCACGGCGCCCGACCGCCGAGACGTCCTGGGAAAACCTGTTTCTGGCTGGTGACTGGACGCAGACAGGCCTGCCAGCGACGATCGAAGGGGCGATCCGGTCGGGCTATCGGGCCGCAGATCTCGCTGACCACCGTCTACGGGCAGCCGCATGACGGCCGTACTCGAAGGATCACGCTTGCCGCTACGAGCGGTCGATGCCGAGCCTGCAATTGGACGTGCGGCACGCGCGCTGCTTGAATGCCAGCGCAGCGACGGGCATTGGGTCTTTGAGCTCGAAGCCGATGCGACAATTCCCGCCGAATACGTGCTGCTGCGTCATTATCGCGGTGAGCCGAAGAACACAGATCTCGAGCAAAAAATCGCCGTCTATCTGCGCCGCGTCCAGGGCAAACATGGCGGGTGGCCGCTGTACCACCAGGGCGACTTTGATATGAGCGCAAGCGTAAAAGCCTATTTCGCGCTCAAGATGATTGGCGATAGTCCTGGCTCTCCTCATATGCGGCAGGCGCGCGAGGCAATCCTGGCGCGCGGCGGCGCGGCGCATTGCAATGTGTTTACCCGCGTTTTGCTGTCGCTCTATGGAATTCTGGACTGGCGCAGCGTGCCGGAAATGCCGGTCGAGATCACGCTGTTGCCGAAGTGGTTTCCGTTCCACCTGTCCAAAGTTTCGTATTGGGCGCGCACCGTACTGGTGCCGCTGCTGGTCTTGCAGGCGCTGCGTCCGCGCGCCAAAAATCCGCTTGGTGTCACAATCGACGAGCTGTTTCTCGAGCCGCCGCGCTCGATCGGGCCGGCGGCGAAGGCTCCGCATCAGCGCTGGATCTGGTTTGCGCTGTTTCGCGGCATCGACGTCATCCTTCGACCTGGCGTGAAGTTACTCCCCCAACGTTTGCGACAGCGGGCGATCGATCGCGCCGTCTCGTTCGTCACCGAGCATCTCAACGGCGATGATGGTCTCGGCGCGATTTTTCCGGCAATGGCCAACGCGACGATGATGTTCGATGTGCTCGGCGATAACGCGAACGCCGCTATCGCGCGCAACTCGATTGAAAAGCTGCTCATAGTCGGCAGCAATGAGGCCTACTGCCAGCCATGCGTCTCCCCTGTATGGGACACAGGTCTTGCTTGTCAGGCGTTGCTGGAAATCGGTGATGACAAGGCACGCAGCAATGCTATCCGCGGGCTCGACTGGTTGCTACCTCGTCAAGTCCTTGATGTTGCTGGAGATTGGACGAATCGGCGCCCGCACGTGCGCCCGGGCGGCTGGGCCTTCCAATACGCCAATCCACATTATCCGGATCTCGACGATACCGCCGTCGTCGTTATGGCGATGGATCGTGCCCGGCGGACTGGAGCCGGTTCTCGTTACGACCAGGCCATCGATCGTGGCGTCGAATGGATAAAGGGCATGCAAAGCCGCAACGGCGGCTGGGCGGCTTTCGACGTCGACAACATCCACGACTATCTCAACAACATTCCCTTCGCCGACCATGGCGCGCTGATCGATCCGCCGACGGAAGATGTCACGGCCCGGTGTGTATCGATGCTGGCGCAACTCGGCGAAACGCCGGACCGCAGCGAATCCCTGTCGCGTGGCGTCGATTATCTTCTCAGCACGCAACTGCAGGATGGGAGTTGGTATGGACGTTGGGGCCTGAACTATATTTACGGGACGTGGTCCACGGTCTGTGCGCTCAACGCCTGCGGTATCGATCATAATTCTGCTGAAATTCGCAAAGCCGTAAATGGGCTCGTCTCCATCCAAAATCCTGATGGAGGCTGGGGTGAAGACGGTACAAGCTACAAGCTCGACTATCGCGGCCACGAGCCGGCCGCCAGCACAGCATCGCAGACGGCGTGGGCGTTGCTCGGGCTCATGGCCGTCGGCGAGATTGACCACCCGTCGGTGGCGCGCGGCATTCAGTGGCTTTCGCAGACACAGACCGCGACTGGTTTCTGGGATGAAGAACGGTTTACAGCGACCGGGTTCCCTCGCGTTTTTTATCTGCGCTACCACGGATACCGAAGGTTCTTTCCGCTATGGGCGCTCGCGCGTTACCGTAATTTGAAAACGAGCAACAACTCGCGGATGAACTACGGGATGTAACGATTCAGCGCCCTAAAGAGTAAAATCGCGCTTTTTGATCGTTGCTGAGCTTGAGATAAAAACCATCGAATGCAATCTGGACTGTCGTTGCCGCGTAATTGATCGCAGTCAGCTGATCGTTGGCGGCGTCGAGTCGCGCCATCGGGTCGGCAGGAATCGGCTGCGCGCATGAGGCAATCATGAGCTTGGCCATATCCGCCGAGGCCTTGTGGAAACCTTCGAAGCTCGCTGCCTGATCCTTGCCTGGCCGGACTCTCATTTCAATTTCCTTGATCATGCGCTCCGCCTTTTCGACGTTTTGCGACGCGCACGCCTCATACTGCTTGTTCATCCCTGGATTGGCGTACTTTGGATCAGACGGCGGACTTTCTTGCGGCTGCTGGCTGGAAAAGCTGTTTTTCTGGGTAACTGTAAGAGTGTCGTAAAAGGCCTTGAGCGGTTCACGCATCGATATCCCGGCATCGCGCACAGTCCAAAGTGTCTGCACCAAAGCTCTCAACCGGTCGGGTGGTGTTTCTCCAGCGGGGCCGACACAATTTTCTCTGATGGTTTTAACGGATTGGCTCCCCGCCGATTGCAGCTTTTCAAGCGAGGCATGTTGGGTGTCGGATAGTTGAGAGATCTGTTCGATGCGAGTGGTCGGCCAATTGCTGTCCGTGCTCGCAGTATCGCCACAACGCTCTACGGACGGCTCGCTGCCGGCATCGTTTCTGACAGCCGTCCCTGTAGTTGCGGTCCGCACCGGCCGCGGCACATCGAAGCGCCCTGTGATGGTATCGGCGATCAAATCGAACCCACGAGCGCGAAACCGGGATGCGTAATCATCCGGCCAAAAGGTGAAGCCCACCAGATCCTCATAGGCATTGGGCCAGGCCGGGGGGCCAACCCACCCCAGGCGGCCCCCGGCAACGGTCGAACTTTCCTTTGAAGCGGCAGCGGATAGCCGCGACGGAGCAGGGGCAGACGCCCGCGATTCGATCGCAGTACGACGGTGGTGACCGCGCGGAAAATGCCGGAAATGTCCAAGCACCTGCCTGAACGGCCGGGTTATTCCCCCAAGCACGCCCTGCGGCGAGAGCTGGGCACCGGCGACATCAGGAAGCAGCGCGATCCCCGCGCTCAGTGCGATCAAGGGAATAAGTGTGCGCCCGCGCATGGCCCAATTCCAATGACCTTAGTCCCGACCCGAACAATGGTGCGTAGATAACGGGCTATCAAGCCCTGGAGTTCCCTGACCCCAGGATTCAATGCGGGTGCTCCGTCAGCCGACCCGGAGCAACGCCGGCTTTTCCGTCTTCTTTTTCTCAATTTCCTCGAGTTTTTGCTCGACGTGCTTCGAAAAGAC
>DASYSQ010000101.1:0-3210 GCA_036003145.1 Pseudolabrys sp.
GGGGCATTCTTTTACAAAAATATTAGAGGGCTTGCGGTGCGCATTAGCACGTCGCTATTTGGCCGAAAGCGAGATGTCGATTTCAGAAATCGCTTGGCTTTTGGGGTATTCTGAAGTCGCAAATTTTACACACGCGTTTCAACGATGGACCGGGACAAATCCGCGAACAGAACGGGCCAAAGCACGGCGATCAGTTAAATTTAACGCAGGAAAATCGAGCTTACCGCATAGCACCACCAGTGGCAAAAAAAGTCGCGTGTCTCTCACCGCCTAAGTCCGTTATTGGCAAAAGCGGACATTCCGAGCGTACCCGCGAATGTCCGCTTTTGGGGGATGCTAGTCTCGACCAACGCAACTGCTCCGGGCTGCGCGTTGTGAACCCCGGCGTCATGCTCGATCAACCGGCTTACGTTGACCGTGGAGGGAAGCTGCCTGTGCGAACCCCTCATCAAAAAAACCATGCAATCGTGAGTGCGGGCTTGATGTCCGCTTTGGGTCAAAAGCGGACATGTGCGGTGCACTAGCCAATGTCCGCTTTGTGCCAATAGCGGACACGACAGCCAACCCGACCTACCGCACTTGCGCGAGATGACGCTTCGCTCAGCCTAAGCCGTTAGCCGTCGTGAGTCGGATAATCGACCGGTTGGGACACCCTCGTTATTGATCTCGATCTGGAAGATCTCGGACAATCCCGCCCTTCCGGACGACGTTAGTTGGAGTGCGCGACTGTTCGAAACGCGTTTGAACCATCCGAGCTCCAATAGACGATCCAAGATCCGAGCCCCGACGAGCCCCTTGATGTGATATCGACGCTCGCTCCAGTCGAGACAAGGCTGGCAGAATATCCGCCGGGTCCGCGGCCTCAGATCAGCGCCGAACGTAGAAAGGAAACGCTCGCCCGAAGACGTGACCTCACCGCCCTCATCGGTGAGAACGATGTGTCCCATAGCAACAAGTGCATCGGTCACCGCGACTCCCACCCGGCCAGCCAGGTGATCGTAGCAACTTCGGGCAAAACAGAGTGCATCTTCGTTTGCTGACCGCGGCTGACGGCGCGGTGGCACCTCTATGGCGGCGACGACCTTGATGCTCTCCAACATTGTCGCGACCAGCGGGGACGCGATCCGATAATAGCTAAAGCGGCGCTGGCGAGTGACAGTTAAGAGCCGCGCGGCAACCAACTTGCTCAGGTGTCCGCTCGCTGTCGCGCGAGAGACATTGGCGCAGTAAGCAAGCTCAGTGGCCGTCAGCGACTGGCCGCCCATAAGGGCATTAAGCATCGTCGCTCGCGCAGTGTCACCCACGAGAGCGGCCACCTCCACCAGATTTGCCGCCGCGACCATCGTCAAACCCTATCGCTGATACCGGAAGCATATCAATCGAAAACAGTTTGGCACGGGCCGAACTGTTCGCGCGGGACATGTGCGAACCTCGCAGGTAGACGTCGAAGACGTTTAACAACTGGAGGAACGCATCGTGGCGATGGCGGCGATGATCCATAAAAAAGGCGCTCCCGAAAACTTCGTGTGGGAGGAGATTAAGGTCGGGGCTCCCGAGCGTGGCCAGGTACGTCTTCGCAGCACGGCGGTCGGCGTGAATTTTGCTGATACATACCATCGTGCAGGTATCCCGCACCCGATGATCGTCGGCGATCCGCCGGTTGTCCTCGGTTTCGAAGGAGTTGGCGAGATCGAGGAGTTGGGTCCTGGCGTCACCGGGTTTTCCGTCGGCGAACGAGTTTGCACCTGCCTTCCCCCACTCGGCTCCTATAGTCAGGAGCGCCTTTACCCGGCTGACAAGTTGATCAAGGTTCCAAAGGGCTTGCCGTTGGATGACGTTCAACTGGCAGGACTAATCCTGAAGGGGATGACCGCACACTATCTCTTGCATCGAACGCACAAGGTGCAGCCGGGAGATTATGTCCTGATCCATGCAGCTGCCGGCGGCATGGGCCATATCCTTTGTCCTTGGGCGCGACATCTCGGAGCCACTGTGATCGGTACTGTTAGTACCGACGAGAAGGCCGAGATCGCCCGAAATCTCGGTTGTCATCACGTTATCAATTACACGACCGAAGACTTCGTAGCTGTCACCCGTAAGATTACGGACGGAAAAGGCGTAGACGTTGTCTATGAGTCAATCGGTAAGGACACGTTGCAAAGGTCGCTCGACTGCCTGCGGCGAGTCGGTATGTGCGCAGCTTACGGCCAGGCGTCAGGCGTTCCTGATCCGATCGACATCGTCAAAGATTTAGGCGCTCGTGGGTCACTCGTTATCACTCGTCCTGCGCTCTCGCATTACATATCGAACCGAAGCGAAATCGACGCCGCAGAAAAATCCCTGTTCGATGCCGTCGCACGAGGAATCGTAGCGAGCAACGTTGTAAAAACCTTTCCGCTTCGAGAGGCTGCAGCCGCGCACACGTTCATCGGCGGACGCAAGACAACGGGCTCGATTGTCATGCTTCCATTTGCGTAAACGGCTCCAAAAAAACGACTTCGAGGCACTCAATCCAAACAAAAAGGATATCATGTCGATCATACGCCACGAAATTAGACAGATATTAGACGAGAATCGCGGGCAGCCGATCATTAGCCAGGCAGTCGTTCACGGCAACGTCGCCTATTTCGCCGGCATCACCCCCAACCCAATTGTCGGCGATATCAAAGCCCAAACTGCTCAAGTGCTGCGACGCGTCGATGAGCTTCTCAGCCTCGCGGGGACCGACAAATCAAAGCTATTAAGCGCCCAGGTCTGGATCGCCGACATGCGTCTGTTCGAAGATCACAATTCTGTTTGGAATGAGTGGGTCGATCCAGCAAATCCTCCGGTGCGGGCTTGCCTCACCACGGACTTTTGGCGACCTGGGATGCTCATTGAAGTTATGGTGGTTGCGGCCTTGCCGTGAAAGTCGGGAAAAACAGCTGGCTGTTGTCCGCTTTGGGTCAAAAGCGGACATGTGCAGCGCACAAGCCGATGTCCGCTTTGTGCCAATAGCGGACATCCCGCCCTTTTTCGAGCCATGAACCGGATACAAAAGGGATCTATCTGGCGCGGTGGTGTTTACTGACTCTTTTGGTGCTCATCACGCGGTAGTGACACCGTGTCGCAAAACAGTGACCAAGATTTAATTTGGGTGAGATCGAGGACGATGTAAAATCGGGGCCGCTCTGGTCCCCTAGAGCGCGGCCCCGATCTCTTACCCGTCCC
>DASYSQ010000102.1:0-2377 GCA_036003145.1 Pseudolabrys sp.
GTGTCGAAAAAGTCGGGGGCAGATCTCAGAAAAGGTCAAACCGCATAACCAAAGACCGCCGGGGAGGCCACTATGAAAAGGACTACAATCGCTCTTAGTGCTTTGCTCTTGCTCGCAGCTGAACCGAATAAACATCACGCGACATGCGAGGAGGAATGCCAAACCTCTTGCGATGTAAGTCCCGCCGGTTCACGACGACAATTTGTATGCCAAAACGAATGCTCCTCAAGATGCTATTCGCTCCGAGCTGAGCACAAAAAAGAGAACCGTTAACATGCGATCCAAGTAGGTCCACCGATGTCCGCTATTGGCACAAAGCGGACATGCTGAGTTGCACCGTCCGCTTTTGGGGGTAAAGCAGACATCCCTTTTTGCGCTGCAAATGTCCGCTTATGACCCAAAGCGGACATTCGATACGCGACCCATGAAACGAGATTTTTGCTCACGCCAGCGGCTGTTTACAGCCGCTTAACTTTAATCCCTGCATGGTGTCTGCATCATCAACTGTCTGGGGCGGCTGACAGGACCAGAGCCCGCATCTTTCAAGCGATGAAGCCCGGTCGAAGTGCTTCAACCGGCGCGAACTGACGTCAATGTAAGCAATCTAGTTTGAGTAGCGTAGATTATGACGGATGCGACCGCAACGTTATATGAGGTCACTTCGTTCGACGGTCGTGTTTTCTCCCTCGGCGATTATCGCCGAGTAATTCGCGGTGTCGTTATCGGCGTCGGAGCCGTGGCCGCCGCATGCGCGCTCGTCACCTCCGTCACGGTGGCTGCCACATGGATCGCCGCCGCGCTCTCCACCAGGTCTACCCATGGGATGGCCCCGATTGGGCCATGGACGCTTGCCGTCGCCAAATATGACCTAACCTTGGTCGGTACCGCGGATGTCTCCGGGTCGGCCCAGGTTTCGACCAGTCCCGCCGATGCTCCGGCGTTTGAAGCCAGATGGGCTCGCGCGACGGCTTCTGCGCCAGCCAGCGTCGCGCTGCTTGTGCCGCAGCGTCCCGTTGAGCGCGCGAACGAGGTATCTTTGCCGCCGCCGCATCCATCGAGGGTTCCGCCTGGTCAGGCGAGGCCTGAAATCGCCCATGCCCCCGAATCAACGCGTAACGCCAAACTGACTTCCGCCCCGGCTGTGGTTTCTCCGGCGCTCGGCCCGCTGCCTCTACCGCCGAAACTCATCGCCAAATTGGCGAATAGCGTACCCCTGCCGCGACCACATCCACCTAAGCATGAAATAGCTCGTGCCCCGGTCGGCGAGGCTGCTCCGCAGGTCGTGACGGCTACGCCGCCGGCGGCGTCCATCTCTGAGAAGAGTGCTACTCCGCAGCAAGATTACAACAAGTCATTGCCATTGCCCGATCTCGGTAGCCGTACGGCGGTTTATGACATCTCGGCACGCACCGTCTATTTGCCCAACGGAGAAAGGCTGGAGGCGCATTCAGGCCTACGCGACAAGTTGGACGATCCTCGCTATGTCCACCTCAGGATGCGCGGTCCGACACCGCCGAATGTCTATGACCTTACACTGCGAGCGCGGCCTTTCCACGGCGTTCGGGCCATTCGCCTTAATCCGGTCGACGACGACAAGATGTTCGGTCGAGCTGGTATGCTTGCGCATACCTACATGCTTGGCCCTAACGGCCAGTCGAATGGATGCGTGTCCTTCAAGGATTATCAAAAGTTCCTGAACGCCTATTTGAGGGGCGACGTCGACCGCCTTGTCGTTGTGCCTAATCTTGGGACTTCGCGCATCGCTCGCGCTCGTCGCGTACATATCAGTCAGTATACCTATCGATAACTGCCGCGCATCGGACAGGTCCACAGTAAATAACGACGAGAGTTGGGTTTGGCACATAGCGGACAATCCGACCGTTGGCTCAAAGCGGACTTGCCTTTTTGCACTCACATGTCCGCTTATGACCCAAAGCGGACATTGGGCTTGGGTCCAACTCGATTTAGGCGCGTGTTCGTGCTCGATTATTTCAGAATGCGCACCAATCGCGGGACATTTGCCGGTACAGATCTGACAGCATGCTGAACAGGTCCGGTCCTTTAATGACAGGTGCCGTCACTGGAAAGGCCATGGAACGCAGGATGGTTGAAAGAGTTCGATCAGATGGTGGCCATTATGAAACTTTTTACCTTCAACCCGAGGCACAAACAGGCGGGATTGCGCGTGGCAACCGCCTTTGCCAGCCTGGCCGCCCTAATATCGACGAACGATCTTACGCAAGCCGCAAAACTTCGGAATGAACCGTCGGTGGCAATGCGTCCGGCTGGCGAGCCAATTATGGCGATCGTTTCGCTGCGCGACCAGCAGATCACCGTTTACGATGACAAAGGCTGGATCATGCGAGCGCCAGTGTCG
>DASYSQ010000103.1:0-2427 GCA_036003145.1 Pseudolabrys sp.
GGCAAGTGCGAGTTTAGCATGCGGCGCACGCTGTTCGGCACGCAGTTTTGCCGGGAGACGGTGACTCTGCGAAAATAGGGCCTGTTCTTGAAAAAGATGACTGATCTGTCTGGCGAGAAAGGGCCGTCAAAAATAGGCCCGAAGGTTGCAGCCGACCGCAATCTGGCGTTTCACGAAAGCCTGGTCCACATGCTGTGGCATGCCGTTGAGGCCCGGCCGGGCGGCGTGGCGGTCATCTATCAGGACCGGTCCATCACGTACCGCGAGTTCGGCCGCGCTAGCAATGGGCTGGCGGCGCTGCTCGGGTCGCTTGGGCTGGAACCCGGGCCGATCGTCGTCATGATGCCTAACTCGATTGAGATGGATGTGGCGCTGATGGCGGTGATGAGCGCCGGGTCGCAGGTCGCGCCGGTCAATCCGTTCCTTACCGTCGCGGAGGTCTGCAAGGTGCTCGACGGCTTCGGCGCCACGGCCATCGTCTGCGATCGCAGCACCCGGGATAAAGCGCACGCCGCTTCCGAAAAGATTGGGGTCGCTCACATCATTACCGTCGGCGACGATGGCGAGTCCTTATCGCAATGGACGAGCAATGCCCGACTCGACGTGCGGCCGGCCAAGATGCCGCGGGCTGACGATCTTGCGCTATCGATCTTCACCGGCGGCACCACCGGCGTCCCGAAGGGAGTCGATCACACACATCGCGGCCTGATGTGGGGCCTGGTTCAGCACGTCAGTGTGTGGCCGATTCCATTCGGCGAAGGCGTTTTTCTAAACGTTGCGCCCATGTTTCACATCTGGGGCCTGACGTATGCGACCTGGGTGCCGATCTTCACCGCTGGAACCCTGGTCATGATCCCAAAGTACGATCCTGACGAGGTTGTGAAAGGACTCGCCAGGCATCGTGTCAGCATCTTTGCCGGCGGACCGGCGCCGATTTACATAGGGCTGCTGCGGAGCCCGCTATTCGACCAGGTGGATCTTTCGGCATTGAAATATTGCCCCTCCGGCGGCGCGCCCTGTCCCGCGGACCTGCATCGCGAATGGCTGGAACGAACCGGCTGCCCGTTGCTCGAAGGCTGGGGCATGTCCGAAGGCGCGCCGTTTTGTCTCAATCGCTACGACGGTGAGCGCAAGCTCCTGTCGGTCGGCAATCCCGTGCCCGAGACCGAGGTCGAGGTGGTCGATCTCGAAACCGGAACGCGCGTTTTGCCGATGGGAGAGGCGGGTGAGGTGCGTGTGCGTGGGCCGCAAATGATGATCGGATATCACAACAAGCCCGAGGAGACGGCGTTTGCGCTCCGCGACGGCTACATGTACACCGGCGATATCGGTTATGTCGACCAGGACGGATTTTTGTTCCTGGTCGACCGCAAAAAGGAGATGATCATCGTCGGTGGCTACAACGTCTATCCGCGCGAGATCGACGAGGTGCTGTTCAATCACCCGGCGATTCGTGAGGCGGCGACGGTTGGCAAGCGCGACGACCGTTTGGGCGAGGTCGTGGTCGCCTTCGTTGCGGTGAAGAGCGGATCCGAGCTGGAAGAAGGAGAGTTCTTCGCTTACTGCAAAGAAAACCTGGTCAAGTACAAGCGGCCGGTGGAGGTCAAATTCATCGATGCGCTGCCGCGTACGGGCACGAACAAGATCGATCGCATCACGCTCAGAGCGATGGCGGCCGGCGGGAGCGATCGCGCCAAATAGTGTTTCGCCCGCGCCTCGCGGCACGGAATTCAGCGTTTGGGCGTGATGCGCAGCAGGCTTCCGCTTCGCGTAAGAAGGTAAACTGCGCCGTCGGGCCCCTGGCGGATGTCGCGGATACTTTGCTTCTGGTCTAATAGCAAACGTTCTTCGGCCACCACCTCATTCTTATCGAGCACCAGCCTGACCAGGCACCGCGCTTCCAGCCCGCCGACGAACAGGTTGCCGCGCCATTCCGGAAATACGTTCCCGGTGTAGAACATCATGCCCGACGGCGCGATATCGGGGATCCACCAGTACACCGGCTCCTCCACGCCGGGCATGGAAGATTTCCCGTTGCCTACGGGGACATTCTTCCGGCCGTCGGTGCGGCGCGCGTCGTACTGCGTGCCATAGGAGACGTCGGGCCAGCCGTAGTCCTTGCCTGAGCGGATGATATTGATCTCATCGCCGCCCTGCGGGCCGTGATCGGTGACCCATAGCTCGCCCGTCGCCGGGTTGATGGCTGCTCCCTCAGGGTCGCGGAGACCATGGGCGAAAGTGGTGGCGGGAACCGTTGCGCGGCTCAGCCAGGGATTGTCTGCTGGAATCGAACCGTCGCGATTGATGCGCAGCACGCGGCCCGAAAAATTACGGCGCAGATCGGGATTGTCGGTGAAATCGTGCTCTTCGCCATCGTAATCGGCTTCGTAATAGAAGAAGCGGTCCGATCCCGTGATGAGCAGCTTG
>DASYSQ010000104.1:0-1910 GCA_036003145.1 Pseudolabrys sp.
TGTGGCCGCGACAGGACAACATCCGCAGATAAATCTGCAAGCTCTCGCCGTTTCGACATGCCTGGTTACTGCGACACTACACCTTCGGGAACCGTTTCCAATTTGAAGGCAGCGGCAAACAGCGCGCGTGTGTATTCCGTCTTTGGCGCCTTGAACAACTCCGCAGCCGCACCTTCTTCGACCATCTTGCCGTTGCGCATGACCAGCAGGCGACTTGCCAATGCGGCCACCACGCGCAAGTCGTGCGAGATGAACATGTAAGTCAGATCATGCCGTTTCTGCAGGTCGCGCAGCAAATCGACCATCTGCGATTGTATAAGCATGTCCAGCGCGCTCGTGGGCTCATCGAGCACGATGAAAGTCGGTTCCAGCGCCAGTGCACGAGCAACAGCGATTCGCTGGCGTTGGCCACCCGAGAACTCATGCGGATAGCGGAACCGGGTTGCAGGATCGAGCCCGACATCGTTCAGCGCTGCTACAACGCGTTGCTCGCGCTCCGTTCGCGATAGCCCCGGATGGTGCACCCACAGGCCTTCTTCAACGATGTCAGATACCGCCATGCGCGGAGACAGCGAACCGTATGGATCCTGGAATACGATCTGCATGTCGTGGCGGAAGGGCCGCATCTGCTTGAACTTGAGGCCTTCAATGGCATGGCCCATGAATACAATCGGCCCCGTGGAGGAGATCAGCCGGAGGATGGCAAGCCCAAGCGTGGTTTTGCCAGAACCCGATTCACCGACGACGCCCAGCGTCTCGCCTTTTCGCAACTCGATATTGACACCATCGACCGCTTTGATGTGACCGACAATCTTGCGCATCACGCCGCGCTTGACCGGAAACCACACTTTGAGGTCTTTCGTTTCGATAACGATTGGCGCATCAGGCCGTGGCAGCGCCGGATCAGGCTTTGGCTCGGCAGCCAGCAATGCTCTGGTGTAAGGATGTTCGGGCGCAGTGAAGACGCGCTCGACTTCGCCCTGCTCAACGATTTTTCCGCGCTGCATCACGCAAACTCTATCGGCAAGCTTGCGTACGATGCCAAGGTCATGAGTGATGAACAGCATCGACATGCCGAGCTGGGTTTGGATGTCCTTCAACAATTTCAGGATTTGCGCCTGGACGGTCACATCGAGCGCGGTCGTGGGCTCGTCGGCGATCAGAAGGTCCGGCTTGTTGGCGAGCGCCATGGCGATCATCACCCGCTGGCGCTGGCCACCCGAGAGCTGGTGCGGGTAGCTGCCGAGGCGGCCGGCCGGATCGGGGATTCCCACCTGCCCGAGCAATTCGATAATTTTGACGCGTGCGGCGCCAGCGTTAAGCCCTTGATGCAACGACAAAATTTCTCGAATCTGCTTTTCGATCGTGTGCAGGGGATTGAGCGACGTCATCGGCTCCTGAAAAATGATGGTGATGTCGTTGCCGCGCACGTCGCGAATTTGCTGTTCCGACATCGTCAGCAATTCGCGGCCCTGAAATTTGATGGAGCCCGACGGATGGTGCGCCGCCGGATAGGGCAGCAACTTCATAACCGACAGCGCGGTAATCGACTTGCCCGAGCCTGACTCTCCGACAAGTGCCATCGTCTCGCCTTTGCGGATTTCGAACGACACGCGGTCGACCGCCAATACCTCCCGCGCGCCATGCCCGAAGGCAATCGACAGGTCGCGAATCGAAAGAAGCGGTTCTGACGTATTCATCGGAAGGTCTTCCTTGGATCAAAGGCATCGCGCACGGCCTCACCAATGAAGATCAAGAGCGAGAGCATGAAGGCGATACTGAAAAATCCGGTGAACCCAAGCCACGGTGCCTGCACGTTTGCTTTTCCTTGCGACAGCAGTTCACCAAGCGAGGGCGAGCCCGGCGGCAGCCCGAAACCAAGGAAGTCGAGTGCCGTCAACGTCATTACC
>DASYSQ010000105.1:0-1636 GCA_036003145.1 Pseudolabrys sp.
TCGTCGGAGGCCGGGTCGATCATTAGACACCAGAAGCCAGATCAGCTGCGAAAGTTCCGCAAAAAGATTTCGCATAGAACTCTTGAACTGATTCCGCCGGTATTGGCTAGGCTTTTCGATCGCTAAGTGTCCGACTCATAATGATTTCATTTGATTTCAAGCTCTTGCGAGTCGCCGTGTGAGAGTTCGGATGTGGGCGACGAACGCCCAGGCAACAGCGCTGGCGATGGTTGCTTCGAAATCCTTTGCTAGTCTACGACAGCGACCGAGCCATGCGAAAGTACGTTCGACGACCCATCTGCGTGGCAGAACTTCGAAGCCCTGCGCCGTGTCGGAACGTTTGATGATTTCTATCGTCCATTCGCCGATGCGCTTTAAGGCCGTGCGCAGTTTCTCTCCGGCATAGCCACCATCGGCGAAGATGTGGCGCAGCCAGGGATAGAGCGAGCGGATCGCAGCAAGGACGCACGGGGCGCCATCGCGGTCCTGAATGTTGGCTTCGTGCACGACGAGCCCGACCAGGTTGCCTTCGGTGTCGGTGACGATGTGACGCTTGCGGCCCTTGATTTTCTTTCCTGCATCATAGCCCCGTGGGCCACCGCTTTCCGTGGTTTTCACCGACTGGCTGTCAATCACTCCGGCCGTCGGGCTCGCCTCTCGGCCGGCCGCCTCGCGCGACGCCATCACGAGGGTGTAGTTGAGCGAGGCAAAGATCCCGCCGCGCGACCAAGCGTAGAAATAACCCTGCACCGTCGAGTAGGGTGGGAAGTCCTTGGGCAACTGCCGCCATTGGCAACCGGTGGACGCAATGTAGAGGATCGCATCTATCACCGTCCGCATGTCGGTCGCTCGCGGACGTCCGAGCGCCGATGCAGGCGGCAGAAGTGGCTCCATCACAAACCACTCAGCATCAGTTGTATCGCTTCCATATCGCAAGCCCTCACGCCTATAATGTCGGCGAGTGATTTCAGTCCAGGCCATCGTGCTCTCCCTCGAATCTTTGCAAATCCGAAGGAATCACAACTCGCTGAAATCACTCAGCTTCTTTTTCAGTCCGGCTCTTAGGCCGACGTGAGCCCGCAATGCGTACCGGTTACGGCGTGTTCGGATGGTTCAGCATGTATTCGCCGAGATTGCGCTGGGCGCGGTCGGCGCGGGCTTCGGCGTTCAGGCGCTGGACGTCGCGATCCTTGCGGCAGGCGATATATTCCGGCGAGCCCTGCTTGACATTGTTGGCGCGGCAGAACGCGTCATCGTCATCGCCGTCGGCATTGCGCATCACCGAATTGCCCCGCTCGAGGCAGCCACCGAGCAGCGGCGCGATCAGCAGCAGTGCGATCAGGGGTGTCGAAAGGTGCAGGCGCATACGCGGGTCCAGTCGGTTTTCCATATTCGTCATTGCCGGGCAAAAGCGCGAAGGCGCGTCTTTACGTCCAGATGACCCGGCAATCCATCGAAATAATGGCAAAGCTTCTTTGAAAGCGGAGGATGCCCGGGTCAAGCCCGGGCATGACGGATAGTGGGTGAGGCGCGTGAGGAGCATCAGGCGTAGAGGCGCAACCTTCCTCCCGCCTTCAATCCACTCCCTCCCTCACGCCCTGCCCTTCAGCGCCTCGCCGATCTCGTCCAGCACCTT
>DASYSQ010000106.1:0-16244 GCA_036003145.1 Pseudolabrys sp.
CCGGATGGTCGACCCTTGCGGACCGCTACGGTTTTGCGCTGCTTTTGCCGGACCAGCAGCAGTCCAACAATCCCAACGGTTGTTTTAATTGGTTTCAGCCTGAGCACAGCCGGCGCAGTCAAGGGGAGCCTCTATCGATTCGGCAGATGATCGAGAAATCAGTCGTCGACCACGGTATCGATCGGCGTCGGATCTTCGTCACTGGGCTATCGGCGGGAGGCGCGATGACGTCCAATATGCTTGCCTGCTACCCCGAAGTATTTGCCGCAGGCGCAATCGTTGCCGGTCTTCCTTACGGCGCCGCCACGACCGTACAGCAAGCATTCGAAGCGATGCTTCAAAGTCCCTCCCGGCCGGCACGGGACTGGGGGGATCTCGTACGTAAGGCCTCGTCTCACCGAGGGCCGTGGCCACGCGTCTCGATATGGCATGGAAATGCCGACAAGACCGTGATCCCGTCGAACGCGCTGGAAATTCTCAAGCAGTGGACCGACGTTCACAGTCTTCCAATGTCCCCATCAGTGAAAACTCGAATTGATGGCTTTCCACGTGAGGTTTGGATCAACGACGCTGGTGATGAGCTTATCGAGGCGTACACCATCACCAACATGGCGCATGGCACGCCATTGGCGATCAGCGAAGCGGAGGGTGCGTGCGGCGCTCCCGGACCATTTCTGCTGCCAGTGGGGATTTCTTCATCGTATCACATTGCAAAGTTTTTCGGCATTACGGTTGCACGCGCGTCAGCAGAAAGAAACGTGGTGAAATTTTCTCCGGCACCCCGACACCACGCAGCGGAGGAGCCGGTGCTGGAGGGTGAAGTGCTTGATAAGGATGATGAGGCAATGTCCGAGCGAGAAGCGATGCCGCCTCTCCCCGAGATCGGAGCGGTGATCAACAAGGCGTTGAGAGCCGCCGGATTGATCAAGGATTGAGTACTGACCTCCAACAAATATCCGCTATTCACAAAGCAGACATGATGCCGGCTGCACCGGTCCTGAGATCATGGCTGTCAGTGGTCCTATGGAAACGGCGGCCAACCGCGAGCCAGGTCTTTGAAACGAATGGAGCGAAAATAAGTGATGGCGACCCCGGCTGGATTCGAACCAGCGACCCTCAGCTTAGAAGGCTGATGCTCTATCCGGCTGAGCTACGGGGTCCGCGTAAACGGTTTAGCCGCAGCCAGTCTCCGCTGCAAAGATACAGTGCCAAGCTGGCCCCGATGCCCACAGGCTCGGCAGAGCGGTCATCGGCCGGTGGCGATTTTCTTCACCGATTTCGACTGAAACATTAAGACCTTAGACCAATTTCTGATGTGGGCTCATGTAGTTTCTGAGGATAACGAGCGAGCGTTTTGATCCTCGTATCAATTTCGGCGATGGCGCGGCATGCTGGTCGCCAGAATCCGCCACCGCCACGCGCTCGACACCATCTGGAACTGAAATCATGTCTATTGCGACCCGCTCCTTACGGAGGTCTCTTCCCATGCTTCGCGTCGCTCGCGCCGGCCTTGCCGCCGCGCTCCTGACTCTTGCCGGGATGTTGGCGCCCGCGATTGCGGCCGAAAAGCCGTTCAAGCAAAGCGCATTCGACGAGGCGGCAATCAAGCTTGAGGCACAGATCAAAAGCGATGCCGGCACGGTGGCCAAGCCCGCCGCCACCTTGCGCCGGGACGCTGACGCAGCCTTTCAGAAGAATGAGTTCCGGTCGGGCATGGTCGTCCTCAGTCAGCTTGTCACGGTCGCGCCCGATGATGCGTCAAGCTGGCTGCGACTTGCCCGTACCATCCTTCAAATCAAGCCGCGCGATGATCGCGAGAAGGCGCTGCTGTTCGATCGTGCGTCAACGGCTGCCTATATCGCCTACCAACGGGCAGGCGATCGCAGTCTGGAAGCTGACAGCCTGTCAGTCCTCGGCCGAACGCTTTCCGATCGGCAGCAGTGGCGGGGTGCGCTCGATTCCCTGCGCCTCTCGCTCGAATTGCGCGAGACAGCTGAACTGCGTGGCCAATACGAAAAGCTGCGGGCCGAGCACGGGTTCCGTCTGCTCGACTTTACCGTCGACTCCGACTCGATCGCGCCGCGCGCCTGTTTCCAGTTCTCCGAGGAATTGCCCGGCCGTCGTACCGATTTTTCACCTTTTGTCGCGGTCGCAGGCATGGACCGGCCGGCGACATCGGCAAGCGAAAAACAGCTCTGCGTGGAGGGTCTCAAGCACGGCGAACGCTATTCGATAACTCTGCGCGCCGGGCTCCCGTCTGTCGTGAAGGAAACGCTGGCAAAGTCTGCTGAATTCACGATCTTCGTTCGAGACCGCAAGCCTTTCGCGCGCTTTTCAGGCAAGGCCTACGTGCTGCCGCGTACGGGCCAGCGCGGCATTCCGGTGCTCAGCGTCAATACCAAAGCAGTCGCGCTTTCCATTTATCGAATTGGCGACCGCAATCTCATCGACACGCTTCTTGGCTACGACTTCCAGCGCAATCTGAGCCGCTATCAGGCCGAGCGCCTGGCCAACGAGCGCGGCGCCCGGATATGGAGCGGTGAACTCGCCGTCGAGCCCAAGCTCAATACAGAGGTGACAACTGCATTTCCACTCGACGAGGCGGTCAAGGATCTCGGGCCCGGCGTCTACGCCATAACCGCCGAGCCGAAAGATGTCGTCTCCAGTGACTACGGGCAGCAGGCGACACAATGGTTCATCGTTTCCGATCTCGGCCTCACGGCCTACACCGCGCACGACGGCATTGATGTCTTTATTCACTCGCTGGCGAGCGCCGATCCGCGCAGCAGCGTCGAGGTGCGGCTGGTTGCACGCAACAATGAGGTGCTTGCGGTTCGCCAGACTGACCGCAACGGTTTCATCCATTTTGAGGCCGGTCTTGCGCGCGGGGAAGGCGGCGCAGCACCGGCTGCGATCGTTGCCAGCGAGAAAAACGACTACGCGTTCTTGAGCCTGAAATCGCCTGCGTTCGATTTGTCCGATCGTGGCGTTGCCGGACGGCCGGTTCCGACAGGACTCGATGCCTTCGTCTATACGGAACGCGGCGTTTACCGCACCGGGGAAACGGTTGCTGTGACCGCGCTGCTGCGTGATGTGCGCGGCGTGGCGGCGCCGAATGTCCCGCTGACATTGGTCATTGCGCGTCCCGACGGCGTCGAATATCGCCGCGCGCTTGTGCCCGATCAGGGCCTCGGTGGCCGTTCAATGAGCGTACCGATCGTCGCGTCCGCTTCGACAGGCACCTGGCGCGTCGCGGCTTACACCGATCCCAAGCGACCACCGGTGGGCGAGACTACCTTCATGGTGGAGGACTATGTACCCGATCGTATCGAGTTCGATCTTGCGTCCTCCGCGAAGGGAATTACCCGCACTGCACCGGCTCAGTTGCGCGTCGACGGGCATTTTCTCTACGGCGCGCCGGCTTCGAACCTGGAGCTGTCAGGCCAGGTATCGATTGCCGCTGCCAGGGAGCTTCCGGGCTTTCCTGGCTACGCCTTCGGTTTGTTCGATGACGACGTCAGCGCGATCCGCCAGGAACTCGACGACCTGCCGAGCACGGACGCCGCCGGCAAGGCGGCATTTCCGGTCAAGCTCGACAAGGTCCCGGCGAGCGGCCGGCCACTGGAAGCGCAGATCACAGTGAGCATGGCGGAATCGGGCGGTCGCGCGGTCGAGCGCAAGCTGACGCTGCCGGTGACGCCCGATGCTGCGATGCTCGGCGTGAAACCCGCATTCGCCGGCCGCTCGCTCGCCGACGGAGCCAATGCCGATTTCGACGTGGTCATGGTCGGGCCCGACGGCAAGCCGCTGTCGAAGAACGGTCTGCATTACGATCTGCTCAAGGTCGAGAGCAGCTATCAGTGGTATCGCCAGAACGGTCAATGGGAATACGAGCCGGTCAAGCGCACCGAGCGTGTGGCCAACGGTACGGTTGACGTCGCTGCCGACAAGCCAGCGCGTGTGTCGATTCCTGTGAAGTGGGGCCGCTATCGACTGGAAATCTCGACCGGCGACGCCAATGGTCCGGTCACTTCGCTCAGCTTTGATGCGGGCTTCTATGCGGAGTCGAACGCGGACACCCCGGACCTTTTGGAAGTCGCGCTCGACAAGTCTGACTACAAACCGGGCGATACGTTGAACGTTGCGGTGACGGCCCGTACGGCTGGCCGTCTCACAGTCAACATATTCACCGACCGCCTTGTCGCCAGCCAATCGCAGGACGTGAAAGCCGGAGCCGCACGGGTCAGCCTGAGCGTCGGCCGCGATTGGGGCACGGGGGCCTATATGGTCGCCACCTTGCGCCGTCCGCTTGATGCGGCCGCACAGCGAATGCCCGGCCGCGCAATCGGCGTGCAGTGGTTCTCAATCGACAAGGCGGCGCATACCCTCGCACTCGACATGAAACTGCCGTCAGCGGTGCGGCCAGGTTCGACGTTGACGGTGCCGATCAAGCTCACCGGACTTGTTTCCGGTGAGGAGGCGCGCGTCGTTGTGGCAGCCGTCGACGTCGGCATTCTCAATCTCACCAACTACAAACCGCCGGCGCCCGACGATTACTATCTCGGGCAGCGCCGTCTCACTGCCGAGATCCGCGACCTTTACGGCCAATTGATTGACGGCATGCAGGGTGCGCGCGGGCAAATCCGTTCGGGCGGCGATACTGGCGGCTCCGAATTGTCCGGCTCGCCTCCGGCGCAGGCGCCACTCGCACTTTATTCCGGGATCGTCACGGTTGGTCGCGACGGAAGCGCGCAGGTCCAGTTCGATATTCCAGCTTTCGCCGGCTCCGTCCGTGTGATGGCGGTAGCATGGAGCAAGGACAAGGTCGGCAAGGCGTCCGGCGACGTCATCGTGCGCGATCCCGTGGTGCTGACCGCGACGCTCCCGCGCTTCCTGCGCACCGGCGACAAAGGCGCGGTCCAGCTCGAACTCGACAACGTCGAAGGCACGGCCGGCGATTACATGATCGCCTTTGTCGCCGACGGTGCTGCCAGGCTTGAGGGCGACAAGCCGCAAGTACTCAAACTGGCAGCCAAGCAGCGCGATCGCATTTCGGTTCCTGTGGGCGCGTCGGGCTCGGGGCCAAGCACAGTCACGGTCAAGGTCAGCGGGCCGGAGAATTTCGCCCTCGAACGCAGCTATCCGCTCGATGTGCGGCCGGCGACACAAATTCTGACGCGCCGCAGCGTGCGCACGCTGGCCAAAGGCGAGACGCTCACGGTCTCGAAAGACATGTTCGCCGATTTCGTGCCGGGAACAGGACGCGCCGGCCTCTCGGTTGCGGTGTCGGCCTCGCTCGACGCGGCGACGCTGCTCAACGCGCTCGACCGTTACCCGTTCGGATGCTCCGAGCAGGTCGCGAGCCGGGCCATGGCGATGCTCTACGTCAACGAGCTTGCCGCGCAGGCGCGGCTGGCGCCCGACGGCGAAATCGAGCAGCGCATCAAGGACGCCATTCCGCGCCTGCTGGCGCGGCAGGACTCAAATGGGTCGTTCGGCCTGTGGTCGGTCGGCGGCGAGGATCCCTGGCTCGATGCCTATGTGACGGATTTCCTGACCCGCGCGCGCGAGCGCGGGTTCGACGTGCCTGCAACCGCTTACACGCTTGCCGTTGATCGTCTGCGCAATTATGTCGCGACCGCTCCTGAGCCCGGCAAAAATGGCGGCCGTGAACTGGCCTATGCGCTTTACGTGCTGGCGCGCAATGGTGCAGCGCCAGTTGGTGATCTGCGTTACATCGCCGACGTCAAGATTTCGGAGGTGGCAACCCCAATCGCAAAAGCGCAAATTGCGGCCGCGCTGGCGATGGTTGGCGACAAGGTGCGCGCCGATAACGTCTATCTTGCGGCGCTCAACGCCATATCGCCGCAGCCAAAGCTTGATCTGGGCCGCGCCGATTTCGGGTCTGCCTTGCGTGACGCCGCGGCGCTGGTGACGCTGGCGTCGGAAGGGCGGGCGCCGCAAAAAACGATCGACGACGCTGTGCTCAGGATCGATAGCGCGCGCGCCTTGACTGCCGGCACGTCCACCCAGGAGGACGCATGGCTGGTGCTTGCCGCCCGCGCGCTCGCCAAACAGCTCAACGCGATTTCGCTCACGGTCAATGGAGAGCCGCGTCAGGGAGCATTCTATCGCAGCATGCGTGCAGACGATCCCGCGCCGGTCGCGGTGGCGAACCAGGGTGAGGGCAATGTGCAGGCTGTTGTGTCGGTGAGCGGATCGCCGCTCACGCCGGAACCGGCAGCCGAACAGGGCTTCAAGATCGAGCGCAGCTATCACACGCTCGAGGGCGAAAAAATCGATCCGGGCAAAACCAAGCAAAACCAGCGTTTTGTGGTGGTGCTGAAAATGACCGAGCCGCAGCCGCAATTCGGCCGCGTCATCGTTGCCGATTATCTGCCGGCCGGTTTCGAGATCGATAATCCGCGGCTGGTGTCATCGGGGGAGACGGGCACGCTCACCTGGATCGTCGATGCGGGTGAGCCGGTCAACACGGAATTCCGCGACGACCGGTTCACGGCAGCCTTCGACCGCAACAAGGATTCCGCGCCGGTGTTCACAGTCGCTTATGTCGTGCGCGCGGTTTCACCCGGGCGCTATGTGTTGCCCCAGGCGAAAGTCGAGGACATGTATCGGCCCGACCGGTTCGGGCGCACCGCAACCGGCACCATCGAGATATCGCCGAAATGAACCGCCGGAGGCTATTTTTCGGGGGTGCGGGCGGATTTGCCGCCGGGCTGTTCGCCTTCGGCGCCTGGGCCTATTCGTTCGGGCCTGCGCCACTTGGCAAGGATCTCGAATATTCGCACGTCGTCCTCGACCGCGAGGGGCGTCTGTTGCGCGCCTATGCGACCGACGACGGGCGCTGGCGGCTCCCGGCGACCGAGCAGGATGTCGATCCGCGTTTCCTGACGTTGCTCTTCACCTATGAGGACAAACGGTTCCGCAGCCATTACGGCGTCGATCCGTTGTCTCTCGGACGCGCGGCGATTCAATTCGCCGCCAGCGGCCACATCGTATCCGGCGGTTCGACGATCACCATGCAGGTCGCGCGGCTTCTGGAGCCGCGTGAGCATCGCAGCCTGAGCGCAAAGCTGCGGCAGATCGTGCGTGCGCTTGAACTTGAGCGCACTCTTCGCAAGGACGAAATCCTCGCGCTTTATCTGACGCTGGCGCCTTACGGCGGAAATCTTGAGGGTATCCGTGCAGCGGCGCTGGCGTATTTGGGCAAGGAGCCGCGCAAATTATCCCTGGCCGAAGCCGCGCTGTTGGTCGCCTTGCCGCAATCACCCGAACTGCGCCGGCCGGACCGTTTTCCCGACGCCGCCCGCGCCGCACGCAACCGTGTGCTTGATCGTGTGGCGGCCGCAGGAGTTGTGCCGCCTGACGAAATCGCGCGTGCGCGATCTCAACCGGTGCCGCACGCACGCAAACAGCTTCCCATGCTGGCGCCGCACGCGGCTGACCGGGTTGTGTCACTCGAACCCGATCGACGCGTTCATCGGCTTACCATCGAGCTTCCCTTGCAGAAGACGCTGCAGGGCCTTGCGCTAGAACGCGCGCAGGCACTCGGGCCCGACATCTCGGTCGCCATTCTTGCGGTGGACAATGCGAACGGTGAGGTGAGGGCGCGTGTCGCCTCGGCCGATTATTTCGACGCACGCCGCGCCGGCCAGGTGGACATGACTCAGGCCTTGCGCTCCCCCGGTTCGACCTTGAAGCCGTTCATCTACGGCCTCGCTTTCGAGGATGGCCTCATCCACCCCGAAACACTGGTCGACGATAAGCCGGCGCGCTACGGCAGCTATACACCCGAAAATTTCGACCTGACCTTCCAGGGCACGGTCACGGTTAGACGGGCGCTGCAATTGTCGCTCAATGTTCCGGCAATTGCGGTGCTCGGCAAAGTCGGCGTCAGCCGTCTGAGCGCGCGGCTGACGCAGACCGGTGCCGCACTGGTATTGCCGAAAGGCGAGGCGCCGGGCCTGGCCATGGGCCTTGGCGGGGTCGGTGTCCGGCTGTCCGACCTTGTCATGCTTTATGCCGGGTTGGCGCGGCTCGGCGCGGCGGTGCCGCTGAGCGAGCGCCAGGATACTTTTCCGCCAAAGACCCGCAGACTGCTTGATCCGGTTGCCGCCTGGTATGTCGGCAACATTCTCATCGGCGCTCCGTCGCCGGACAATGCGCCGCACGGCCGCATTGCCTTCAAGACAGGGACTTCCTACGGATATCGGGATGCCTGGGCCGTCGGTTTCGATGGCCGCATGACGATTGGCGTATGGGTCGGACGACCGGACGGCGCGCCGGTACCGGGCCTGATCGGCCGCGCATCTGCCGCGCCGATCTTGTTCGACGCATTTGCGCGCGCGGGCTTTGCGCCCGCAACATTGCCGCACGCACCTAAAGGAGCCGTCATCGCTGCCGGAAACAAGCTTCCGCCGCCGCTCCAGCGCTTTAGCGCCGGCGGCCCAGGCGAGGCCGTCGAGCCGCCGCGAATCATGTTTCCACCGGACGGCGCGCAGCTGGAACTTGCCTCCGGCAGCCAGCCCAATCCGGTCGCGCTCAAGATTGTCGGCGGTCGTGCGCCGCTCACCGTGATGGTGAATGGCGTCCCCTTGGCCGCGCAGAGTGGCCGAGGCACCGTATTCTTTCAGCCCGATGGTCCCGGCTTTGTGCACCTGACGGTGATGGACGCGCGCGGCGCCGCCGACAGTGTCACCGTGCGGCTGCAATAGGGGCGAATGACAAGGGCCGTAGCTTGGGCCTATTGTCCGGCCAAAGTTGCTGATTCAGGGCATCAAACAAGTGAGCATCAGTACCGATCAGGCACGGACGTCATTTGCGCCGGCGCGAGGACTGGCCGCGGCGCTCGACTATGCCGTCGGCTCGCACCGGCGGGCGGCAGCGCTGCTCCTGGCATTTTCACTTGTCGCGTTTCTTCCGGGCTTCTTCCAGATTCCGCCGGTCGACCGCGATGAAGCCCGCTTCGCGCAAGCCACCAAGCAGATGCTGGAAACACACGAATATGTCGACATCCGTTTTCAGGACGAGGTCCGCTACAAGAAGCCGGTTGGTATCTATTGGCTGCAAGCCGCCGCCGTGAAAGTTGGTGAGGCGCTCGGCGTGCCGCAGGCGCGCACAGTCATCTGGCTCTATCGCTTCCCATCGCTCGCCGGTGCGACGTCCGCCGTCCTCTTGACGTATTGGGCCGCGCTTGCCTTCGTGGGCCGCCGCGCCGCAGTTGCCGCTGCGCTGATGATGGCGAGCTCGGTCCTGCTCGGCGTCGAGGCGCGCCTCGCCAAGACCGACGCGATGCTGTTGCTCACCTGCGTCGCCGCGATGGGGGCAATGGCGCGCATCTATCTGGCGGGCCAACGTGAGCCTGAGACGAAGATCGGCTGGACCCAGCCGGCGATCCTGTGGACAGCGCTGGCGGCCGGCGTGCTGCTGAAGGGGCCCGTGATTCTGATGTTCGTCGGGCTTACGGCCATCGTGCTCTCGATTGTTGACCGTTCGGCGCGTTGGGTGTGGTCGACGCGGCCCGTCGCCGGTTTTCTCTGGCTCATACTGCTGGTATCTCCGTGGTTCCTGGCGATCGTCGCGAAATCCGGAGGCAGATTCTTCGCGGAAGCGCTCGGCCACGACATGCTCAGCAAAGTGACCAGCGGACAGGAGGCGCACGGCGCGCCCCCCGGTTTCTATCTCCTGCTGTTCTGGGTGACGTTCTGGCCGGGCTCGGTCTTGACCGGCCTGGCCACGCCGGCGGTGTGGACATCGCGGCGCGAGCCCGGCGCGCGATTCTTGCTCGCGTGGCTGATTCCATCATGGCTTGTCTTCGAGGCCGTGATGACAAAGCTGCCGCACTATGTGCTGCCGCTGTATCCCGCCATCGCGATTCTGATCGCCGGGGTTCTCGAGTCTGGCAGCCTGTCAAAGGCGCGCTGGATGGTACGCGGCACGATCGGCTGGCTTCTGTTTCCCGCTGCCATCGCGATCGCGGTGCTGGTCGTCTTCATTATAGTCGGTCGTGATCTCGGTCTGGTCGTGTGGCCATTTTCCGCTCTTGCGGTGATTACCGGGCTGTTTGCCTGGTGGCTCTATGAGGTGGACGGCCCCGAACGCTCGCTGTTGCGCGGAATGATCGCCTCGGTCCTGATCGCGATCTCGGTCTACGCAATCACGTTTCCGCTGCTGCCGTCGCTGTTTCCAAGCGCCATGATCGCCGATGAAATACACGCGACCGACTGCAAGGAGCCGCGCGTCGCCTCGACATTCGCTTATCAGGAGCCGAGCCTGGTGTTCCTGCTTGGCACCGACACGCGCTTCACCGACGGCGCGGGAGCCGCGGATTTCCTGCGCGCGGGACCATGTCATTTCGCCTTGATTGACTCACGCAGCGAACGGAGTTTCGTGCAGCGCGCTGAAACGGTCGCATTGCGTTATTCGCTCATCCAGCGCATTGAAGGCTACAATATCAGCATCGGAAAGCCGGTATCGATGACGGTCTTCCGCTCGCAGGCGAGTCCATGAGCGTGGCCAACGGATTTAATCGCGTTGAAGGCGCGGCAGCGGCGGCGCTGCGGCGCTGCGCGGCCAGTGTCACGACTGCGCTCACTGTGCTGGCTCGGCCTGCTCGCGGTAATGCGCGGCTCCTTCCTCTTGCGCCGCGCCAGCTTGCGATAGCGGCCTGCGCATTCTTCGCCGTGTATCTGCTGTCGATGATGACGATCGATGCCGCAGCCATCCGTGGCGTCGGCCATCTGCCGCGCTGGATCATTTCATTTTTTGACGAGATCACCGATTTTGGCAAGTCGGGCTGGTTCCTCTGGCCGCTCGGGCTGCTTTTTCTGGCACTCGCCGCGTTGCCGCCGGCGCTGACGCCGATCTCACAGCGGGTGCTCGCGGCGATCATGGTGCGCGCCGGATTCCTGTTCGCGGCGATTGCCGTGCCCAGCCTTTTTGTCACGATCGTCAAGCGGATGATCGGACGTGCGCGTCCAATGGTCGGCGGCAGCCTCGATCCAACTCTGTTCATTCCGTTCGAGGGACACGCGGCCTATGCCGGAACCCCGTCCGGTCATGTCACCACGGCATTCGCCGTGATGGTGGCCTTCGGGACCCTGTGGCCCCGCGCCCGCACGGCACTGTTGATCTATGCGCTGTTGATTGCGGTGAGCCGCGTCATGGTGATTGCGCACTATCCGAGCGATACATTTGCCGGGGCGGTCGTCGGGATAGCGGGTGTCGTGCTGGTTCGGCGCTTTTTCGCGCAGCGCGGGCTTGGTTTTGCGATTGAGGCAAACGGCACGATCCATCAATACCCGGGACCCTCGCTTCAACGCATCAAAGCGGTTGCCCGCGGGCTTCTGTCCTCATAAGACATCGCCGCATGAATACAATCGATCCGGCGGTGTCCGTGGTGGTGCCGGTCCGCAATGAGGCCGGCAATATTGCGCTGCTTGTGGCAGAAATCGCCAAAGCGCTCGAAGGGCAGTGGTCCTTCGAGGTCGTCTACGTCGATGACGGATCGACTGACGGCACCGAGGCAGAGCTGAAACGGCTGATGACGCAGCACGCGTGGCTGCGCCGCGTTCGCCACAAGCAGTCATGTGGACAGTCGGCGGCTGTACGGACCGGTGTTGCGGCTGCGCGGGCCTCCATTGTGGTGACGCTCGACGGCGACGGTCAGAACGACCCGGCATTCATTCCGGCGCTTGTTCGCGCACTGGAAGCGGGCAACCCGCGCATTGGACTCGTCGCGGGCCAGCGCGTTGGCCGCAAATCGGGCGGATTTAAGAAACTCCAATCGAGGATCGCAAATGCGGTGCGTGGAGCCGTCCTGCGTGATGGTACTCGCGACACCGGTTGCGGGTTGAAGGCGTTCCGTCGCGCTGTGTTCCTCGGTCTGCCGTATTTCGATGGCTTGCATCGCTTTCTTCCCGCACTGATACGGCGCGAAGGTTTCGACATCGGCTATGTCGATGTGGTCGACCGGCCACGGGCACACGGCGTATCGAACTACGGACTGTGGGACCGGCTGTGGGTCGGCATACTCGATCTCGCCGGTGTGTGGTGGCTGATCCGCCGCAAGAAGAGAATTCCGGAAATCTCGGAAAACTAGGCAAGGAAAATACAATGCTGGTCGATATCGCGAATTCCGTCGGCGGTTATCTGCACGACGTATTCATCGGCACGGTGGATTGGGGAATATTGATCGGCTACTTCGCGCAGGCAATGTTTGCAATGCGTTTTGTTGTGCAGTGGATTGCCTCCGAGCGTGCCGGAAGAAGTGTTGTGCCGACCGCCTTCTGGGTGTTTTCAATTGGCGGCGGATTGATGTTGCTCGGTTACGCGCTTTACAGGAGGGATCCAGTTTTTATTATCGGGCAGGCCTTCGGCGTATTCGTCTATCTGCGGAATCTGCAATTCGTCATGCGCAGCGGCGGAACGACGACGGCGGTGTGATTGAATTCGCGCTTGCAAGGGGAGGCTTACCGGCCCGCAGCGCTGGCGAGTGCGGCGAATCCGCGTTCGAGATCGGCGATCAGATCGTCAGGATCTTCCAGTCCGATGTGGAAGCGTATCGTCGGGCCGCCCGGCGCCCATTTGGTAGCGGTGCGATATTCGGAACAGTCGAACAGGATGGCCAGGCTTTCGAATCCACCCCAGGAATAGCCCAAACCAAACAATGCCAGGTCGTTGAGGAAAGCGTGCACCGACGGCTCGCTTGCCGGCTTGAGCACGATGCTGAACAAGCCGCAGGCGCCGGTGAAGTCCCGCTTCCAGATGTCGTGGCCTGGATCGGTTTCGAGCGCGGGGTGCAGCACCCGCAAGACTTCGGGCCGCTGTTCGAGCCATCGCGCGACGCGAAGGCCAGATTGATAGTGACGCGCAAGCCGGACGCCGAGTGTCCGCAGGCCGCGAAGTGCGAGATACATGTCGTCGGGACCGACGCATAACCCCATCGAGTAGACGGTGTCCTTCAGCGCCGGCAGAGTCGCCGCATTCGCCGACACGCAGCCGAACATGATGTCGGAGTGGCCTCCGATGTATTTAGTGCCGGCCTGAATTTGCATGTCGACGCCCTTCTCGAAGGCGCGGAAATAGAGCGGCGTCGCCCAGGTATTGTCCATCATCACGATCGCCTTCCTCTCGTGCGCGACTTTGGCGATGGCGGGGATGTCCTGCATCTCGAAGCTTTGCGAGCCGGGTGCTTCGACGAAAACAGCACGCGTGTTTGCCCTGAACGATTTTGCGATGTCGGCGCCGATAACTGGATCGTAGTATGTCGTTTCCACACCCAGACGCTTGAATACGCCGTTGCAGAAATTTCGGGTTGGCCGATAGACACTGTCGGGGACCAGGACGTGATCGCCGGAGCGCGCGACGGCAATGAGTGCGGCCGCAATTGCCGCCAGTCCGGATGGAAGCAGGGCCACGCCTGCGCAAGTCTCGCCGTCGAGCTCGCGCAATGCATCTTCCAGCGCTTCGGAGGTAGGTGTGCCGCGCCGGCCATAATTGTAGCGGGCGCGGTGGGCGACTTGATCTTCCGCAGTGGGATAGAGCAAGGTCGACGCGTGATAGACTGGTGGATTGACAAAACCGTGATTGGCCTGCGGATCGCGGCCGGATGTGACAAGCCGGGTGTCCGGCCTGATCGGGGCTTTGATCTTCTTCGTCATTTGGTCTTCTTCGTCGTCTTCGTCATGTGATCGGAGGGCCCTGTTCAGGACTGCGTGATACCGTCGCGCAGACATATACGTCCGCATAGGCTGCGAGCGTCAACCCCTTGACCCGGCAGGCCGATCGTTCTGAGATGCCCCGCGCTTAAGGGGCATCGAGAGAGGAACGGCCGCAACTCGCTATTGATACCGCCGGGCCGAAGGCCGGCGGCGGAAGTTTTTCGCCAGTCCCGCAAGGCCGCACCCGAACTCGTTTGGAAGGAACCGTCACATGAAGCGATTTGCCACCATTGTTGCGCTCGCCGTCGCCGTTACCGCGCAAGGCGCGTCCGCACAAACGCTGAAAGCGGTAAAGGATCGGGGGATGCTGAATTGCGGCGCCAACGGAACCCTCGCGGGCTTCGGGCTTCCCGACGCGCAGGGAAAATGGACCGGGCTGGACGTAGATTTTTGCAGGGCGATCGCTGCCGCGGTCTTGAATGATGCCGACAAGGTCAAATTCGTACCGCTGTCGGCCAAGGACCGCTTTACCGCCTTGCAATCGGGTGAAGTAGATGTGCTGGCGCGCAATACGACCTGGACATCGTCGCGCGATACATCGCTCGGACTGAATTTCACGGGCGTCAATTATTACGACGGCCAGGGCTTCATGGTGCGCAAGGCGCTCAAGGTGAATTCAGCGCTCGAGCTCAACGGCGCAGCCATCTGCGTGCAGCAGGGCACCACGACCGAGCTCAACCTCGCGGACTACTTCGCGGCCAGCAAGATGCAGCTCAAGACCGTGACCTTCGCTACGGCGAATGAGGCGGTGAAGGCTTATGATGCCGGCCGCTGCGATGCCTATACCACCGACGCTTCGGCTCTCTATGCGGAGCGGTTAAGGGTCGCAAATCCAGGCGACCACATCATCCTTCCCGAAATCATTTCGAAAGAGCCGCTCGGCCCGGCCGTGCGTCACGGTGACGACCAGTGGTTCGACGTTGTGAAGTGGACGCTGTTCGCGATGATCGATGCCGAAGAGCTCAATATTTCTTCGAAGACTCTCGACGAGGCGATGAAATCGACCAATCCCGAAATCAAGCGTTTCGTCGGCACCGAAGGCAACTACGGCGAACAGCTCGGCCTCACCAAAGACTGGGCGGCTCGCATCATCAAACTTGTGGGCAACTACGGCGAGTCGTTCGAACGCAACGTCGGGCAGGGCTCACCGCTGAAGATCGAACGTGGTTTGAACAAGTTGTGGAACAAAGGCGGTATACAATACGCACCGCCAATTCGCTGACCGGACGCCGACACGCGGTGCCGCGGCAAGCTCGCGGCGGTTCCTTCTGAAAGGAGTCGTCGCGCAGCAGGCCCGACGAGGGATACATGTCGAGTGAGATTTCGGCATCGTCGCGGCCCGCGCAGGTCGTCTTCTACAACGACCCGAAGTTTCGCAGCATCGCCTACCAGTTCGTCCTGTGCGCCGTCGTTGGCTTTCTGGTCTATGGCGCCACACGGAATGCGATCGACAACCTCGCACGCGCCCAGATCGCGTCCGGATTCGGTTTCTGGAATACGACCGCCGGATTCGACATCAGTCAGACACTGATCGAGTACTCGGCGCGGGGCTCGACCTACGGCCGCGCCTTCTGGGTGGGCCTGCTCAACACGCTGCTGGTGGCCGGTCTCGGCATCATTTTTGCGACTATTCTCGGTTTCATCGTCGGCATCTCGCGGCTATCCAGCAATTGGCTGCTTTCAAAGGTTGCCGGCGGCTACGTCGAGACCATCCGAAATCTGCCGCTGCTGCTGCAATTGCTGTTCTGGTACAACGCCGTGCTCAAGGCGCTGCCCGATATCCGCGAGAGCATCGTTGTTGGTGGCGCCTTTCTCAACAATCGCGGCCTCTTTCTGCCGGAGCCTGTGTTCAAAAGCGGTTTCGGCGCAGTCGCAATTGTTGGGCTTGTCGGCATTGCCGGTTCCATTGCGTTTTACCTCTGGGCGCGCAAGCGACAGGAGCGGACCGGACAACAAGCGCCGGTCTTTTGGGTTGCGGTCGCGCTGGTGCTGGGCCTTCCGCTAGCAGTATTTGCGCTCGCCGGGTTTCCGCTGGGCTTCGATTTTCCCAAAGCGGGGCGCTTCAACATCGTCGGCGGCGTCGAGGTGTTGCCTGAATTCGCGGCGCTGCTGTTTGGCCTGTCGGTTTACACCGCCGCATTTATTGCCGAGGTTGTTCGTGCCGGCATCCTCGCGGTATCGCGCGGCCAGAGCGAAGCGGCCTATTCCCTCGGGCTTCGGCCAGGGCCGACGCTTCGGTTGATCGTGGTTCCGCAGGCGATGCGGGTGATAATTCCGCCGCTGACCAGCCAGTATCTCAATCTGACGAAGAACTCCTCGCTGGCGGTTGCGATCGGCTACCCCGATTTGGTGCAGGTTTTTACCGGCACCGTACTCAACCAGACCGGACAAGCGGTGGAGGTCGTGGCAATCACGATGCTTGTCTATCTCGTCATCAGTCTCACGACCTCGTTGCTGATGAACATTTACAACAGCCGAATGGCCCTGTCGGAACGGTGAGGG
>DASYSQ010000107.1:0-8918 GCA_036003145.1 Pseudolabrys sp.
CTTGAGAAAGTCCGGTGCGAACTGTTCGTCTTTGGAAATATCGATCGGATGAACGGTGTAGGGCAGACCGAATTCCTCGAGGGCGATGGAAGCCTTGCGGCCGTTGGGGGTCGTCCAAGTATAGAGATCAATCACGTTTCGTGTCCTTGGCTTACATCGGAACTATGGGAACGTCCGAGGCGGGGCGGCGTTGATAGGCGAGGCTTATTAGCAGGAGGCGACCATGAAGCTCAATGTCCTTGCGTTTGCGCTGGCCGCCAGCGCGATTGGTGTGTTTGGTGCCAATGCACAGACTGTGATCGAAGAGCGGCGTGATCCCGCCGTCGTCATCGAACATGACCGCCCGGATACATCGGTAACCATCGAGAAGCGTGATGGAATTTTGGGTGAGAAAAAGACAATCACCAAGGAGACGACTGGTGCGGGTGACTGTTCTTCCAAGACAGTGCACAAGGAAGACATCACCGGCTCGAAGACAATTCAAAAAACCAATTGCGACTGATCCCGCACGCAACGGGATAAAAGCAAGGGGCCGCACCGAGACGCGGCCCTTTGCATGTCACGCCGCCTTTTTCTCCATATCAGCTTTCCATTGACCCAGTGCGGCAAGCCCGTTCATCTTTGCACGATGCGAAAAGGCACGCTGGGCGGCGGCGACATTCTCGCTCTTGCCTTTCCATGTGGTCTGCGGCGCATGTTGAAGCGCGCGGCCATATGAGAAGGTGAGCGCCCAAGGCAGATTACCGATCTTGTTCATGGCGTCGAGATGGGCGGTTGCCTCCTCGTCGCTCTGTCCGCCAGACAGGAAGGCGATACCTGGCACCGCACCGGGCACGCAATTCTTCAACACTTTCACAGTGCGCTCCGCGACTTCCTCGATCCCGGCGCGTTTGCCGTTCTTCTTGCCGGATATCACCATGTTCGGCTTGAGCACGATGCCTTCGAGCGCAACGCGATTGAAGTAGAGCTCCTCGAACGTCAATTTGAGAACCAGCTCGGTGACTGTCGCGCAGCGCTCGACGTCGTGATCGCCGTCCATCAGCACTTCGGGCTCTACGATCGGCACAATCTGCGCCGCCTGACACAGCGCGGCGTAGCGTGCGAGTGCGTGCACATTGGCACGGATGCAGGTGTAGCTAGGGATGCCATTGGCGCCGATGTCGATCACGGCGCGCCATTTCGCGAACCGCGCGCCCTGTTCAAAGTATTTCGGGAGCCGGTCGGCGAGTTTGTCGAGACCAATGGTCACAACCTCGCCAGGGCAATTCGGCAATGGCTTGGTGCCTTCATCTACCTTGATGCCGGGAATCGAACCGGCCTTCTTGATGAGCTCAACAAGCGGCGTACCGTCCTTCGCCTTTTGCCAAATGGTCTCGTCATAAAGAATGACTCCGGAAATGTGCTTCATTCCTTCCGTCGAGCGGAACAACATCTCGCGATAGTCGCGGCGGCTGTCTTCGGTCGACTCCACGCCGATGGTGTCGAAACGTTTTTTGATGGTGCCGGAGGATTCATCGGCCGCCAGGATTCCCTTGCCGGGTGCGACCATGGCCTGCGCCACTTTGTTCAATTCATCGAGATTCATCATTCCCTCCATCACATCCGCTGCATTTCCCCCGGATGGCACTGTTCGTAGTCATTTTATCCGCAACACCTCGACCCCGGGCAAGGCCTTGCCTTCCAGCCACTCCAGAAAGGCGCCGCCGGCAGTGGAGACATAAGTCAGCCGATCGGTGACGCCCGCGGCGTTGAGTGCTGCGACGGTATCACCGCCCCCCGCTACGGAGACAAGCTTTCCGGCTTGCGTCAGTTCCGCCGCGGCTTCCGCGACTTCGACCGTTCCATTGTCGAACGGTTCCATTTCGAAGGCGCCGAAGGGTCCGTTCCACACCAGCGTCTTGCAGCGTGCCAGGACTGAAACGACCTGTTCGACGCTGCGTGGGCCGATGTCCAGAATCATATCTTTTGTTCCGACCTTGTCGGCATCGACGACGCGCCAGGGGGTGTGCGCCTCGAATTTTTCAGCCACCACGACGTCGACAGGGAGCACGATTTCGCGCTTTGCAGTCTTGGCCTTGTCCACGATTTCGCGCGCGGTAGCGACGAGGTCGGCTTCTGCGAGCGATTTGCCGACTTTCTTGCCTTGCGCGAGCAGGAATGTATTGGCCATGGCGCCGCCGATGATCAGCGCATTCACCTTATCGAGCAGGTTGCCGACCAGGTCGAGCTTGGTGGAAATCTTGGCACCGCCGACAATCGCTGCCAATGGCCGTTCCGGCTGCTCAAGCGCCCTGGCGAGCGCTTCAAGCTCTGCCTGCATGGTGCGCCCTGCATAAGCAGGCAGTTTGTGACCAAGGCCCTCGGTGGAAGCGTGAGCGCGGTGCGCGGCCGAAAAGGCGTCATTGACCCAGATGTCGCCCAGCCTGGCGAGCGCGGCGACGAACGTCGCATCGTTTTTCTCTTCGCCGGCGTGGAAGCGGGTGTTCTCAAGACAAAGGATGTCGCCGGGCTTCATCGCGGCGACCGCGCGCTCCGCCGCTTCGCCGATACAGTCGTCGGCAAATTTCACCGGCCGCTTGATGATACGAGCAACTTCGGCGACGACGGGCTTCAGCGACTGCTTTGGATCGCGCGCTTTCGGCCGGCCGAAATGCGAAAGCAGAATGACCTTGCCACCCTTGTCGGCGATTTCAACGATCGCAGGTGCGGCGCGCGCAATGCGGGTCGAGTCGGTGACGACACCATTCTCCACCGGCACGTTGAGATCGACGCGTACCAGGACGCGTTTGCCCTTCACATCGACTCGATCGAGAGTACGGAATTTGTCCATCGGGGCGCTCACTCGTCATGGCCGGGCTTGTCCCGGCCATCCACGTCTTCGCGAAACGAACAATCGTGAGACGTGGATACCCGGCACAACGCCGGATGTGACAAAATCTAAAGTCTCGCTAAATCAACTTCCCCATCGCCACGGCGGTGTCCGCCATGCGGTTGGAGAAGCCCCACTCGTTGTCATACCAGGACATGACCCGCACCAGCGTGCCGTTCATGACCTTGGTCTGATCCATGTGGAAGGTGGAGGAGTGCGGGTCGTGATTGAAGTCGATCGACACATTGGGGTCGTTTGTGTAGGCGAGAATGCCCTTAAGCTGCTGCTCCGAAGCGCGCTTCATGGCGTCGTTGACTTCTTCTTTTGTGGTTGCCTTCTTCGCAACGATCTTCAGGTCGATCACCGAGACATTTGGGGTCGGGACGCGGATTGCAACGCCGTCGAGCCTGCCCTTGAGCTCCGGCAGCACCAGGCCGATAGCCTTGGCTGCGCCGGTCGAAGTCGGGATCATCGACAATGCAGCGGCACGCGCGCGGTAAAGATCCTTGTGCATGGTGTCGAGCGTCGGTTGGTCGCCGGTGTAGGCATGGATCGTGGTCATGAATCCGGTTTCGATACCGACTGTGTCGTTGAGCACCTTGGCGACGGGCGCAAGGCAATTGGTGGTGCACGAGCCGTTGGAAACAACCTTGTGATCCTTCGTCAGCTTGTCGTGGTTGACGCCGAAAACCACGGTGAGATCGGCTCCGTCGGCGGGTGCTGAAATCAGCACGCGCTTGGCGCCGGCGGTCAGATGCGCCGCCGCCTTGTCCTTAACCGTGAACAAGCCGGTGCACTCGAGCGCAATATCGACGCCGAGATCATTCCACGGCAACTTCGAGGGATCGCGCTCGGCCGTCACCTTGATGGCGCCGTTGCCGACGCTGATGCTGTCGCCCGTTACGGTTACTTCACCAGGAAAGCGGCCATGCACGCTGTCATAGCGCAGCAGGTGGGCGTTGGTTTCGACAGGGCCCAGGTCGTTTAAGGCAACGACCTCGATGTCCTTGCGATCGGCTTCAGCGATGGCACGCAGAATGTTGCGCCCGATACGGCCAAATCCGTTGATGGCAACGCGTACTGTCATGGAAACACTCCCGGCTCGTTAGTCTGCCGTGGTCCCGTGGACCACGACGACACATATAGTCACCTGCTCCTACTTCCCAAGCTTGGCTAACGCTGCATGAGCAATCGCTTCAGCGGTAATCCCGAATTTCTTGTACAGTTCCTTATACGGTGCACTGGCGCCGAACGAATTCATTCCGATGAACGTTCCATCGGAGCCGATGATGGCATCCCAGCCCTGGCGAACCGCGGCTTCCACGCCGATTTTCACCCGTGCGTCGCCAATGATGGCGCGCCGATATTCCTCGGGCTGAGCCAGGAACAATTCGAAGCAGGGCACCGAAATTACACGCGCCGCAATGCCGCGCTGCGCAAGCAGTTTTGCGCCGTCGACCGCAATGGCAACTTCGGAACCGGTGGCGAAGATCGAGACATCGGAGCGGCCGTCGGGACCCGCTATTTCATAGGCACCATGCGCGCAGACATTCTTCTCGTCGAGCCGGTTGCGCAGTTGCGGGAGGTTTTGCCTCGTGAGGGCAAGTATGCTCGGCCTGTCGTCGGCCTCGAGTGCCAGCTGCCAGCACTCCGCGGTTTCTACAGCGTCGCAGGGGCGGAACACCAACAGATTTGGAATCGCCCGAAGCGCGGCAAGATGCTCGACCGGCTGGTGCGTCGGTCCATCTTCGCCCAGGCCGATGGAGTCGTGGGTCATCACATGGACAACGCGCTTGCCCATCAGCGCGGCGAGTCGAATTGCCGGACGGCAGTAATCGGAAAATACCAGAAACGTGCCGGAGTAGGGAACGACGCCCCCGTGCAGCGCCATGCCGTTCATGGCTGCGGCCATGCCGTGCTCGCGCACGCCGTAGTGGACGAAGCGGCCGGAGAAATCGCCGGAGGAAATCGCCTTCATGCCCTTGATGCGCGTGTTGTTGGAACCGGTGAGATCGGCCGAACCGCCGATCATCTCCGGCAGTGCCGGGATCAGGCTCTCGAGCGCGAATTCGCAGGCCGTGCGGGTCGCAATTTCCTTCGGTTGGGCTGCGAGCTTTTCCTTCACCGCGCGTATGGCATCCGCGAGCGCTTGCTTCGGCACGTCACCCTTCATGCGACGCTCGAATTCCGCACGCGTGCCGCCGTCGAGCGCGGCCATCCGCCTTGCCCAGTCTCCGTGCGCGCCTTTTGAACGCGCACCCGCCGCGCGCCAGGCCTTCAGGATGTCGGCCGGCACTTCGAATGGCGCGGAAGTCCAGCCAAGTATCTTGCGCGCACCGGCGATTTCCTCCGCACCCAGCGGAGACCCGTGCGATTTTTCCGATCCTTGCTTGGTTGGCGCGCCGTATCCGATTTTAGTCTTGAAAGCGATCAGCACTGGCTTGTCGGACGTCTGCGCCTTTTCCAACGCCGCACTGATTGCCGCCGGATCGTGCCCATCAATCCGTGATGCGGTCCAGCCGGCCGCCTCGAAGCGCTTCGCTTGATCGACGCTGTCGGCAAGAGACAATGCGCCATCGATCGAGATGCCATTGTCGTCGAACAGGACGATCAGTTTATTGAGTTTGAGATGTCCCGCGAGCGCAATTGCTTCCTGGCTGATGCCTTCCATCAGGTCGCCATCGGAAGCAATGACATAGGTCTTGTGGTTGACGATGCCGTCGCCAAACACTGCAGCGAGATGTTTCTCGGCGATTGCCATGCCGACGGCGTTGGCGAGCCCTTGCCCGAGCGGGCCGGTGGTGGTCTCGATGCCGGGCGCCTGGCCATATTCCGGATGGCCGGCGGTGATTGAACCGAGCTGGCGGAAGCGTTTGATCTCCTCGATCGTCATCGCTTCGTAGCCGGTCAGATAGAGCAGGGTGTACAGAAGCATCGAGCCGTGGCCAGCCGACAGCACGAAGCGGTCGCGGTCGGGCCAGGCGGCATCGGCCGGGTCGAACTTCAAAAAACGCGAGAAAAGCACGGTCGCCGCGTCGGCCATGCCCATCGGCATGCCCGGATGGCCGGATTTCGCCTGTTCCACGGCGTCCATCGCCAGCGCGCGAATCGCGTTGGCCATGCTCGCGTGAGCAATGGCAGGGGCAGCGACCGGTTGCTCGCGACGCTCTGGGGGCGCCGCGGCTGCCGTCGGCGAGGCTTTTGAGCTCATGAATGGGCCTTTTGGGCGGTGGATAGCATGTAAGTCCTTTGAGTCAATGTGACCGCTCCATCACTGATCCGTCATGCACAGGCCACGAAAACAGCTGGGCAAATCATCCGCCAAGCGTTGACTGTGCGGTCGCGCAGCACGTAAAGTTCTTTGCCTAAATATATGCCGCCGCAAGACTTTTTGATGCGGAGCAAGGCAATGACGGAGCAAAGTGCAATCGATACTGCCGTCAGGCGTCTGGCGCTCGCACTCGACGCGCTCGATGCCGCGGTTGAACGGCGGAAGCAGGCTGACCGCAATGAAGAGGGCCTCGCCGCCCAGGTGCAGGCTCTCGGTGTTGACCGTACGCGACTGGCCGCAGCACTTGATGGCGAAACCGCGCGCTCGCGGCGACTGGAGTCGACAAACCGCGAAATCGCCGAGCGACTCGATACTGCGATTGCGTCAATCCAGTCGGTGCTGGACTTGAACGAGTAAATTCATGGCCCAGATCGTTGCCACCATCGCCGGCCGCCAATTCCGTCTCGCTTGCGAGGATGGGCAGGAAGATCATCTGCAGTCACTCGCCAAGGATATCGACCAGCGCATCATCGGCCTGCGGCGCAAGTTCGGTGAAATCGGCGACACGCGCCTGACGGTGATGGCAGCATTGATGTTGGCCGACGAAATGAATGAGGCGATGCAGAAGGTGCGCCGCCTCGAGGAAGATGTCGCTGCCTTGCAGGACGCCCGGCTCATTGCCGCCGATCGCGCGAAAGCCGCGTCCGATGCCGTGACCGGGGCCTTCAACTCCGCCGCCGAACGCATCGAAGGCATTACAAAGAAACTCAATCAAACCGTCGGCAATGGCAGCGTGCCGATCGGGTGAGCCGGTCTTAACTTCTTCCGGCAAACGACGAGAGTCGGCATGGCGCCTGCCCCTCATAAGCACTACATTCGACTCGCGGGGCTGCGGGGCGCGTTAGGAGACAAATTCCCCGGGGCCTTACGATCCTAACGGGAGCTGTCCCTGGCCGGGCTCGTGGGTTCGGTCATATGGCGCCCACCTACTTATGTAGGTTCCCGGGATCGCACTCCGACGGTTTTCGCGGCTCCGCACTTTATTATCGCAATGACGAATATCGCCGGAACCGACTCACCAAAGGTGCGGCTTCGCCAACAGGCCCTCGCATTTCGCGATGCGTTGCCGGCGGCTGTGCGCGCTGCCGGCGCCGAGGCGATTGCGTCCCGGCCGTTCCCGGTAAAATTCGAGCGCGGCACAATCGTCTCCGGCTTCTCGCCGATGCGAAGCGAAATCAATCCTGTTCCGCTCATGCGCAAGCTTGCAGACGCTGGCGCGACGCTCGCTCTGCCGGCAATCGCCGGCCGCGGCAAGCCGCTGATCATGCGTGCATGGACTTTTGGGGAGCCGCTGGCATCCGGCCAATGGGGCATCCGTGAGCCGGTGCCGGAGGCGCCGGAGGTTGCGCCCGATGTCCTGATTGTGCCGCTTGCCGCCTTCGACCGCGGCGGCCATCGCATCGGGTATGGGGCGGGATACTACGACATGACCATCAATGCATTGCGCGCAAAGAAGAAGGTGACGGCAATTGGCATCGCCTTTGCGGCCCAGGAAATTCCCCAGGTTCCAGCCACCCAGCGCGACGCGCGGCTCGATCTCGTGCTAACGGAGCGCGAGACCATCGATTTCCGCGAGTAGTTACTGCATGCGCATCCTTTTTATTGGCGATGTTGTCGGGCGCTCCGGACGCACCATTGTGCTTGAACGGCTGCCGGGCCTGATTACGGACTGGAAGCTCGATCTGGTCGTGATCAACGGTGAAAATGCGGCCGGCGGTTTCGGGATCACCGAGGTCATCTACAACGAGTTCATCGATGCCGGCGCAGATGCCATCACGCTCGGCAACCATGCCTGGGATCAGCGCGAGGCACTGGTGTTCATCGAGCGTGCGCCACGCCTCATCCGCCCGCTCAACTATCCGAAAGGCACGCCCGGGCGCGGAGTCGCACTGATCGACACCAAGAACGGCAAGCGCGCGCTGGTCATCAATGCCATGGGCCGCATCTTCATGGACCCGCTCGATGATCCCTTTGCTGCGGTCGAACACGAATTGTCCGCTTGCGCGCTCAAATCCGGTGCGGACGCAATTGTCATTGATTTCCATTGCGAGGCCACCAGCGAGAAGCAGGCCATGGGTTATTTCGTAGATGGCCGTGTGAGCCTGGTGGTCGGCACGCACACCCATGCGCCGACGGCCGATTATCGAATCCTGCCGGGACACACGGCCTTCATTTCCGACGTGGGCATGACCGGGGCATTCGAATCGATCATTGGCATGAATAAAGACGAGCCGCTCAATCGCTTTCTGCGCAAACTGCCGGGCGCGAAATTCGAGGCGGCGAGCGGCCCGGCTACGCTGTGCGGCTTGGCGGTCGAAACCGATGACGCGACCGGATTGGCAGTCAAAGTCGGAGCGTTGCGGCTCGGCGGCATCCTGGAAGAAGCGCGGCCGGATTTTTGGGACTAACGCACCGAGACACCGACGGCACCCCGGGGATCGCAATCAAATTTATTCGCGGCGCGCCGGGTTGACCGCGAATCCCGGCGGTGATTCGTTAGATGAAGTTGATTCGCCGGCATGTGCTGGGTCCGGCATAGCGACCTCGGCACAGGTGGCCATGAATCTGCACATCAATAGCAATCTGGCTCTGGAACTGCCGCCGGATACCGTCCCATCGCCTGCGCCGAAAAAGAAAATAGATTCCCGCGCCGAGCTTGCCTCGCAGTTCATTCCCGCAGGCGCCCGTGTGCTCGATCTGAGTGGCAGTGCGGCCATG
>DASYSQ010000108.1:0-15375 GCA_036003145.1 Pseudolabrys sp.
GGCTTCCTGCAGCTGCATGGCTTCATGAGCATGAACCTCGATCGCCACATCGAGGCGCATCACAATCTGTTCCTGCATCTGGTCAAGGGGGATGGCGATTCCGCGCAGAAGCACCGCGAGTTCTACGACGAATATCTCGCGGTCATGGATCTTGCAGCTGAGTTCTACCTGCAGACGGTCGATACCGTATTCATTCGCCACGCGCTACCGAAGGGGCAGATGACGCATCGCGGCCGCCCCATCGACCCGGCGGCTATCCACCGCGTCGCGTTAATGACGGTTGAAGGCGAGAACGACGATATTTCGAGCGTCGGTCAGACCGAAGCTGCGCACACGCTGTGCGTCAATATCCCCGATGAGCACAAGGTGCACTATGTGCAGCCTGCGGTCGGGCACTATGGCGTCTTTAACGGCTCGCGGTTCCGTGCCGAGATCGCCCCGCGCATTGCCGATTTTGTGCTGTCGCGTAACGGCAGCCGCGCCGCGCGCCCTACATTAAAGGTTGTCGCCCGGTAACGATCTCACGTTTGCGAGCGCAGTTGTGCCAGACTGCCGGCACGCACTGATTCTGGGCCGATAATGTCAATTCCGCTACGCGCTTTGCTTTTTCGCCGTACCAGTGAGCCGGCGTCCATCACAGTCGAGTTCGACGGTGAGGTCTATCTGGTGCGCGTGCGCCGTCACGGACAAGCGCGGCGGTACACGTTGCGCATCCACGCGGCGAGCCGCGAGGTCGTGCTCACCATGCCGCCGCGCGGCAGCGTAAGACAGGCCAGGGAGTTTGCGCAGAAGCACGGTGCGTGGATAGCGGCCAGGTTGCGCCGTCTGCCGGATGGCGCGCCTTTCGTGCACGGCGCCGTACTCCCACTGCGCGGCGTCGCGCACCGTATCGATCACCGGCGTGCCGCGCGCGGCACCGTGTGGACGGAGATACAAGCGGACGAACGCCTGCTTTGTGTCGCCGGGCAAGCGCCGCATCTTCCGCGCCGTGTACAGGACTATCTCAAGCGCGAGGCGAAACGCGATCTCGAGGCGGCAAGCCGGCAGGCTGCGCTGGCGCTCGGCGTCAATATCAATCGCGTGTCAGTGCGCGACCAATCCAGCCGCTGGGGCTCGTGCTCGTCCAGCGGAGTGTTGTCCTACTCCTGGCGATTGATCCTGGCGCCGCCCTTTGTGCTCGACTATCTCGCGGCGCATGAGGTTGCGCATCTGATTGAGATGAATCACTCGCGCCGGTTCTGGCGCCTGGTCGAGCGGATCTGCCCTGATATGGGCCGTGCCAAAGCCTGGCTCGACGCGCACGGCGCCGACCTGCACCGGTACGGTCTCGATACCCTTTCGTAAAACAAAGCCTCCTGCGGAAGCATCGATCCATGTTGCGCCCTGGCACTTTCGCGCTGACTGCTTTGCTTGCGGCACTCAGCGCGATAGGTCCACTCACCACCGACATGTATCTGCCGTCGCTTCCCGACATTGCGCGGAATCTCAACGCATCGACAGCGCAGGTTCAATTCACGATTTCCGCCTATCTGATCGGCTTTGCGCTCGGCCAGATTTTCTATGGCCCGGTGTCCGACCGGCACGGACGCAAGCCTGTCTTGATGTTTGCCATGGCGCTCTATTGCGTGGCGAGCCTGGCCTGCGCGCTCTCGACATCGATTGAAATGCTGATTGTAGCCCGCACCTTTCAGGCGCTCGGCGGTTCGGGCGGCATCGTGCTCGCGCGCGCGATCGTCCGTGACATATACGCAGGCGCACGCGCGGGCCGGGAGCTGTCGGTGATCGGCTCGGTGATGGCGCTGGCGCCGGTGCTGGCGCCGATTGCCGGTGGCCTGTTGCAGACCGGGTTCGGCTGGCGGGCGGTTTTCTTCGCACTGGTCGGCGCCGGGCTGTTGGGAGCCGCAATTGTCTGGTTGCTGCTGCCGGAAACATTAAACACGCGCGCCGCCGAGCCGGTTTCGATCGCGTCCATGGCCCGCTCTTATCGTGTGGTTGTGCGGCATCCGGCCTATCTCGCTTATCTCGGCATCACCGCGGCGAGTTACGCCGGCCTTTTTGCCTGGATTTCGGGTGCGGCCTTCGTACTGCAAAACCTGTACGGCTTGACGCCGTTTGATTTCGGTGTCGCCTTCGCGCTTGGCTCGATCGGCTACATGACCGGCTCGGCACTGGCGGCGCGCATCGTGATCAGGCTGGGGCTCGACGGCGTGCTCGGCGTCGGCGGATGCGCTTGTGCTGTTGGCGGGCTTGGGATGGTTGCCGCTGTCGCACTCGGACTGACGTCGTCGTTATCGCTGGTCGCGCCGGTCGCCATCTATCTTGCCGGTCTCGGGATGGTGCTGCCGCAAGGCATTGCCGGCGCGATGACGCCGTTTCCCGAACGTGCCGGCGCTGCCTCGTCGCTGTTCGGATTCGTTCAGCAAAGCGCCGCAGCCCTATGCGGCGCGGTCGTCGGCTGGTTTCTGGGCCATAGCGCGTGGCCGCTCGTGCTTGGCGTAGCGGTGATGGGGTGTGCGACGTTGGTGTTTTGGCTGATGACGCGCGGGATCCGCGGCCGTGCCCTCAAGCACTGAATTCAGCGGCGGCCGAACAGATTGTTGAGCAGCCATCCGTCGAGGCCACCGCTTCCGGTCGTTGCGGAATTATTGGCCGCGAGCGGCTGTATCGGAGCAGGCGGCGTCGGTCTCGATGGCCCGCCGAACAGCCCGGAAAACAAGCCGCCGCCTGCAGCGCCCGGCAGACTTGCAACCGGAACGCCCTGATGCGCGCCGCGCATGAAGCGGCTCCAGATTTCCACCGGCAGGCTGCCGCCGGTGACATGTTTGGTCGGCGTACCGTCATCATTGCCGAGCCAGACCCCGGTGACGAGGTGTGCGGTGTAGCCGATGAACCACGCATCGCGGAAATCCTGCGACGTGCCGGTTTTTCCGGCTGCCGCCCAGCCCGGCAAAGCTGCCTTGTGTGCTGTACCGGTTGTCAGAGTTTCTGCCATCATCGTATTCATCATCGTGACATAGCGTGCTTCGATGATGCGGCCGAGTTGCTGCGAATTGCGGCTGTAAAGCACCTTGCCATTAGCTGCGGCGATCTTCTCGATCACATGCGGTATGAGGGCATAGCCGCCATTGGCAAACGGCGCATAGGCGCCGACCAGTTCCAGCATCGATACTTCCGAGGTGCCAAGCGCGATCGACGCGTTGGGCTCGAGCTTTGAGGCAATGCCGAGCCGATACGCGGTTCGCACCACCGCCAGAGGTGTGACTTCCAGCGTCAGGCGCACAGACACCGTGTTGAGCGATAGCGCCAGCGCTTTGGTCAGCGTCACCGGGCCGAAATACTCGTGGCCGTAATTTTCGGGCTGCCAGCCTTTGACATTGATCGGTTTATCCTCGCGCACCGTGTCGGGCGTGAGGCCGTGTTCGAGCGCGGTGAGGTACACGAACGGCTTGAACGCAGAGCCGGGCTGGCGCTTGGCGGCGACCGCGCGATTGAACTGGCTGTCGGCGTAATTGCGGCCGCCGACCAGAGCGCGCACCGCGCCATCCGGCGTCATTGCCACCAGTGCGCCTTGTGCGACGCCGCTCTTGTCGCCCTTTTGCGCAAGCTCGTCGTTGAGCGCCTTCTCTGCGTTTGCCTGCAGGTTCGCGTCGATCGTGGTCTGCACCACGATGTCCTCATCCACGTGACCAAGCGTGTCGTTCAGCGCATCCATCACCCAGTCGGCCACGTAGTTCACCGAGCCGGTCGTGGCCTGCGCCAGGATGCGCGGTGGACGCGCCAGCGCGGTGCGCTCGGTGGTGAGCGTAATGAACTTGAGCTCCGCCATGGCCTTGAGCACGACCTGCGCGCGTTTTTCGGCGCCGTCGAAATTGCGCGTCGGCGCAAGCCGCGATGGCGACTTCACCAGGCCGGCGAGCAGGGCAGCCTCGGCGAGCGTGATATGTCGCGCGGATTTTCCGAAATAACGCTGCGAGGCCTGTTCGATGCCGTAGGCGCCGGAGCCGAAATAGACGCGATTGAGATACATCTCGAGGATCTGCGACTTGGAAAATTTGCGTTCCAGCCAAAACGCCAGGAGCGCTTCCTGGAGCTTGCGGGTGATCGTGCGCTCCTGGGTCAGGAAAAGATTTTTGGCGAGCTGCTGGCTGATCGTCGAGCCGCCTTGCGCAACAGCCCGATGCAGAACGTTGGCGACGAATGCGCGTCCGATGCCGAACGGATCGATGCCGTAGTGCTCGTAGAAGCGCCGGTCCTCGATGGCGACAAATGCCTTCGGCACATAGCCCGGCATTTCCTTCAAGGGCAGCGGTTCGCCGGCGAGATCGCCGCGTCGCGCGAGCGCGCGCCCCTGCATGTCCACGATCTGGATCGAGGGCGGACGTTTGGGAATTTCCAGCGACTGGATCGGCGGCAGGTGCGCGCCGACCCAGGCCACCAGGCCAATACCGCCGATCGCGAGCCACAGACCGACGACCAGGCTCCAGTATGCGATTCTGCCAAACAGGGCCCGCTTGTTGCGGGCAGGGCGTTTCTTGCGCACGCGCCGCTTGCGCGATTTCGGCCGGGGCCGGTCTTCGTCGTCGGGCGCGGGCCGTTCGTCGGCGGAGACATGCAAATCCGGGCTGCCGTCGTCGAACGTCGGCTCCCGGCGTGCGTTCGCTGCTCGCTTTTTCGCCGCCATCACGTAACCCGTCTCGCGCCGGCGCATACAAGCCGCCGGTCCCCAAAAACACGCTAAGCGGGTCGATTTAAGGGGCCGTTAAGGTGCGTTTTCTCGGTTGAAACGCAGTGCCTCTCGCCGTCATGCCCGCACATAGCCGTCCAAAGGACGGCGTGCTTTCGCACGCCTATGTTGCGCGCATCCACGTCTTGGCGGAACAGCAGCAAGTAAAGACATGGATGGCCGGGACAAGCCCGGCCATGACGATTGAAACGCAGTGCCTCTCGCCGTCATGCCCGGCCTTGTGCCGGGCATCCACGTCTTCAGTTCACGGGGCAGCAACAGTAAAGACGTGGATGGCCGGGACAACCCTGGCCATGACGGTTGAAACGCAGTGCCTCGCGCGGTCATGCCCGGCCTTGTGCCGGGCATCCACGTCTTCAGTTCACAGGGCAGCAACAGTAAAGACGTGGTGATGAACCCGGCCATGACGACTGAATGTATACGCTGCGTCTCCACGGACACATTCGCCGCGCGTCAACTGGTGGCGGCTTTTGCCGACTTGCCTTCATCATTGGCCGCAAACAACGCGATCAGCGCACGCTTGATGGCGGCCTGCCGGGTCGGCGAATTGATTTGCGCACCCATCAGGTCGGTCACGTAGAAGACGTCGACCACCCGCTCGCCGAACGTGGCGACATGGGCCGATGTAATATTGAGGTTGAGCTTGGAAAGCGTTGCGGTCAGCTCATACAGAAGCCCGGTCCGGTCGAGACCGGTCACCTCGACCATCGTGTAGCGGTGGGACCACTGGTTGTTGATGGTGACAGCCGGTTCCAGCGCGAAAGCGCGGATGCGGCCTTTGGGCGGCGTCCGCTTGGCCACCACGTCCGGCAGCCGCAACTCCCCGCGCAGCGCCTTCTCAATTGAATCGGCGATGCGACCGGCACGGCGCTCTTCGTCCTCGTCGCGATCGAATTCGCGCGACAATGAAATGGTGTCGAGCGCCTTGCCGTCGGTCGTCGTATAGATCTGCGCATCGACGATGTTGGCGCCCGCCATGGCGCAGGCGCCGGCAATGATCGACAGCAGCCAGGGATGATCGGGCGCGAGCAAAGTCAGCTCTGTCACGCTCCGCTCTGCGTCGAATGCGACCGACGTTGCGAGCTGTTTGCCGGCATCCTCCGTGGCTCGCACGAAATTGGCATGCTCGATCTTGTGCGGCAGATCGACCTTGAGCCAATAGGCCGGGTAGAGTTTCGCGATATGGGTTTCGAGGCGTTGGGGCGGCCACTCGTTCATCGCCTCGCGGAACTCGTTTTGCGCAATCGCCACGCGCTGGGCGCGGTTGACTTCCGAGAAACCGCCGGTGAGCACAGGCTCGGTCTCATAGTAAAGCGTGCGGATGAGCTGCGCCTTCCAGCCGTTCCATACGCCGGGACCAACTGCGCGAATGTCGGCGGTGGTCAGGATGGCGAGCAGCTTCAGCCGCTCGGCCGATTGCACCGTCGCGGCAAAATTCTCGATGGTCTTGCGGTCGGAAAGATCGCGCGACTGCGCAACGCTCGACATGACGAGATGGTTTTCGATCAGCCAGGCCACCGTCTCGGTGTCGGCGGCCGAGAATCCAAGTCGCGGGCAAAACCGCCTGGCTACGCGCGCGCCGGCGATCGAATGATCCTCCGGCCGGCCTTTGGCAACGTCGTGCAGGAACAGCGTGACATAGAGCACGCGGCGGTGCGCCGGCTGGATCTTGTGAATCAGCTCGCTTGCAAGCGGCGTGTCGTTGCTGCCGCCCCGTTCAATCTCCGCGAGCACGCCGATACAGCGCAACAGGTGCTCGTCAACCGTGTAGTGGTGATACATGTTGAACTGCATCATGGCGACAATCTTGCCGAAAGCCGGCACGAAGCGGCCAAGCACGCCGGCTTCGTTCATCCGCCGCAGCACGGTTTCCGGGTCGTTCTTTGATGTCAGGATCTCGATAAAGAGTTCGTTGGCCTCCTCGTTTTCGCGCAGCCTGGCGTCGATCAGATTGAGCGAGCGGGTGATCGCGCGCATCGCGTCCGGGTGGAACGCCAGATTATGCTTCTGCGCCAGATGGAAAATGCGGATCAGATTGACCGGGTCGCGCTTGAATACGCTGGCTTGCGCGAGCCGGATGCGGTTCTTGTCGATGGTGAAGTCGTCGCTCTCGGCCAGCTGGCGGCGTTTCACCGGGCGCAATCGCGCCATCACGCGGCTCAGCACCGGCACGGGCTTGGCGTGGCTGTCTTCGAGCTCCGCGCACAGGATTGCGGTGAGGTCGCCGACATCCTTGGCGATCAGGAAGTAGTGCTTCATGAAGCGTTCGACGTCCTGCAGGCCGGGATGTTCGGTGTAGCCGAGCCGCACGGCGATCTCGCGCTGGATATCGAATGACAGGCGCTCTTCGGCGCGGCCCATCAGAAAATGCATGTGGCAACGCACCGACCAGAGAAAATCCTCGCAGCGGCGAAACAGCTGATATTCCTGCTTGTCGAACACACCGCGTTTGATCAGCTCGTCCGGTTCGCGCACCCGGTAGACATATTTCGCGATCCAGAACAGCGTGTGCAGGTCGCGCAGTCCGCCTTTGCCGTCCTTCACGTTGGGTTCGACCAGATAGCGCGATTGTCCGCTGCGCCGCACGCGATCTTCCCGTTCGGCCAGTTTGGCGGCAACGAATTCCGTCGCAGTGTTGCGCACGACCTCGTTGTCGAAGCGCGTTACCAGTTCGTCGAACAGCATCTTGTCGCCGAGCAGGAAGCGCGATTCCAGAATGGCGGTGCGAATGGTCATGTCCGCCTTGGCCTGACGGATGCATTCGTCGACGGAGCGGGTGGCGTGGCCGACCTTCAGCCCGGTGTCCCACAGACAATAGAGGATGGCTTCCGCGATCGACTCGCCCCAGGCGGTCTGCTTGTAAGGCAGCAGGAACAGCAGATCGATATCCGAACCCGGCGCCTGCAGGCCGCGGCCATAGCCGCCGGTGGCGACGACCGCCATCCGCTCGCCCTCTGACGGGTTTTGCGACGGGTACCATTGACGCGCAAACTCGAACAGGATGCGGATGATCTCGTCTTCCATCCGGCACAGCCGTTCGGCGCAGCGGCGGCCATGGCGGTCCTTCAGCAACAGCTGTTCGGCCTTGGCGCGGCCGTCGGCGAGGGCAGCTTTGAGCCGCTGGGCCAGCAGCGCGCGTAACTCGCGATCGTTGCCGGCATGCTCTTTCGACAGTTTCGCAAGCTCGGCGGTCAGGGCGCGCGCGTCGATCAGGTCGTTCGCGCCCCGGGCGGGCCGCTGCGACGGCGGGCGTGTGTTGTGATCGAGGGCAAGTGAGGCCATGGGTCATCCGATAGCGGAGGTGGACGGTCGAGTCATCGGATGAGGCCAAAGATAATTGCCGCTATAGAGCGAGGGGGAAATCGAAAAAGAAATACTACAAAAAGTACAAAACTCGCCCATCTTTTACCTTTGACGGCGAAAAAATGACCACTTATAGAATATCTATAGCGCCGATTTGAGCAGGCAGCTTGCGGGCGCTTTATAAATGCAGCTAAAGCGCGGGGCGAAATCCCCTCGCAAGCTGACGGCGGACCATTCGGGCCGCTTCCATTCACGAAGGCGCCCACGCCAGCAAGCGCGGGAGCCGGTCAAAGCGAGGAGTTTGTCATGCGTCTTCTGTCCCGCCGTTCACTCTTTGCCTCCGCACTGGCGGTCGGCCTGTTGCCGGCCACCGCACTTTTCGCGGCCGACAAACCGGACACGATCAACATCGACTGGGCGACTTACAATCCGGTTTCCATCCTGCTCAAGAACAAAGGCTGGCTGGAGAAAGAGTTCGAGAAGGACAACATCAAGATCCGCTGGGTCCAGACGCTCGGGTCCAACAAGGCTCTTGAATTCCTCAACGCCGGCTCGATCGATTTCGGCTCGACCGCCGGCTCAGCCGCGCTGGTTGCCAAGATCAACGGCAATCCGATCAACGCCATCTACGTCTATTCGCGTCCGGAATGGACGGCGCTTGTCGTGCCAAAGGATAGCGCCATTACCAAAGTCTCCGAACTCAAAGGCAAGCGCGTCGCCGTGACGCGTGGCACCGATCCGCACATCTTTCTTGTGCGGGCACTTCTGGCCGCCGGCTTGAGCGAAAAGGATATCCAGCCGGTGCTGCTGCAGCATCCCGACGGCAAGACCGCGCTGATCCGCGGAGACGTCGATGCCTGGGCCGGGCTTGACCCGATGATGGCGCAGGCGGAAGTCGAGGACGGCGCCAAACTGTTCTACCGCAATGCCGCCGCCAATACCTGGGGCATCCTCAATGTCCGCGAGGAATTCGCCAAGCAGAATCCCGATCTGGTGAAACGCGTACTCGCCGTCTACGAGGAGGCGCGCAAATATTCGTTGAGCCACTATGACGAGCTGAAAGCCAACTTTATCGCCGCGACCAAGCTGCCCGATGCCGTCGTCGACAAGCAGCTCAAGGAACGCACCGAAATCACCCACAACCGGATCGGTGCGCCGCAACGCGAATCGATCCTGGCGGCGGGGATTGCGCTCCAGCAGGCCGGCGTCATCAAGGCCGATGTCGACGTAAAGAAGGCGCTCGACGATCTGATCGACGACAGATATTTGTCGGCCACGAACTGAGCTTTTCAATGCCGCGAACTCCCTCGTCCATAGGGAGGAGCCGGGTCGCAAGACGATCCGGTGCGTGGCCATATGTTGCGTAAGAGTTGCTTTTGGCTGGTGGTTTGATGTCTCTTGTGCAGATGACTGTAGCGGTTGAGCCCGTTCCGGCGGAGGGGCAGCAGAAAAAGAAGTCGGCACTTGCACGTCTCGGCCGGCCTGCGTTGGGGCTCGCCGTGCCGTTGGTCCTGGCCGCCGGCTGGGAGATTGCGGTGCGTGCAGGCATCTCCAATGGCCGCCTGGTGCCTCCGCCTTCGCGCATCTACGAGGAGTTCGCCGAGCTTGCACGCACGGGCGAGCTCACGCGCCACGTTGTCGCGACGCTTTTGCGGGTTGCCGTCGGATTTGGCGTGGGGACGGTCATCGGCACTTTGCTCGGGGCGATCGCGGGATATTCGACGCTGGTGCGCCGGCTCGTCGATCCAAGCCTGCAAGGCCTGCGCGCGGTGCCTTCGATTGCCTGGATACCGTTGTTCATCCTGTGGCTCGGAATATTCGAAACTTCCAAAGTCGCCTTGATCGCGGTCGGCGTGTTTTTTCCGATTTATCTCGGCGTCATGGGCGCTGTGATGTCGGTTGATCGCAAGATCGTCGAGGTTGGCCGCGCCTTCCGGCTGTCCGGTCCGCAGATGGTGCGCCGGATTCTTTTGCCGGCGGTGCTGCCGGCCTATGTGATCGCGCTGCGCTCGGGGCTTGGCCTCGGCTGGATGTTCGTCATCGCCGCCGAGTTCATGGGCGCATCCGAAGGCCTCGGTTATCTCCTGATTGACGGCCAACAGCTCGGCAAGCCGGCCGAAATCGTAGCGGCGATCCTGGCCTTTGCGGTGATTGGCAAGGCCACCGACTGGCTGATCGTCGGTGCGGCCGCGCCGTTCCTCCGCTGGGAAGACCGCTTCGCCCGCGGCACGGAGGCCTGACCGATGCTCAGCATCGAACATATCGGCAAGACTTATCCGAACGGCGTGCACGCACTCGAGGGCATCAGTTTTTCTGTCGAACCGGGCGAGATCGTCGCCGTGGTCGGTGGCTCCGGCTGCGGCAAGTCGACTCTGTTGCGCGCCATCAGCGGCCTCGACCAGCCGAGCCAGGGACGCGTTTTGCTCGACGGGGAGCCGATCATCTCGCCGCACGAAAAGATCGGTATCGTCTTCCAGGAGCCGCGCCTGCTGCCATGGCTGACAGTCGCTGACAATGTCGCGTTCGGACTGACAGACCGGCCGGCGTCGCGCCGGCAACATCGCGCTGCCGCGGCATTATTCCGCGTCGGCCTGAACGAGAAGGCGCGCATGTGGCCGCGCGAATTGTCAGGCGGTCAGGCGCAGCGTGTCGCCATTGCCCGCGCATTGGTGCCGCAGCCGGAAGTGCTGCTGCTCGACGAACCGTTCTCCGCGCTCGATGCCTTTACACGTATCGATCTGCAGGACCATCTGCTCGATCTGTGGAACGACCTGCGGCCGATGATGGTCCTCGTCACTCACGACGTCGACGAAGCCATCGTGCTGGCCGACCGCATCATGGTGATGCGGTCGCACCCCGGCCGCATCTTCGAGGAGATCCCGGCCGATTTGCAGCGGCCGCGCGATCGCCATTCGGCCGCCTTCGATCACGTCAAGGCGCGTGTGCTCATGGCGCTGGACCGCTCGCTCGCCGGTGAGCGCGTGCCCGAGCAGCTTGAACATCCCGGTACCGGCTCGGCGATGTGGTGGTAGCCGCTCTTGTGCACGGCTGCATCCAGCCTGTAGGTTCCCGGCCCGACAATACCTAAAGGAGCCAAAGGAGATTGAGTATGGACGCGGGCGAATTGCGTGCGATGCAGGCGCCGATCAAAGAGCGCTACAAGAACGATCCGAAGACGGCATTCATAACTCTGAAGGCCAAGGGCACCCTCGACGACAGCAATATTGCCTGCAAGGTCGAGACCGGTCGCGCGCTGGCCATCGCGGGCTTGCATCCGGCGACCGGTGGATCCGGGCTTGAGCTTTGCTCCGGCGATATGTTGCTCGAAGCGCTGGTCGCCTGCGCTGGCGTCACGGTGAAGGCGGTGGCGACCGCGCTCGATATTCCGCTCAAGTCCGGCAACGTGTCGGCCGAAGGCGATCTCGATTTCCGCGGCACCCTCGGCGTTGCCAAGGATGCACCGGTTGGTTTCGCGCAGATCCGGTTGCGCTTCGATCTCGATACCGATGCCGCGCAGGACAAGCTCGATCAGCTTCTTAAGCTCACCGAGCGGTATTGCGTCGTTTATCAGACCATCAAGAGCGGGCCGCCGGTCGACGTGCAGATGAAGCGCGTTTAGCCCGGTAGTGACGGGAGCGGCGGACTGTGGTTCGCTCCCAGCTATACATTTTACAGCCTGTCATGGCCGGGCTTGTCCCCGCAGGTCGGGTTTACCCGACCTGCGGCACCGTTATTATGCGGAAGTCGGGCAAGCCCGACTTCCGGTTGCCATCCACGTCTTTTCTACCGGCAGGCCATGAAGACGTGGATGCCCGCGACAAGCGCGGGCATGACGATGGTGAGGCAAACCGTCCAGATGTCATGCCGGGAACAAACCCGATGACGTTCAAAGTCGAACCGGGAGGAATCAAAAATGCGTATGTTCCAGGTCTGCGTTTGCGGCCAGCCGCTCCAGCTCAATGAACAGCCAACGCCCAAGCCGGCCGGCAGCGAAGTTCTCCTGAAAGTTCTGGCAGCCGGCGTCTGCCACAGTGATTTGCATCTGGCGGATGGCTGGTTCGATCTGGGCGGCGGCAAAAAGATGAGTCTCGCGGATCGCGGCATGAAACTGCCGGTGACCCTCGGTCACGAGAATGTCGGCGAGGTGGTGGCGGTCGGCCCCGACGCGAAGGGCGTCAAGGTCGGCGACCGCCGGCTGGCCCATCCTTGGATCGGTTGCGGGACGTGCGGCCCGTGCAAGCGCGGAGACGAGAATCTCTGCCGCGCCATGCGCAGTCTCGGCGTGTTCTCGAACGGCGGCTATGCCGATTACCTGATGGTGCCGCATCCGCGCTATTTGTTCGACATCGGCGACCTTCCGCCGGATCGCGCAGCGCCGCTTGCCTGCTCCGGCGTCACCACGTTCGGTGCCTTGAAAAAAATCCCGACGCTGGCCAGCGAACCGACTGTGATCATCGGCGCGGGCGGACTCGGGCTCATGTGTCTCGCTTTGCATAAGGCCATGGGCGGTCACAGCGCGATTGTCGTCGACATCGATTCCCTCAAGCGTGACGCCGCGAAGAAGGCGGGCGCGGCAGCGGTGATTGACGGCGGTGCGCCTGACGCGTCGCAGAAAATCATCGACATGACCAATGGCGGCGCCTGGGGCGTGATCGATCTGGTTGGTTCCTCGCAAAGCGCGCGCGTCGGCTACGACAGTCTGATCAAGGGCGGCAAATATGTCATCGTCGGCCTCTACGGCGGTGATCTTACGGTGTCCCTCCCGCCGATTCCGATGCGGGCGCTGACCATTCAGGGATCGTATGTCGGCAGCTTGCCCGAGATGAAGGAACTCATCGAGCTCGTGCGCCGTACCGGAATCCCGCCGGTGCCTGTTGCGACCAGGCCGCTCGATCACGTCAACGCGGTGATGGATGAGCTTCGCGCCGGCAAAATCATCGGCCGCGTCGTGCTGACGCCGGCTTGATGAATTGTGAGGGTCCACCGTCATGGCCGGGCTTGTCCCGGCCATCCACGTCTTAAATTAATGAATCAAAATAAGTCCCGCCAATTGGGATTTTGCGCGTGGATCAATCGCACCTTCCAAGCGCGTGGCCAGTGTTTAATGGCCTTCTCGCGTTGAATTGCCGAGCGAATGTCTTCGTGCTGTTCAAAATAAACCAGCTGCTTTAAACCATATTGCTTAGTGAATCCGCGCAACAAGCCGTTGCGATGTTCGTAACAACGGCGGACAAGGTCGTTGGTGACGCCAACATAAAGCGTACCGTTGCGACGGTTAGTCATTATGTAAATAAAGCCACCATCTATCATCTCAAATCAAACAAGACGTGGATGGCCGGGACAAGCCCGGCCATGACGACAGTGGAAGCTTAAGCCGATCTCAAACGAAATGTCCCCCGATCTTTTTTTCCTGCTCACGCTGATCGTTAAAATGGCCGTCACCGCCGGCTTCGTGGTGGCGGCGACGGTGACCGCCGAGCGCGTCGGCCCCTTGCTGGCCGGTCTGGTGGCGACGTTGCCGATCGGGGCTGGCCCGGTCTACGTGTTTCTCGCGCTTGATCACGACGCGCAATTTATAGCGCAAGGTGCGCTGGCAAGCCTCGTCATCAACGCAGTCAACGCGATCTTCGCCGTCACCTATGCGCGGCTCGCGCAGACGCAATCGCGCGCGGTGAGCATGAGCGTTGCATTTCTGGCCTGGTTCGTGCTGGCCGTTGCCGTGCACAGCATCGACTGGAATTTCACCGCCGCGGCGATCGTGAATGTCGCGGTCTTCAGCGTATGCCTGGTTCTGGTGCGGCCGTTGCGCCACGTGCGGGTCAAGGGGTTCCGCCCGCGGTGGACCGACCTCGCGCTGCGCGCCGGGCTGGTTGCTCTTCTTGTCGGCGTCGTCGTCGCGTTCAGTTTCCAGCTCGGCCCCGCGGGCAGCGGCATGCTCGCGGTGTTTCCGGTGGTGCTGCTCAGCATCATGTTCATATTACATAACCGCGTGGGCGGCCCGGCCTCGGCCGCGGTCATGGCCAACGCGGTGCTCGGCCTGGTCGGGTTTGCCTTCACCTGCACGGTGCTGCATTTTTCCGCCGATGCCTTTGGCTCGGCCATCGGCCTGACGCTTGCGCTCATGACGTCTGTCGGCTGGAGCTTCGCTGTGCTGCTGGCACGCCGTCACGGAATTCCGGTGTAGACGATGGCAATGTTTCTGATCGGGCTTCTGCTCAAGATCGCGATGACGGCGACCATCGTGGTGGCGGCGTCGGTCGTGGTCGAGCGCAGCGGACCATTCATCGGATCATTGATCGCCTCGCTGCCGACGGCGGGCGGCGCGGCCATGATCATTCTCGCGCTCGAGCATACGCCGCAATTCATATCGCAGAGCGCGGTCGGCAGCCTGATCGCAAATGCGGCGTGTGCGTTGTTCGCCCTCTGCTACGCGGCGCTGGCGCAGCGGCAATCGTTGTGGGTCAGCCTCGGGGGCGCGTTCCTGGTCTGGCTTGGCACCGTGTTCCTGCTGCGGCTGTTCGACTGGAACGCCACAGGCGCGGTCATATTGAACGCCGTTGTCTATCCGGTCGCGATTCTTGCCGCTCGCAATTTTCGCGTCGCCGGCGCGGTCAAACGGGTTGAGGTCTCCGGGACTGATCTAGCTTGGCGCGCAGTCGTGGTGACGTTCTGCGTGATGGCCGTCACCGCGGCGAGCAGCTCGATCGGCTCTTACTTCTCGGGCGTGTTCGCCTTTTTTCCGGTGGCGATGGGATCGTTCTTTATCATTCTGCATCCACGCGTCGGCGGGCCGGCGTCGGCGAGTGTTGCCGCGTATGTGCTCACGCCGCTCATCGGGCTGGGGCTGGGCATGCTCGCCGTCCACCTGCTGGCGGAGCCGATCGGGGTCTGGTGGTCTTATGCCGTCGGCCTGGCGATCGGGCTTGCGTGGAATGCGCTGCTTTGGCTGGTGCGGAATTGGCGGGCCTCGTTAGCCACAAAGGCATAGTTTTATTGGTCGTCATGGCCGGGACATAGGTGCGAAAGCACGCCGTCCTTTGGACGGCTATGCCCGGCCATGACGACGATAGTGAGACGCGGTGAAAGGCCCGGCCATGACGGGTGAAACGCACTGCCTCTCCACCGTCATGCCCACGACGAACCTCTCCACCGTCATGCCCGGATTTATGCCGGGCATCCACGTCTTAAAGACCTCGTCACCAAAGACGTGGATGGCCGGAACAAGTCCGGCCATGACGAAGGACGGCTATGCCCGGCCATGACGACGATAGTGAGACGCGGTGAAAGGCCCGGCCATGACGGGTGAAACGCACTGCCTCTCCACTGGC
>DASYSQ010000109.1:0-15175 GCA_036003145.1 Pseudolabrys sp.
TGCTTGTGATGCGGCACCTCATCATGGATGCGCGGGTCAAGCCCGCGCATGACGTCGAACGTGTTGCGCAATTTATTTATTATGCGCGGCGAACGAAAACTCACTCCGCGGCCTCAGCCGCCCCGCCATGCGCCTTCGACCAGCCGGCGGGGTCCTGGATGAACTTCTCCACCTCGGCCAGCATCTTCGGCTCGAATTTCCCGCTTGTCTTGGCGACTGCCAGCACATCTTTCCAGGTGGTGAGCGCGTGCAGCGTTACGCCGAGATCGCTCATGATCTTCTTGCTCTGCGGATAGATGTCGTAAAAGAAAATCACGAAGCAGTGCTCGCACTTGCCTTCAGCCTCGCGGATTGCGTTGATGAAGTTGGCCTTGCTCTTGCCGTCGGTGGCGAGATCCTCCACCAGCAGCACGCGCTGGCCGGGGACCAGCAGACCCTCGATCTGTGCGCCACGGCCGAAGCCTTTTGGCTTCTTGCGCACGTACTGCATCGGCAGGTGCATGCGGTCGGCCACCCAGGCGGCAAAGGGAATGCCTGCGGTTTCGCCGCCCGCCACGGCGTTGACCTTGTCGCGGCCGATGTCGCGTTCGATAGTATGGACCGCAAAATCCATCAACGCCGAGCGCACGTCCGGGAATGACATTAGCCAGCGCGAGTCGTTGTAGACCGGGCTCGCCCAGCCGCTCGTGAAGATGAACGGCTTGTCGGTCATGAAGCGCACAGCGCCGGTGTCGATATACATCCGCGCGGTCAGCTCGGCGATGGTCTTCTTGTCGAGAAATTTGTTTGACATCATGTCGATAGCTGTCCGCAGACGTTATGCGGCTATGTCAAAGCACAAAACGCCTCACGCCGCCATGCCGCAGTGACGTGACAATTCACAGGCAAGATCGAGCAGGGCCTCATCGCCGCCTGCCCAGCCGATGAAAGACAGCCCGACGGGGCATCCGTTGACTGTGCCGGCCGGGATACTCATCTGCGGCAAGCCGGAGACGCCGGCCGTACAGGTCAATCGCATCACCCGCACGCGGAATTCCTCCATTTCGGCGCCGGTCGTTTCGATTTTGGGTGCAATGGCGGGCGAGGTCGGCAACGCGAGAATCCTGCCCGGGGCCGTGATCTGCCGAATGTGCTCGCGCGCCTTGAGTTGCACGCTGCGGGCGCCGTCCGCCTGCGCCCTGGTGACGGTCGCGGCGAATTCCATGCGTTCGCGTACGCCGGGGCCGAGCTTTGGCCGGTGGGCGGTGACAAATCCGCCGAATGTCTGCCAGATTTCGTGGGCCTGCACGATCCTGAAGGCCTCACGCCAGGGGTCGAAACCATCCGGCGCGATCTTGCTATGGATCATCTCCGGCAAATCGTCGCTCATGAATTCGAGCACCGTACGCAACAGGTCGGCCACCGGCTCTTCCGCCTGCGCGAAGGCGTCTTCCAGCACGACGACGCGCTCGATTTTCGCCGCGACACCGCGGCTGTCGAGAAGCACGGGGCCAATCTTGCGGAAGACGCCCGGCGTCGCCGCGAACCAGCCGGGGACGTCGAAAGTCGGCGCCATGTCGGCGACACCAGTATGCTCGATGCGCTCGTGCGTCGGGCGAAGTCCATAAATACCATTGAAGGAGGCGGGGACCCGCACCGAACCGCCGGTATCGCTGCCAAGCGCAAAATCGCACAAACCCGCGCCACAAGCGGCAGCCGAGCCCGCAGACGATCCTCCGGGCAGGCGGCCTGGCGCACGCGCATTCAGCGGTGTGCCGTAATGCGCATTGGCGCCGCTCACGCTGTAGAAGAATTCATCGCAAACGGTCTTGCCGGTGATGGTCGCACCTGCGTCGAGGATTTTCTGAACCGGCGGGCAATGGTGCGCGGCGGGCGCCTGAGTTGCGAGCCACTCCGGACTGCCGCACCCCGTTCGTTCACCCGCGATGTCATACATGTCCTTGACCACCGCGCTCAATCCGGCGAGTGGTCCGCTCGCAGCGCCTTTGATCGGCGCTTTGATATCGTGAGGAACGAAGCAACTGCGATAGGATTGCGGCGGCATGTGTGGTGTGTCCCTCTACTGCCGTGCGGTCAGATACCAATCGAGGATTTTCGCACCATCCCAGGCGACCACGCCGTCATGTGCCAGGAGCTCTGCGAATGTCCGCTCCACGTGACCGATGCGATGCGGCACGCCGGAGAGATAGGGATGACAGGCCATCGCCATGACCTTCGGGCGCTCGGTCGACTCCTCATAAAGTGTCTTGAAATGGTCGAGCGCCCGGGCGTGCCATTCGACTGACGGAAGGTGTTGCAGCGCCATCATCACGATGTCGTGGATCTCGAAATTGTAGGGCAACGCCACAACCGGTTTGTGAGCGGTCTTCAGCGTTACCGGCTCGTCGTCGAGCACCCAGTCGCCGATATATTCGACGCCGGCTTCCGAAAGATAGTCGAGCGTGTCGAAGGTCTGAGTCAATCCCGGGCCAAACCAGCCGCGTGGACGCTTGCCGGAAAATTTCTCGATCACGTCCATCGATTTCACAATGACGGCGCGCTGGTCGTCGAGTTTGTGCATCGGGACTTGATCGTAGCCATGCGCGTTGAGCTCCCAACCGCTGTCGATGCAGGCCTTCACCACGGCCGGATAGGTCTCACACACTTTGGCGTTGAGCGTTACAGTCGGCGTGATGTTGAGCTCAAGCATCATCCTGCGCAGCCGCCAGAATCCGACGCGCATGCCGTATTCATGCCAGCTCCAGTTCGGGTGGTCCGGCAGCATCGGCTGGCCCTGCGGCGGCGAGATCACCATGCGCGCCATGGGCCGTGCCATGTCCCATTCCTCGAGCGCGAGGACCGGCCAGATTACCAGCCGGACGCCTTTCGGGAATTTGAGTGGTGGACGGCCCTCGATCGGCGAAAAGGCCAGTCGTTCACGGGGATGCATGGCCATGGGGACTACGCCGCTTTCGGCCCCACCTTCGTGTACCAGTCCGCGATCTGCGATCCGGTCCAGAACAGCACGTCGCGTTTCTTGCGGATCTTCTCGTAGATCTTGCGGAAATATTTCGCGCGATGCGGGGCGCCCATGATGTAGGGGTGGACCGAGATTGCCATCACCCGCGCCGAACCTTTGGCGTCTTTATAAATCTGCTCGAATTGGTCCATCGCCCGCTCGTAGAATTCCGATGCCTTGTGGTGCTGAATCAGCATCATGGCCACGTCGTTGCATTCCTGAGTGTAGGGGATGTTGAGGATCGGCTTGCCGCGCGTCTTCATCCACACCGGCTGGTCGTCGAGCACCCAGTCGGCGACATAATCGTAGCCTTCCTCGGCGAGAATATCAGGCGTCTCCCAAGTCTCGGTGAGTCCGGGGCCGAGCCAGCCGCGCGGGCGTCTGCCCGTCACCTTTTCCAGCACCTCGGCGCTTTTGCGGATGTCGGCGCGCTCGTTTTCGACCTTCTGCATGTTGCGCTGGGTGTAGCCGTGACCGATGAACTCCCAGTTGCGCTCGACGCAGGCCTTCACGATGTCGGGATAGGCCTGCACCGCCACGCCGTTGATGTTCATGATGCCGGGAATCTTGAAATCGTCGTAGACCTGCAACAACCGCCAGAAGCCGACGCGATTGCCGTATTCGTGCCAGCACCAGTTCGGGATGTCGGGCATCGGCGAACCGCCGGCTGGCGGCGTCAGCACCGTGCGCGGCATGGTCTGCGTCGGGTCCCATTCCTCCACATTGGTGATGGTCCACACCACCATGCGCGCACCCTTCGGCAGCTTCAGTGGCTTGCGCGTGGTTATTGCGGAATAGTCGAGGCGGTCATTCGGCAGCATGCCGACGGATGGCTTCGGAAAATTCATACGGGAGCGTTCCTCGGATAATCGTCTCGGCTGGCAGTTTTGCAGGTGATCCGGTTATTGTACAGACCATGAAGCTTGTCCGTTATTGTTCTTCAACCGGGGAGAAGCCCGGCCTCATTCTGGACGGCGAGGTTTTCGATCTTTCGGGCAGCTTTGCCGCGCTAAGTCCGCGCGCCCCAACCTTTGCCGACATCGCGGCGATCAGCGCTGTGCCGGCGAAGGCGCTGACCAAAGCGCCGAAGGAGTCTGCGCTCGGTCCGCCTCTGCGCGGCATCGGCAAGATCATCGGCGTCGGCCTTAATTATCGCGATCATGCCGAGGAAACGGGGCTTCCTCTGCCGAAGGAGCCGACGCTTTTTCTGAAGGCCACCAGCGCTGTGTGTGGGCCCGCCGACGATCTCGTGATGCCGCGCGAGGCAAAGAGCTTGGATTGGGAGCTCGAACTCGGCGTCGTGATCGGCAAGCCTGGTGTGTATATCGCGGAGCGTGAGGCGCTCGAGCACGTGCTCGGTTACTGTATCGGCATCGATTTTTCCGAGCGGGACTTCCAGTTCAATCGTGGCGGACAGGGCTTCAAGGGCAAGAGTGCCGATACTTTCGCGCCGCTCGGGCCTTTCCTTGCCACGCGCGACGAGATCGTCGATCCGCAAAAACTCTCGATGCGGTTGAGCGTGAACGGTGTGGTGAAGCAAAGCGGTTCGACGCGCGACATGATTTATTCTGTCGCCGAGTTGGTGTGCTATATCAGCCGTTTCATGAGTTTGCAGCCGGGTGATGTGATCCTGACCGGCACGCCGGCCGGCGTTGGTTTAGGTCAGAAGCCGCCGGTTTATCTTAAGGCCGGTGATGTGGTGACGGCATCAATCGAAGGCCTCGGCGAGCAGACGCATAAGGTGGTGGCTGCAAACTAGCGCCTTGCGCTGCCGGCGCCTTCAACTCCCCTTCTCGTCGTAGATCTCCGGGAAGAAATATTCCCTCCACGACGAGGCCTTCGTCTTGAGCGTGCCGACCTCGGCCATGAAGTCCGCATATTTCATGGTGTTTTCCGGTGTCATGGTCCAGCGCACCTGCGGGCCGGCGACGATCTTGCCGACCATGTCGAGCGGCAGTTTCGATTTTGAATCTTCAATCCATAGGGCGCCCGCCGCCATCTTGTCCTTGTTGACGATCTCGGTCGCCTCTTTCAGTGCAGCCACCAGCGCCTTGTAGAGCTCCGGATTGCCGTCGCGGAATTTCGCCGAAGTCCAGGCCACCGTAAAGGTGTGCGAGCCGCCCATCACGTCGAATGAATTGAGCACAGTGTGGACGGCCGGATTGTCAAGCTGCTGATATTGGAACGGCGGCACACTGAATACGGAGGTCACTTCCGATTTCCCTCCCATCAGTGCGATAGTGGCGTCCGGTGGCGACATCGAAACGGTGAGTGGGTCGAGCCTGGCGAATTCCTTCGTGCCATAGGCCTTGGCCGCCGCCATTTGCAGCGTGATCGCCTGCACAGAAACCTTGATGGCCGGCACCGCGATGCGATCGGTGTCCTTGAAATCGCGGATGGCCTTGATGGCTGGGTCACGGCTGTTGAGCAAGAATGGCTGCGACGACAGCGCCGAAATTCCGCGCACTTCCTGCGGCGTGCCCTTTGTGCGCGACCACAGCACCAGCAAACCGGGAACACCTCCGGTGGCGATGTCGATATTGCCGGAGATAAGTGCGTCGTTCACCGCGGCAGGCCCATTCAGGGTGATCCATGATACCCTGAGGTCGGGAATGCCGAGTGCCCTGGCATGTTTCTCGATGAGTTGCTGATGCTCCATCACGTTGAACTGGAGGTAGCCCATGGAGTACTGCCGCGCGAGGCGAATTTCTGCGGCTGATCCGTGTGCCATGCCGAGCGCGCACGCACCGATAGTGAGTCCTACGAGCGCCTTGATACGCATTGAATCCTCCCCGGCCGCCGATCTTGTTCTTATGGGCGGCGGCGCAAACGCTATGCGGCAGCCTCGATCTTGGCAATGCTGCGGTACCAGTCGAGAATCTGCTCGCCGTTCCAGTGCAGCACACCCTCGTGCTTGTTCACGTAGTCATAGATCTGCTCGAGGTACTTAATCCGGTGCGGCTGCCCGCTGATGTAGGGGTGGATCGCCAGCGCGCAGATTTTCGCGCGCTTCGCGCTTTCAGCGTAAAGCCGATCGAACTGGTCGATGGTGCGCTTGAGCAGATAGTCGCTCTCGTGGTGTTGGATCAGCATCATCGGAATGTCGTTGAGCTCGACCGTATACGGCAAGGTGACGAGCGGGCCCTTGGCGGTGCGGATAACGGTCGGCTCGTCATCATAGACCCAGTCGCCGATATATTTCACGCCCGCGGCCGCAAGCAGATCCGGCGTATCCAGCGTTTGCGTGAGGCCCGGTCCGAGCCAGCCGACCGGTTTCTTGCCGGTGAACTTGGCCATGATCTCCATCGTGCGCTTGATCATTCCGGCCTGGTCGGTCTCCTTGTGGATCGGTCCCTGCTCGTAGGCGTGGCCCATGAATTCCCAGCCTTCATCGCGCGCCTGGCCGGCGACGCGCGGATAGTCCTCGCAGATGCGCGCATTGGCGGCGAGCGTCGGCTTGATCCCGAGCTTCTTGAACAGCTCGTGGAATCGCCAGCATCCGACCCGCATGCCGTATTCGTGGAAGGCCCAGTGCACCACGTCGGGCATCAGCGGAACGCCGGTAGGCGCCGGGAGCAGTTGCCGCGCCATCGGCTTGCCGATGTCCCAGACCTCATAGTTGACGATGGTCCAGAACACGATGCGCGCATTGCCCGGCAGCTTGAGCGGCGGGCGATCCACGATCGCGGAGAAGTCGGCACGGTCGCGCGGAATCATCGGGTCGGGCATGCAGGATTTCCTTTCGATGCCGGGTACTTTCTCACGCCGTCGAGGCCACGCGCAACCCGACCAGCCGCTCGAGCGTGGCGGTGTCTTTTTGCAGCTGCGCCGAGGGTGCGCGGTGCGCCACCGCGCCGCGCTCCAGTACGATCGCCTCGGCGGCCAATTCGAGCGCGATTTCTGTGTGTTGCTCGACCAGGACAATCGCGATGCTCCGGTCGGAGAGCATCAGCTTCACCGCGGCGCTCAGTTCATCGACGATCACCGGCGCCAGCCCCTCGAACGGCTCATCCAGCAGCATCAGCGCCGGATTGGTCATCAGCGCACGCGCGACCGCCAGCATCTGCTGCTCGCCGCCGGACAATTGATTGCCCATGTTTCCTCTGCGTTCGGCAAGGCGCGGAAAAAGCCTGAACACGGCATCAAGACCCCAGGGGCCCGGCCGCGAAGCAACGGTGAGGTTTTCCTCCACGGAGAGCGACGGAAAAATCTCGCGCTCCTGCGCCACCCAGCCGATGCCGTTCACCGCGCGGCGATGCGGAGCCACGCGCGAAATATCCTGCCCGCGCCAGGTGATGCGGCCGCCACGGAGCTGTGTATAGCCCATGATGGTGAGCAGCAGCGTCGACTTACCGACGCCGTTGCGGCCAAGCACCGCCAGGCTGCCGTGCTCCGGCAAGTCCATCGAAATGCCGTGCAGCACAACGGCGTCGCCATAGCCGGCGGTTACGTTGTCGAGCTTGAGCAAAGAGTCAGCCATGCTTGCGCTTGCCCAGATAGACCTCACGCACGCCCGGATCGGCGGCAATTTCGGCCGGCGTGCCCTCGGTGAAGATCGCGCCGCCGACCAGCACGATAATGTGGCTGGCAAAGCGGAAGACCACATGCATGTCGTGTTCGATGAAAAGAAGCGTGAGATCGTCCGACAGACCGGCCACCGCCTCGAACACCTCGCCGCTTTCCTCCTGCGGCACGCCCGCCGCCGGCTCGTCGAGCAGCAGCACCTTCGGCTTGGTCGCCAGCGCCAGTGCGATTTCCAGAAGGCGTTGGCGTCCGTAAGGCAATTCGCGCGTGACCTGATAGCAGGCGTCGCCCAGCTTCAATTTGCGCAAGATCTCGTAGGCCTCGTCGATGGCCTCGCCATAGCCGCCGACGCTGCGCCAGAACTGCCCGGCAAGCCCGCGCCGTTCGGCCACCACCAGCGTGACCGCTTCGAGTGCGTTCAACCCCGCGAACAACGTGTTGATCTGGAACGTGCGTGCGAGCCCGCGCCGCACGCGCTCCTGTGGCCCGAGCGTGGTGATGTCGTCGCCGCCAAGCAGGATTTGCCCGGCATTGGGCGCCAGCATGCCGGTCATCAGATTGATGAGCGTTGTCTTGCCGGCGCCGTTCGGACCGATCAGCGCGTGGCGGGCGCCGGCCGGCAGATTGATCGCGATGTCGCGCGCGACCGGCAGCGAACCAAAACTCTTGGACAACGCGCGGGTGGCCAAAGCGATCGCGCGATCGCCCGTGTCTCTTGCCGGATGTGCGGGCGCGCTCATTTGCGTTTCCATCGCGCGTAAAAGTGAGACAGACCGCCGAGGATGCCGTTGGGAAGCACCATGACCACAGTTACCAGCAGCACGCCGATCCAGAAATACCAGAATTGCGGTGCGATGCCGGAGAACTGATCACGCGCGATCATGAATATCACCGCGCCCACCAGCCCGCCATAAAGCCGGCCGGCGCCGCCCAGCACCAGCATCACCAGCACATCGGCGGAACGCTGGAAGCTGATCGATTCAAGCGAGACGCTCTCTGTTGTCTGCGCAAGCACCGCCCCGGCAAGCCCGGCAATGGCTGCGGCGATTGTGTAGGCCTTGCGGATATGCGCCCGGCTGTCGGCGCCGATCGCCGGCATGCGCACCCAGTTTTCGCGGATGCCGCGTAGCGCCAGCCCGAACGGGGAATTGATCAGGCGCCGCCCCGCAAGGAAGACAACGAACAGCGCGGCCAGCGAATAGGCGTATGCGGTATAGCCATAAAGGTCGAATTTGAAGATGCCGAGCACCGGCCAGATCGAAACGCCTTGCAGCCCGTCGCTGCCGCCGGTGAGCCAGTGCGCACGATTTGCCGCCTCGAAGGCGAGCAGGCCGAGGCCGAGCGTGATCATGATCAACGTGAAGTGGCGGAAGCGCGAGATGATGAAGCTCGCGGCAAAGCCGACGAGGCCGGCGAGAGCTGCCGCCAGAATGAGTCCGCTAAGCGGCTCGCCCCACCCGAATTTGGAGATCAATCCGGCGGTGTAGGCGCCGATGCCAAAGAAGGCCGCGTGGCCCAGCGAAACGATGCCGGCATAGCCGAGGATGATGTCGAGCGATAGCGCGAACAGGGCGGTGATAGCGATCTGACTCGCCAGCGACAGATAGTCCGGAAACAGCACGAAAGGCAGCAGCGTCGCCAGCCAGAACGCGATCTCGAGCGGGTGCCAGCGATTCTGCGCCTGCAGATAGCCTTGCGGTGTGAGCGTTGCAGCTTCTCTTGTCATGGTCGTGGCTGCCACATGCTCCGCTCAGATACCGAAGGCATCCCTACCGCCTCCCGAACAGGCCGGCGGGGCGCCACATCAGCACCACCACCATCACCAGGTAGATCAGGAAGGCGCCGAGCTCGGGCGCATAATATTTCCCGGCGACATCGCTGACCCCGATCAGGATTGCGGCGGCGAACGAGCCGGTGATGGAGCCGAGACCTCCGACCGACACGATGATCAGGACGTAGACCAGATAGGTGAACGCAAAATTCGGATCGAGTCCGACGATCTCAACCGCGAGCGCGCCGCCGAGGCCGGCGAGGCCAGAGCCGAGCGCGAAGGTCGAGGCGAATGTGCGGTCGACATCGATGCCCAACCCGCGCGCCATGCGCTGATTGTCGACGGCCGCGCGCACCTGCGCTCCGAAACGCGTGTATTCAAGGCCGCCGACCAGGAGCATTGTCACCACCAGCGCAACGCCGACCAGAAAAAGCCGATACTTGCCGAGGTCGAGGCCAAACACACCGACAGTGCCGCGCAGCAAGGCGGGCGTTTCGACCGGTTGCTGGGTGGTGCCGAAGACGTAAGCGGCAACGGCAACAGAAATGAACGCAAGGCCGATGGTGAGCAGCACCTGATCGAGGTCGCTGGCGCGATAGAGGCGGCGGTAGAGCGTGCGCTCAAGGACGACGCTGACAAGCGCGGCGGCAAGAAATGCCAAAGGCAGGGTGGCCAGGAATGGCCAGTGAAAATCGTTGACTAGCGTGATCGAAACGTAGCCGCCGAGCATTGCAAACGCGCAATGGGCGAGGTTCACGAAATTCATCAGGCCGAGGGTCACAGACAGGCCGACCGACAGCACGAACAACAACATGCCGTAGGCAATGCCATCGAACAGGACGCCGAAGACCGGAGGCAGCATGTTAAGCGCGGGTCGCCTTGCGTTGTTTGCTCCCCGCAGAAGCGGGGACTCAGCGCCGAATCTTATAGCCTAGTTTCTGCGGATTTCCGCTTGCTCGGAAATGGAGGAATTCGGCGCTCTGAATAAGTCGATGGGGCGATCGAATTTGATCGCCCCATCGTGAAGCTTCGTCGATGCTGAGGGCGCCGGTCTACTTGTGCGTCGGGTCCTTCACGTTCGGAATTGTCTCGAACTCGACATTGACGATATTGTTGCCGACCTTTTCGACCCGGCGGATGTAGACGTTCTGAACAATGTCGCGAGTCGCCGGATCGATCGAAATCGGTCCGCGCGGGCTCTCCCACTTCATGCCCTTGGCCGCGGCGATCAATGAGTCGCCATCGGCCTTGCCGCCGGTCTTTTTCAATGCCTCGTAGATGAGATGCATGCCGTCATAGCCACCGACCGCGAAGAAGTCGGGGTTGCGTTTGTACTCGGCGTTAAAAGCCTTCACGAAGTCGGCGTTCATCTTGGACTTGTGATTGTAATCGTAGTGCCAGCCGCTCAGGCGTCCAAGCGCGAGGTCGCCGAGGCTCTTGATGGCAGTTTCATCCACCGGTTCGCCGGTACTCAGGATCTTGATCTTCTTGGGATCCATGCCGCGTTCCGCGAATGCCTTGCCCAGCGCCGCCGGCTGCGCGCCGCCCGGCACAAAGACAAAGATCGATTCCGGATTGAGGTCCTTGGCGCGCTGGACGAAGGCCGAAAAGTCCGGGTTTGCGATCGGCATGCGCACCGATCCGACGATCTCGCCTCCGGCTGCCTTGAATGCACGCTGGAATGCAGCCTCAGCGTCAAGGCCGGGGCCGTAGTCGGTGACCATCGTGTAAGCTTTCTTCACGCCGCCTTTCTTGACGGCCCAGGTGCCAAGCGTTTCACCGATCATGGGCAAAGTCAGCGACACGCGGGCGATGTAAGGCGATTTCTCCGTAACGACTGCGGTCGCTGCGTTCATGACAACCATGAACTTCTTGGCTTCGTCGGCGACGCCCGCCGCGCCGAGCGCTTCCGGTGTCAGCGCAAATCCTGCCAGAATGTCGGCCTTGTCGCGGACGACGAGTTCCTGCGCAAGGCGTTTGGCGACGTCCGGATTCGGACCGCCGGTATCTTTGCGAATGATCTCGATTTTCTTGCCGGCGACCTTGTCGCCGTGCTGCTTCATGTAGAGCTTGATGCCGTTGTCGATCTGCGCCGACGTGTCGGCAAACTGACCTGAAAAGGCGCTGATGACGCCGATCTTGATGGTTTCCTGGGCATTGGCGCCCGCCGGCAGCATGACCGCCGCGAGCAAGGCGCCGGCGAATAGCGAGCGTTTCATTGTGGTCCTCCCCTGAAAATCGACGCTTCTATTGTTGCTATTAGAATGCCTGACCTTTGACACAAAGAAAAGCGCCGCGAACAGAGTGTTCGCGGCGCAGATCGTTGGACGTCTAACTATTAGCGTACAAACGGTCTTTGTCAGCTCAGCGACAGCGTCGCCCGCTCGTACTGGCCGCTGCCCATCTTCCCTTCCGGGAAGATTCCGTGGGCAGCGATCCATTCGAAGGATTCCTCATAGACCTCCTTGGTATAGGGTTCGAACACCAGCCGCTCGCCCGGGCCCCAGCGCCGGGTATCCATCTTGGCGTGGAAGCGGTCGGGGAATTCCTTCTTGTAGTAGTGGGTGTAAAGCTCCGGCCGCAGGTCGATGTCCCGTTGCGCCTTGCGCAACGCACGGAAGAACTTGCGCAAGTCCTCCGGATCGGGATCGCCATGGATCATGGTGCCGATCATGAAGGTGCTGTCGATGACTTTCCGGTAGCCCAGCTGCTCGGCAAAGTAGTAGGGCCCGCCGAAGAGGTGGACAGCCGGCGCCTGGCCCTCGAACAGCTTCTCCATGCGCGCGAACAGCATGCCGTCGGAATAGACAAGGTTCATCTGCTCGGGCTTGAGATACTGCTCCAGCGCCTGCACGGTGGAATAGTGGCTGCCGGACTGGTAGCCGACCGAGACAGGAACGCCGGCGAGATCGGCCGGGTTTTTGATCTTTGAGTCTGCCGCGACGAAAACGCCCGCCGGCGCCACCGAATAAACGTCGGTGTACATCTTGCCGTGGCCGTTGGAGGCAGCGACGTTGACGGTCCAGTGGCAGGCGCAGCTGACGTTTGACTTGCGGCCTTCCTCGAACGACTGATAGGCGCCAACCTTGTCGCCCTTGTCGTGGATTTTGCCATCGGTCGCGCGCATCAGCTCGCGGAATTCATATTCGAGGCCTTCCTTGCGGAAGTAATCCTTTTCCTCGGCCACCCATTCCTGCAGACGGAAATGAGGCTCAATGAGGAATTTTGCCATGGTCGCTCTCCCTCTCGTTTACTAACAGCAGGTTTCGCCGTCGTCGTGGGTTTTGCCGCGTTCGGCAACGCGGCGGGCGCGGATCATCTTGACGTGGTCGTCCATCAGCGCTCGCGCGGCGGCCGCGTCGCGCAGCTCAATCAGGTCGGTCAGTTTGGTGTGAATTTCCAGGATGTGCTCCGCCAGCTTGGGCGTGGCGGTGGCATTGCGGCGCGGCCAGGATACGTGCTCGAGCGAGATCAGTTGCACCACCAGCACGCGATTGTGGGCCGCCTCGGCGACCGCGAGGTGAAAGTCGCGCGACAGCCGGGTAAAGACATCAAGATCGTCCATCGCGTCTTTGGCTTCGCGCAGCAGGCTGCGCAGTTTGGCGATGTCGGCGGCGGTGGCATTTTCGGCGGCGAGTTCAGCGCCAAGCGTCTCGATTGCGCGCTGGGCGTCCATGATTTCGGCAGCGCTGACGCCGGTGAGGTCGAGCTGCACGGCGAGCGCTTCGGCGAAGAGGCGCGGATTGCCCTGCGCGATCCGGGCGCCGCCGCCCTTGCCCATGCGGATCTCGACGATGCCAAGCGCCTCCAGCGTGCGCATCGCGTCGCGCGCGACGATGCGGCTCGTGCCGAAGCGGGCGGCCAGGTCCTTCTCGGTGCCGAGGAAATCTCCGGATTTGAGCTTCTTGGCGAAGAGCGCGTCGCGCACCCAGGCGACCATTTGCGCCGACATTGAGGACGACCGGCCGCCAAACATGATGCGGGCGGTGAGATCACCGCTCATCAACACCGGCTGCCGCAACGCCGTCCGTGGCATGTCCGCGCCCTTATGGAGGCCGTTAGTATGGATGCTCGGCTTAAAATAGTAAAGATACTATCTTTTGCGGCATATTATACTTGACGTACCCAAAAGAAAGGAGTAGGGTCACTTCCATAGGAGAAGTGCTATGAAATCAGTGCTTTGCGACGGTCATTTCCATAAGGAACAGGCGGCTTACACCTTTGTTGAGGCGCGGGTATGGCCCAATGGCCCGGTTTGCCCTCACTGCGGCGGCGCCGACCGGATTTCCAAGATGCAGGGCAAGAGCACTCGGATCGGGGCATACAAATGCTACCAGTGCCGCAAACCTTTCACCGTGAAGATCGGCACTATTTTCGAGTCATCGCACGTTCCGCTACGTCACTGGCTGCAAGCGATTTTCCTGCTTTCTTCCAGCAAGAAGGGCATCAGTTCCAATCAGCTTGCGCGGACCCTTGGTTGCACCCTGAAGACCGCTTGGTTTCTTTCGCATCGTATCCGCGAGGCTATGCGAGGCGTTGGCCTCCCTCCACTTGGTGGAGCAGGTAAAATTATCGAAAGCGATGAAACCTATTGGGGTCCGAAAGACGTGGACACCAATCCGAAGATGAGAGCCCGTCGTCGCGGCAAGCCGGGACCGGGCGGCAAAGCCCGCATTATGACCCTCGTTGAGCGCGGCGGGCAGGCTCGTTCGGTAAAGGTTGCCGACCTCACTAACGAGACCATGCAGCGCATCTTGTTGGAGAACGCTGACCGCAATAGCCGCCTGATGACCGATGAAGGGACTGCTCCAAGCATTGGTCTCTTGTTTGCAAAACACGAAACTGTGAAGCACAGCGCACGCGAATATGCGCGTGGCGACGTTACTACTAATACCGTTGAGGGATATTTCAGCGTGTTCAAACGTGGTATGCGCGGAACTTACCAGCACTGCGCAGAAAAACATCTGGAACGTTATCTGGCTGAATTTGATTTTCGGTATAACAATCGCGTAGCGTTGGGCGTCAACGATGTTCAGCGCGCTGAGCGAGCACTAAAAGGTGTCGTCGGCAAACGGCTCACTTATCAAACGGCTCACTAGTGGAATGAAGAATTATGGCCCCGCACGAAAAGGCCACACCAAAACAAAAAAGCCCAAGCGGCACTGACCGAAAGCAATCCGAGCGGTTCATAGACACCGCTCGGATTCTCAATTCAGACGAAACGGGAAAAGTGTTCAAGGAAGCGTTTGATAAGCTCGTGCCACCTAAGCCCTCGCCCGCCCCAAAAAACGATCCAAAACGGTAGTGAAATAGCCTGTGTCGGCAAAATAATTGGGGTAGGCTTTCTTCAGTTCATGAATGTTGGCGGTTGCAACCAGCACGGCCTGACTGCGCGTCCCTTGATATTCCTTTTCAGCCTCGGCCAGCGCTCTTTGTCCTTCCTTTAGTTGCGTAGTTGAAAACCCGCGCACGAGAACGCGGCCCTCTGCGGGCTCCATTTGAACCAAGTACCAATCTCGCTGAGATTGTGGCTGACGTGTAATGTGCGTCGTCAGGGTCGCAAAGCCCTCAAGCATTCTTCGCACACCCAGTTTTTTCTCTAGGTCCTCAACTTCTTTGCGAAGCTCGGCTTCGATGTTGGGGGTACCAGGAACGTCTGGAGTCTTCTCCAAACGAGCATGAACGGTTCCCATTAGCTGAAAGAACCGACGCCAATCTGATGTGCCTTTCCCGAATTTCAGATCTTCGGCGGTAAAAGCATCGACGGTCTCAACACAAGTTGCCCACGCATGTTGGAGTTTCGTTCTCAACTGGACTTCAATCCTGAGCTTGTCCCAAGGCAGTGAACTCCCGCGACCGCAAAACCGATACATCTGATGAAC
>DASYSQ010000110.1:0-2592 GCA_036003145.1 Pseudolabrys sp.
TGCGGCTGGGGTGAAGGTGCTGGTGGCCACGAAGCCCGTGGACTTCCGCAAGGGCGCGGATGGCCTTGTGGCTCTGGTCCGTGAGGCGCTGGGGCACGACCCGTTCTCGGAAACGATCTTCATCTTCCGGTCGAAGCGGGCTGATCGGCTTAAGATTCTGGCGTGGGACTGGTTCGGGGCTAGTTCTGTTCTGGAAACGGCTGGAGCATGGCGCCTTCAGGTGGCCACCGGTGAGTGAAGGCGTGATGCGGCTGACGGCGCCGCAACTTGCGGCACTCGTTGACGGGATGGATTGGTCGCGTCTGCAGGCACGGGATGTTGCGCGGCCGACAGCGACCTCGTGAGAGCTGCGATTATTGAATCAAGATTGCGTGTTGGATATCAAAACATGCACGAATCTGATTCAAGTATCGATGATGCCGATCGATGCCCTCCCGGATGATCTCGACGCCTTGCGGGCGCTGGTGAGCTGTTTGTCGAGCGAGCGCGACGCGGCGATTGAAGAATGCCGGCGCGTGAGGGAGCAGAACGATCGGCTTCACCACCTCTTGAGGCAGCTTCAGCGCGCGCAGTTTGGGCGGCGGTCCGAACGGCTTGATCACGAGCAGATGCAATTAGCGTTGGAGGATATCGAGACGACGATCGCCGAGCAGGATGCGCAAGAGGACAAGAAAGACACGGCGGAAACCACGGCCGGTGCCCAGAGGAAGAAACGGTGCGCCAACCGCGGATCGCTGCCGGCCCATCTTCCCCGCATCCACGTCACGCTCGCACCCGAGATTGCCGCGTGTCCATGCTGTCATGGCGCAATGCACGTCATCGGGGAGGACACCGCCGAGCGTCTCGACGTCATCCCCGCCCAATATCGGGTGATCGTGACGCATCGTCCCCAATACGCCTGCCGGACCTGCGAACAGGGCGTGGTCCAGGCACCAGCGCCGGAACGGCTGATCAAGGGCGGGCTGCCGACCGAGGCGATGGTGGCCTCTGTCCTGGTTGCCAAATATGCTTGGCATTTGCCGCTTCTGTGATCGGGCGGTTGTTGTCAATACCAGCAGGTCAACGAGCAGGGCCAAGCTTCTGTCCGTGGTCGGTGTAAACCGCCACATGATGCGATCTAAGAAAGGGTGAATGGGACAAAATCTCTACCCCGTGCTCGAAGCTACTGCGGCAGATGCGGCCTCATTCAACCTCGTCCCTGCTCGGGACCTCGGTGTTGGCAATGACCTCCCAAAAACGTTAGGGGTAGATGCTCGAAGCCATCCCCTCGGAGCCACCGTCGCTCGCTCGCCAGTTTAGGCGAGCGACGATGGCGACAGGGGTGGCGGTCATCCCCTTGGTGAACCAGAGCGAGCTTGTGTGCGAGCCTTGCATGTATGTCATGCTACGGCGCCTTGGTTCGACCATCGGAATGGGCAATTGCTCTGCCACATGCAGAGCAGAATAACAGCGAGCTTTCGTGCGACAGCAACACGGGCCTTCTTGATCCCATGTCGAGCAGCGATGTGGAGGCCCCACCGCTTGAGTGTCGACCATCCTCCGTTCCGGCCGAGTAACGTGGTTGCTGCCTCGTACAATGCCGTTCGTGTCCCGAGGTCGCCGGCCTTTGTCACATGACCGGTTCGATCGGTTTCGCCGGATTGATAGCGGCGAGGCGTCAGGCCAAGCCATGGTCCAATCGACTTTACTTTTGCGAACCGTCCCGGGTCGTCCACCGCGTTACGGAAGGTGAGCGCTACGATAGTGCCGACGCCTGGCGCCGTCATTAGCATCTGTGTCACCGGATCGGCTCGCGCGGCATCAATCAGCTTGCGATCAAGCTTCTTGAGCTCGTCGAGCAAAGTCTCGCGCACCTTGAGCAGAGACCCGGTGACAAGTTGTAGACAGGAAGAGCCGTCGGCGAGCTCTCGTGCGCGTGGAGCAAAACCGCGCCGAGTGACCTGGCCCATCTTCAGACCGAAGTTGCGTAGCGAAGATCGTATCGTGTTCTCGATGGCAGTTATTTTGTCTACCAGGAATTGTCGCGCGTTGAGAGTGGCCCTGGTCTCGCGCGCATTCAGCGTTTTGACGTGAACCGATTTGAACCAGCCAAGTCGAATGAGCTGGGCGATGCCGCGAGCATCGTTACGGTCCGTCTTGACTCTCATCGCGGCGAAGGCAGCCCTGACGTGGCGGGATTCAAGAACCGAGACCTTGAAGCCTTCTTTACTCAAACCAACGAAGAGCCATTCCGAGAGCTGCCCCGCTTCGAGGCCGACGTGCTCAATCTTACGTCCCTTGTGTCGTATGAACTTCGCAACGCTCTGCGGATCACTCTCAACCTTTCCTTCCTTGATTATGATACCGCGCTCATCAATGACGCAGATACTAGATGATTCGAGTGACACGTCGATTCCAACGAAGAATTGCATGGCGGTGAGCTCCTTTGCTAATCGGACTGACAAGTGTCCTCCCAAATGGTCCCCAAGTCGTTGCTGCGAGCCCGATCAGCGCATCTGTACCGGCAGGTGCAGATTTTGGCCGGCCAGGGCGTCCATCTCGACCGGGCGACGCTTGCGGGCTGGGTGAAGCGTGCGGCTTGGTGGCTCAAAA
>DASYSQ010000111.1:0-1803 GCA_036003145.1 Pseudolabrys sp.
CATTCGCGGACTTGACCTCGTTGGAAGCACGGTTCTTCGCGGCCTTGAATGTGGCCACAGGGGAAGTGGTTGCGCAAAAGTTATTGCCACGAAAAAGACAAGAGACAGCTGGCATGATTGTGATTGTTTAGCGGCCTGACCGAAGGTTCAAGCGAAAAGAGGATTGTCGGCGCCGCGGAAGGCGTTGCTGAGGAATGCGAAGGCGTCGATGGCCTTGTTCTTGCAGGTTTCCAGCACGGAGCAGATGACGGCCTGAGCATGGCCACCGGCGTGGGTACGGTTGCCGCCCCAGACTTTGCGATTGACGATCGGCGTCTTGAGGGCTTGTTCGGCTCGATGGTTGGTGGCCGGAATCGTCGGGTCGAGCAGAAACATGAACCATGCGGAGGCATGATTGTACAGGTGCTTCGCGAAACGCGCGTTGGAGTCATTCACGCGGGGTCGCACCGTCAGATCGCACAGACGCTCGACAAAGTCCTCGTAGGCCTGGCCGCGGCGGTCCGCATCTGGGTTGCTGATTTCGAAGCGATCACGCAGGCGCAGCGCTTCGGTGAACAGGTCGATCACCTGCTGCGGGAAGATTTTGGCCGCGCCGGGCTGCTTGTCAACTAATGAGCGCGCACGCCGCAACGCATGGTCGACGCATTGTTGATGGACTGTGTCCTCGAAACGCTCGTAGGACGAGAAACCATCGTGAGTCATGCTGCCCGACCAGTCGATGCCGATGACTTTTTCCAAGACATCGGCACTGCGTTGCGGGTCGATGGTGTAGCAGGTGGTGCCATCACCAGCGACCCAACCGTGGAGCCAGGCGGGGTGCCCTCCGATACGCCAACCGGTTTCATCCGGAGTCAGATGTTCGGCGGTGATGATCCGCTTTTTGATCTGCTCGTAAATCGGTTGGAGGATGTTGCCGGCCCGCATCACGACCTGGGCACAAGCCCCACGGCTGATGTCGATGCCAAAGACCTTATCGAAAGTGTCGGCGACTTTTCCGTGGGACATGCCGGCACGCTTGTTGAGGTAAACGATGGCGGCCTGGGCGTCGGCGCCGAGTTGACTCTGGGCGGCGCCGGTCGCAGCGGACGTTTGTAACGGATGTTGGCCACGCAGATGCTTGCCACATTTTTGGCAATGGCCGCAGTGAATTTTGAATTCGCGCACGATGGGCTGACGCGGAATCTCGGTCTGAAACTGCTGATCGAGACGGTCTTCGACGACCTTGCCGCCGCAATCGGGACACTGCTCGGGTAACGGCGCATCGAGTTTTTCATCGACGCGTTCCGGTGGCGGCACTTCGCGATGGGCGTGCTGGCCATGTTGATCGCCCGCTTTGCGTCCCGGCTTTTTCGGCTTCTTCTTGGGCTTGCCCTTGGAGAAAGGAGCGGCCTGTCGTTTTGCGGAACGTTCGAGTTCTTCGATGCGCTTTTTGAGCTGCGTATTTTCATCGCGGAGATGCTGATTCTCGCGGAGCAGTTGTTCGTGGGAAGGAGCATCCATGCGGACCTCGTCAGCGACGGCCTTGTCAGCTGTACGAGATTATCGCGATTTGTACGACCGTGGGCAAGTCGACGCTAAACAAGCACGAAATAATTGACCGCCGCTGCGCCTTCATGACCGCGAAGACTGTCGCGATCGCTTACATTCGGGATTTTTCTCAACGCATCCTGAATGCTTTCCAGTGGCCCCAAGATGTCCTGGCGCACGTCGCTGCCGCCGCGCGAGGCGCGCAAAAGATAGCGGTGCTGCCCTTCGACCTTGGCATGGGCGAGCGCCTTCGCCAAACGCAGGCAAGTCGCGTCA
>DASYSQ010000112.1:0-37890 GCA_036003145.1 Pseudolabrys sp.
GGTTTCCTGCAACATTTATTCAACTCAGGACCACGCCGCAGCGGCGATCGCCGCCGCTGGCATTCCCGTGTTTGCGATCAAGGGCGAAAGCCTGAAGGACTACTGGGACTACACCGCCAAGCTGTTCGAATGGCACGGCGGCGGCACACCCAACATGATCCTCGACGATGGCGGCGACGCTACGATGTTCGTGCATCTAGGCCTGCGTGCCGAGAACGGCGACACGACGTTCCTCGATCAGCACAACAGTGAAGAGGAAGAGGTCTTCTTCGCGCTGATCAAGCGTATGTTGAAGGAAAAGCCGAAAGGCTGGTTCGCTGAGCTCGCCAGGAGCATCAAGGGCGTCTCCGAGGAAACCACCACCGGTGTGCACCGGCTCTATGACATGGAAAAGGCCGGCAAGCTCCTGTTCCCGGCGATCAACGTCAATGACAGCGTGACCAAGTCGAAATTCGACAACCTCTATGGCTGCCGTGAATCGCTGGTCGATGGCATCCGCCGCGGCACCGACGTGATGATGTCGGGCAAGGTGGCGATGGTCGCGGGCTTTGGCGACGTCGGCAAGGGCTCGGCGGCGTCGCTGCGGCAGGCCGGCTGCCGCGTGATGGTGTCCGAAGTCGATCCGATCTGCGCGCTGCAGGCCGCGATGGAAGGCTACGAAGTCACCACCATGGAAGACGCCGCTCCGCGTGCCGACATCTTCGTCACCGCCACCGGCAACAAGGACATCATCACGATCGAGCATATGCGCGCGATGAAGGATCGCGCCATCGTCTGCAACATCGGCCACTTCGACAACGAGATCCAGATCTCGCATCTGAAGAACCTGAAGTGGACCAACATCAAGCCGCAGGTCGACGAGATCGAGTTTCCAGACAAGCACCGCATCATCCTGTTGTCGGAAGGCCGGCTGGTGAATCTCGGCAATGCGATGGGCCATCCAAGCTTCGTGATGTCGGCGTCGTTCACCAACCAGACGCTGGCGCAGATCGAATTATTCGCCAACCAGGGCAAGTACCAGAAGAAGGTCTATGTGTTGCCGAAGACACTCGACGAAAAGGTTGCGCGGCTGCATCTTGCCAAAATCGGCGTGAAGCTGACCGAACTGCGTCCCGATCAGGCCAACTATATCGGCGTGCCGAAGGACGGCCCGTTCAAGAGCGATCATTACCGCTACTAGTGTTCATGCCACTGAGCATCGACATGCCCGGCCTTGCGCCGGGCATGTGCGCTTTTGGGCCACTTTCAGCGGCTAACCAGCCTGTCGCGCTTGAAGGACCTCACCGCGGGTGTTATCTCGCCGCCATGACGACGTCCCCCATCCTGAATATCCGCAATTTCTCCATCGTCGCGCATATCGACCACGGGAAATCGACGCTTGCCGACCGGTTGATCCAGCTCACCGGGGGACTCGAAGAGCGCGAGATGAAGGAGCAAGTGCTCGATTCCATGGACATCGAGCGCGAGCGCGGCATTACCATCAAGGCGCAGACCGTACGGCTCAACTACAAGGCACGCGACGGCAAGAACTATGTCCTCAATCTGATCGACACCCCCGGACACGTCGACTTCGCCTACGAAGTCAACCGTTCGCTCGCCGCCTGCGAGGGTTCGTTGCTGGTGGTTGATGCCAGCCAGGGAGTCGAAGCGCAGACATTGGCGAACGTTTACCAGGCGATCGACAACGGTCACGAGATTGTGCCGGTGCTCAACAAGGTTGACTTGCCCGCCGCCGAACCTGCCAAGGTCAAGCAGCAGATCGAGGACGTCATTGGGCTCGACGCCAGCAACGCCATCGAGATTTCCGCAAAGACCGGCCTGAACGTTCCGGAAGTTCTGGAAGCGATCGTCACTCGCCTGCCGCCGCCGAAGGGCGATCGCGGCGCGCCGCTCAAGGCCCTTCTGGTGGACAGCTGGTACGACGTCTACCTCGGCGTGGTGGTGCTGGTGCGCGTTGTCGACGGCGTGCTCAGGAAGGGCCAGCGCATCCGCATGATTGGCATCGACGCGGCGTATGAAGTTGACCGCGTTGGCGTGTTCACGCCCAAGCTCGCGCAAGTCGACGAACTCGGCCCCGGCGAGATCGGCATGCTCACTGCCTCGATCAAAGAGGTGGCGGACACGCGCGTCGGCGACACCGTCACCGACGAGCGCAATCCGGTGGATGAGCCTCTGCCCGGCTTCCGCCCTGCAATCCCGGTCGTGTTCTGCGGCCTTTTCCCGGTCGATGCCGCGCAGTTCGAGGATTTGCGCGCGGCCATGGGCCGGCTGCGGCTCAATGATGCAAGCTTCACCTACGAAATGGAGACTTCGGCCGCACTTGGCTTCGGTTTCCGTTGCGGTTTCCTCGGCCTGCTGCACCTGGAGATAATCCAGGAGCGCCTGTCGCGCGAATTCAACCTCGATCTGATCGCAACGGCGCCTTCGGTCATCTACAAAATCAAGCTCACCACCGGCACGGAACTTGAGATTCACAATCCTGTCGACATGCCGGAGCCGAACCATATCGAGGAAATGCAGGAACCGTGGATCGAGGCGACCATCCTGACGCCTGACGAGTATCTCGGTTCGGTACTCAAGCTTTGCCAGGATCGCCGTGGCGAGCAAAAGGAGCTCACCTATGTGGGCAACCGCGCTATGGTGAAATACGATCTGCCGCTCAACGAAGTGGTGTTCGACTTCTACGACCGCCTGAAGTCGGTTTCGCGCGGCTACGCCTCGTTCGACTACCACCTCACCGATTATAAGCCGGCTGATCTGGTAAAATTGCAGATGCTGGTCAACGGCGAGCCCGTCGACGCGCTCGCCATGCTCGTACACCGCACCCGCGCTGAATCACGTGGCCGCGCCATGGCGGAGAAGCTCAAGGAGCTGATCCCGCCGCATATGTTCCAGGTGCCGATCCAGGCCGCAATTGGCGGCAAGATCATCGCCCGCGAAACCGTGCGCGCCTTCCGCAAGGACGTTACCGCGAAATGCTACGGCGGCGATGCGACCCGCAAGCGGAAACTTCTGGACAAGCAGAAGGAAGGCAAGAAACGCATGCGGCAATTCGGCAAGGTTGATATTCCGCAGGAAGCGTTCATCGCGGCGCTGAAGGTCGACGTCTAGCGCGGTAACTGCATCCGACTTCCGGGCCGTATTTTTGTCTCAGGTGTGCTAGACTCCTGACGGGCGAAGACGGAACCGTTAGATCGGAGACGCAATGTTCGCGCGAATCGTGACCCCGATTGTTTTGTCCCTTGCAGTTGCCGCCGGTACCTTTGGCTCCGCCAATGCACAGACACCGGCAGCAGCGGCGCCCGCACCCCTGCCGCCGCAAAAGCCGGCGATGACGGAGCAGGAAAAAGAAAAAAAGCTTCCGGCAAAACAGCTTTTCGGCGAAAAGAAATTGCCGTCACTGGGGAAGGCGGTGGCAATTGGCTACTATCCGCGCGGCTGTCTCTCCGGTGCTGTCGAGTTCCCGGCCAACGGGCCCACCTGGCAGGTCATGCGCCTTTCGCGCAACCGCTATTGGGGGCATCCCAGCCTGATCAATTTCCTGGAGAAATTCGCGCCGCTCGCCGCCAAGGCGACCGGCTGGAATGGCGTCCTGGTCGGCGACCTGTCGCAGCCCCGTGGCGGGCCATCGCCCTCCGATCACGCCAGTCACCAGATCGGCCTTGATGTCGACATCTGGTTCATGCCGATGCCGGATCATGAATTGACCAAGGAAGAGCGAGACAAGATTTCGGCCATCAATCTCGTCTCCGACGACTGGAAGCATCTCAATCCGAAGACCTGGACACCGCAGCACGTCGCTTTCATCAAGACCGCCGCCCAACAGCCCGGCGTCGAGCGCGTGCTGGTGAACGCCGCGATCAAGAAGGAATTGTGCCGGGTCGAAGACAAATCTCGTGATCTCGCCTGGATGGCAAAGGTGAGGCCCTGGTACGGCCATCACGACCACATCCACGTGCGGCTTCGCTGCCCGGCCGATTCGCCGAACTGCCGCGCGCAACCGCCGGTCGCGGGCGATGACGGCTGCAGCGCCAAGGAACTCAATTTCTGGTTCTCCGACAAGGTCCTTCGCCCGCAGATCGCCAAGCCGGAACCCCCGTCAAAACCGCCGAAGCCGGTGATGCTCTCCGACTTGCCGCCCGCCTGCAAAACCGTCCTCGAATCGCCGGACAAAAACTCTAGCCTGGCCAACGACAAGCACTGATTGTCCGGGGCGAACGCCAAACGCCGATGCCCAAGAACACGACAACAAAGCCCGATGATCTGCAGGTTCTTGCCGCACTCGAGCGCAAGATACTTTGGCTCGCGAGCTGGATGATTCACAACGCCAACCACCTGCGCGAGAGCTCGGACGGTTTGAAGGTTGGCGGTCATCAGGCTTCGAGTGCATCGCTCGCGACGATCATGACCGCGCTCTATCTGGACGTCCTGCGGCCGCAGGATCGGGTCGCGGTGAAGCCGCACGCGAGCCCGATCTTCCACGCCATCCAGTATCTGCTCGGCAACCAGACGCGCGAGCGGCTGGAAGCCTTCCGCGGCTACAAGGGCGCACAGAGCTATCCCTCGCGAACCAAGGACGCCGATGACGTCGATTTCTCTACCGGCTCCGTCGGCCTGGGCGTCGCACAGACTCTGTTTTCATCGCTCACGCAGGATTACGTCCGCGCGCATGGTTGGAGCCTCGACCGGCCGGAAGGCCGTATGGTCGCGCTGGTCGGCGACGCCGAACTCGACGAAGGCAATATCTTCGAGGCGCTGCTGGAGGGCTGGAAACAGGGTCTGCGCAATTGCTGGTGGATCATCGACTACAACCGTCAAAGCCTCGATGCGGTCGTGCGCGAAGGCCTTTGGGCCCGGTACGAACAGCTTTTCCAGAACTTCGGCTGGAACGTTGTCATTGTGAAATATGGCTCGCTTCAGCAGGCAGCTTTCAAGGAGCCGGGCGGTGAGACGCTGCGCCGCTGGATCGACAATTGCCCGAACCAGCTTTATTCGGCCCTGGTGTTCGCTGGTGGCGCGGCCTGGCGCAAGCGACTGAATGACGAAATCGGCGACCAGGGCGACGTCAGCAGGCTGATCGAAAGGCGGAGTGACGACCGGCTCGCCGCGTTGATGAACAATCTAGGCGGGCACGACCTGCCATCCGTGCTCGAGGCATTCCACAACGCTGATTCTGAAAAGCCGACCTGCTTCATCTGCTACACGGTAAAGGGCTTCGGGCTGCCCTTCGCCGGACACAAGGACAACCACGCCGACCTGATGACGCCGCAGCAGATGGAGACGTTTCGCCAAGCCATGGGCGTGCGGCCGGGGCACGAATGGGACAAATTCGAAGGCCTGTCACTCGCGACCGATCAACTGCAGTCATTCCTTGATCGCGTACCGTTTTCCTCCGGCGGTGCACGCCGTCTTGGCGCGCCCACGCTCGACGTGCCGGACAGCCTGCCGGTCACGATTCAGCCGGTCATGTCCACGCAAACAGGCTTCGGCGCGATCCTCAATGAGATCGGCAGAGAGGACAGCAATTTCGCTCGTCACATCGTCACCACATCACCCGATGTGACTGTCTCCACCAATCTGGGGCCCTGGGTGAACAGGCGCGGATTATTCGCGCGGCAGGCGATGGCCGATACGTTCAAAAGCGAGCACATTCCCTCGACATTCAATTGGGAGTTTTCGCCCAAGGGTCAGCATATCGAGCTTGGCATCGCCGAGATGAACCTGTTCACTTTGCTGTCGGCGCTGGGCCTGTCCCACACCATCAACGGCGAGCGCCTGCTGCCGATTGGCACCTTGTACGATCCCTTCATTGCGCGTGGCCTCGATGCGCTCAATTACGCTTGCTATCAGGACGCGCGCTTCATGCTGGTGGCGACACCCTCCGGCATCACGTTGGCGGGCGAAGGCGGCGCGCATCAATCGATCGCGGAGCCGCTGATCGGGTTGGCCCAGGACGGCCTCGCCAGCTTCGAGCCGGCCTACGTGGACGAGCTCGCGGCCATCATGAGGTGGGCCTTCTCCTATATGCAGAAGGACGGCGACGCGGCGCCGTCCGAACAAAACTGGCTGCGCGACGAGACAGGCGGGTCGGTTTATCTGCGCTTATCGACGCGGCCGGTGGAACAAATCCAGCGCACAATGACGCCGGAGCTGCGCCAGCAGATCGTCGATGGCGCCTATTGGCATCGCAAGCCGGGGCCCAATTGCCAGGTGCTTGTCGCCTACACCGGTGCGGTCGCGCCCGAGGCAATCGAGGCCGTCGGCCTGATGGCGGAGGATCGTCGCGACGTCGGCTTGCTAGCGATCACTTCCGCCGACCGGCTCAATGCTGGCTGGACCGCTGCCCAACGAGCGCGTGAGCGCGGTCTGGTGCACGCACGCTCGCACATCGAGCGGCTGCTTGGCGACGTGCCGGCGCATTGCGGGATCGTCACCGTGCTCGACGGCCACCCAGCGACACTCGCATGGCTTGGCGCGGTTGCCGGCCATCGCGTGCGCCCTCTTGGCGTCGAGCACTTCGGCCAGACCGGATCGCTCGCCGAGCTCTACCGGCATTACGGCATCGATGCCAATGCCATCGTCGCGGCGGCTCAGGCCGTTGCGCCCGGCCGTCCGATCCGCCATCTCAAGGCGTTGCCCTGATCTGCGCTACATCCCGAACAGCAGCGCCGTGATTCCAAAAATGATGACCCAGACGATGATCGCGCAGACGATAACGGCGATCGTGTAGACCACTGCCTTGTCTGCCGGGGGCCTCATCAGGGCGACGATGCCGGTGTACAGCAGATAGAGGCTGTACAGGCCAAGGATGCCCAGAAAGGCCAGCGCCGGAATGAGGTTGAACACGCCCGCGAGCCAGGCAGCCGTCGGCGCATAGGCCGACACCCTCATCGCGTTGCCGAAATTCTTCCGCGCGCCAAACGTACCGGCAAGAAAATCGATGATGTAGGCAACGACAAATACCCCGACCAACGAGAGAACATAAACAACAATCGCTCGTACAATGCCGACGCCAAGACCGAGGCGAAACCCGCCGGCGCCGATAATCGACGTCCCGATGAACGTGCAAACCGCCGGAATGGCGGCGACAATGGCCACATAATTCGAAAGCAGATAACCGGTATCGCCTGGCTCACCCTCGATCGCCGGCCATTCCGATTTTGGTTGCAGCAGGATCCCCTTGATTCGCTCCACGAGATTCATGACACCCCTCCATTGATCCGCGGTTCAATTATAGACCCTTTCGATCCCCTAAAATCATCGCCGAACCCTTTTCCGCTATCATCATGGTCGGCGAATTGGTGTTGCCGGACGTGATCGACGGCATCACGGAGGCATCCACCACGCGCAGGCGGTCGATGCCGATCACCCGCAAGCGCGCGTCCACGACCGCGCGGGCATCGTCGTCGCGGCCCATGCGCGCGGTACCGACGGGATGGAATATCGTCGTACCGATGTCCCCGGCGGCTTTGACCAGGCCGGCCTCGTCGTCATCGTGCGCAGATGCTCCGGGCAGGTACTCAACCGGGGAATATTTTCGCAGTGCCGGCTGCGTCACAATCCTGCGCGTGACACGGATTGAATCGGCAGCGACGCGCCGATCCTCCGGGGTTGCCAGATAGTTCGGGCTGATGGCGGGCGCCTGCGACGGGTCCTTCGACTTGAGCGTCAGGGACCCTCGGCTGGTGGGCCGTACGTTGGTGACGCTTGCCGTGAAGGCCGGAAACGGATGCAGCGGCTCCCCGAACTTGTCGAGCGACAGCGGCTGCACGTGATACTGAATATTAGCGGTCGCCTGCGACCGATCCGACTTTGTGAAGGCGCCAAGCTGCGACGGCGCCATCGTCATCGGTCCCCGTCGACGCAACGCATAATTGATACCCATGCCCAGCCGGTTGAACAGTTTCGCGTAAGTCTCGTTCAAGGTCTTCACGCCGGTCACCTTGAAGATCATGCGCAGCTGCAAATGATCGTGCAGGTTGGCGCCGACCCCCGGCTTGTCGAGCGTGATCGGAACGCCGAATTGCGACAGCTCCGCAGCCGGCCCTATGCCGGAAAGCATCATGATGTGCGGCGAGCCGATCGCGCCGGCAGCGAGGATCACCTCGCCACGGCAACGCGCGCTGCGCAGTTCGCCGTTTTGCCGCCAGCGCACGCCCGTCGCCCGCTTGCCATTCAATTCCAATCCCTCAACCAGACAGCCGGTTTCGAGCTGGAGGTTTTTACGGTGCAGCACCGGCTTGAGAAATCCGCGCGCCGCCGACCATCGGCGGCCCCGCTTCTGGTTGACGTGAAAATAACAGATGCCCTCGTTGTCGCCGGTGTTGAAATCCTCGACGGTCGGGATGCCATATTGGTTTGCCGCCGCGCGGAATGCGTCGAGAATTTCCCAGGTCAGACGGGGATACTCGACCCGCCATTCGCCGCCGGCCGCGTGGTGTTCGCTTTTTAAAAAATGATCGACATGCCTGCGAAAGTAAGGCCGCACATCGTCCCACGACCAGCCGGGCAAGCCGAGTTGGCGCCAATGATCGTAGTCACCGGACTGACCGAGCATGTAGATCATGCCGTTGATCGCCGAAGAGCCGCCGATCACCTTGCCGCGCGGATAGTTAAGACTCCGGCCATTGAGGCCCGGTTCGGCCTCCGTCTTGAGCAACCAGTCAGCGCGCGCGTCACCGATGGCAAAAAGATAGCCAACCGGAACATGAAACCAGATCCAGTTGTCTTTGCCGCCCGCCTCCAGCAGCAGCACGCGGGTGCCGGGATCGGCCGAAAGCCGATTAGCCAGGACACAGCCCGCCGAGCCAGCACCCACAATGATGTAGTCGAACTCGCCTTCAATGGGTGTCGCTTCCGGCATTCCCTTCCCCTCACTTGCAGCCAGACTTTACCCGGGCCGCCGGGACTTGCTAGGGTTAGGCATTGCAGCGCGCCGTGCGCGTGCTGCGCAAGCCGGAACGGCGGTTCCGATCAAATAGCCCTCACTGGAAGCGGTGCCTGTTGGGCTCCGCAGGAGAACCGCCATGTTTGCACGGCTTTTCGGCTTGCTTGCCTTTCTGGCCGCACTGAGCGGCGCCCCGCAACCGCTGATCGCACAAGAACAGATCACTGTGTTTGCTGCGGCGTCCCTGAGGAACGCGCTTGACGACAGCAACGCCGCCTTCACCAAGGCCACCGGCATCAAGGTGGTGTCAAGCTACGAAGCGAGCTCCGCGCTTGCCAGGCAGATCGAGCAGGGTGCCCCTGCGGATGTGTTTATTTCCGCCGACCTTCGCTGGATGGACTACGTGGCCGAACGCAAGTTGATCAATCCGGATACGCGCGTGAACCTTCTTGGCAACAAGCTTGTGCTTATAGCGCCGGCGGATTCCAAGCTTGGCAATGTGACCATCGGTCAAGGCTTCGATATCGCCAAACTCGCGGGCGATGGCCGCATCGCGGTCGCCGACGTGAAAGCCGTTCCCGCCGGGCTTTATGCCAAGGCGGCGCTGGAGAAACTCGGCGCATGGGCGGCGGCCGAACCGAAACTCGCGCAAGCTGAAAACGTCCGGGCAACGCTCGCGTTCGTTGCACGAGGCGAGACGCCGATTGGCATTGTTTATGAGACTGACGCCAAGATCGAGCCAAAGGTAAAGGCGATCGCCGTCTTTCCCGATGACTCCTATCCACCGGTCACCTATCCAGTGGCCGCGACGGCCGACACCAAGAAGCCAGGTGTCGGACAGTATTTCAGTTTTCTACGCTCGCCAGCCGCCAAGGCGATCTTCGAAAAATATGGCTTTAGTTACTTGATCAAGCCGGTGTCGTAGGCAGAATCGAGACGCGTGTTCGAGCTGTCGCCCCAGGACTGGACTGCGGTCCAACTGTCTCTCCGAGTCGCGGCAGTGTCGACTGTGGTTGCTCTGCCGTTTGGCATCGCGATTGCAACGTTGCTGGCGCGTAAGGAGTTCTGGGGCAAAGCCCTGCTCGATGCCATGGTCCTTCTGCCGCTTGTGCTGCCGCCCGTGGTGACCGGCTATCTGCTGCTTATCGTCTTCGGCCGCCGCGCTCCGGTCGGCGCCTTTCTGGCGGACCATTTTGGTATCGTATTTTCGTTCCGCTGGACCGGCGCGGCACTGGCCTGCGGTATAATGGCCTTTCCATTGATGGTCCGGGCGATCCGGCTGTCGATCGAGGCGATCGATACGCGTCTGGAGGATGCGGCCGCAACGCTCGGCGCCAATCGAGTCTGGCGCTTTGCCACAATCACTCTGCCGCTCGCCCTCCCCGGTATTATTGCGGGTGCAATATTGGCGTTTACCCGCGCACTCGGCGAATTCGGCGCAACCATCACGTTCGTCTCCAACATCCCCGGTGAAACGCAGACCATTTCGGCCGCGATCTACACATTGACGCAGGTGCCGAACGGCGATGCCGACGCTCTCAAGCTGGTCATCGTTTCCGTGATCATCTCGCTCGTCGCCCTGATCGCCGCGGAATGGCTGGCACGGCGCGCGACCGCTCGCATCCACGGGGCGTAACCATGCTCGTCGTCGAAACCGCAAAGCAGCTCGGCGCGTTCGCGGTGAACGTCTCATTCATCAGCGAAAGTGGCGCCACCGTCCTGTTCGGGCAGTCCGGCGCCGGCAAGACCAGCGTCATCAATATGATCGCCGGGTTGCTGACGCCCGACCGCGGTCGCATTGTGCTCGACGACGATGTTCTTTTTGACAGCAAAGCGCGCGTCGACGTGCCGCCCTCGCGGCGGCGCATAGGCTACGTGTTCCAGGAAGGCCGGCTGTTTCCGCATTTCTCGGTGCAGCGAAATCTCGACTACGGCCGCTGGATGAGCGGCCACGCGTTTGATCCGACGGCATTTCGTCACGCGGTCGAATTGCTCGACATCGGCCATTTGCTCGATCGGCGGCCCGGCAAACTTTCCGGCGGCGAACGTCAGCGCGTCGCGGTCGGCCGGGCTCTGCTGATGCGCCCGCGACTGCTGTTGCTGGATGAACCCCTGGCCTCGCTCGATGCCGCGCGCAAACGCGAGATTCTGCCATACCTGGAACGCCTGCGCGACGAAGCGCACGTACCGCTCATATATGTCAGCCACGACGCCGCCGAGGTCAGGCGAATCGCAACCCGCGTCGTGCGGCTTGAGGCTGGAATAGTCGCGCAAACCGGCGGCGTCGAACTGCTCGACGCAACGCATGCCGATGTGCTTGCCTAGGGCATGTTTCCCCCGGAGCGAATCGTCTGCCTGACCGAGGAAACCGTCGAGACGTTGTATCTTCTCGGCGAAGACTATCGCATCGTCGGCGTCTCCGGCTACGCGGTGCGACCGCCGCGGGTGCGCCGCGAGAAACCGCGCGTTTCGGCTTTCATCTCGGCCGACGTGCCGAAGATCATCGCCCTCAAGCCCGATCTGGTTCTGACCTTCTCCGATTTGCAGGCCGATATCGTCGCCGATCTGATTCGCAATAACGTCGCGGTGCACGCATTCAATCAGCGCGACGTTGGCGGTATCTTCGACATGATCCGCACGCTCGGTGCCCTGGTCGACGCGTCTGAGAGAGCCGACGCGCTGGCAAATTCGCTGGCCGCGCGGGTCGATGCCGTGCACGAGCGCGCACTGCGGTTGCCACGCCGGCCGCGCGTTTATTTCGAGGAATGGGATGAGCCGATGATTTCCGGCATTGCCTGGGTCTCGGAGTTGATCGAAGCCGCCGGCGGCGTCGAGGTATTTCCGCAGCTGGCTGCGCGCAAGAACGCCAGGGACCGCATCGTGTCCGCCGATGATGTTGTCGCTGCACGTCCGGACATCATCATCGGGTCCTGGTGCGGCAAGAAATTCGTCCCAGGCAAGGTTACGGCCCGTCCGGGATTTGCTGAAGTTCCGGCCGTCAGCGGCGGCTGGCTGCGCGAGATCAAATCAACGCTGATTCTCCAGCCGGGACCTGCCGCGCTCACCGACGGACTCGATCAGCTGGCCGGAATCATTTCCGAATGGGCCGAGGAACGCGGGGGCGCTGGGCCCGTGAATGAACCCCTGCAAAGCCGGTAGTAAATTTGCGCCCGATCGTGCTATGAACCGCCCGAACAGCGTATAGGACCTCGACAATGCAGCCGAACAGGACCCGTGCCGATTTTTGGATGGATTTGCTGCTGGTGGCGTTTCTGATCGGCTTCGATGTGGCCGCTCGTCTGCTGCCGCATGCCGCGGGTGTATGGCCATTTGCCGCCAGCGCGCTGTTCGCCGGCCGGATGCTCCGAATCCCGGGACTGGCCGTGATCGTACCGTTCGCGGCCGTGTTGCTAAGCAATGTTGCGCTCGCCGGCGATGACTGGCGAATCACGCTTGTCGTCTGCGCCGCGATCACCCTGCCGGCATTCGCAGGCATGTTAATACGACGCTGGCCTGGTGCGTTCCCTGTGATCGCGGCAATGTTGTCGTGCTCGCTGATTTTCTTCGCAGCCACGAATTTGGCCGTCTGGGCATTCAGCGGCATGTATCCACTGACATGGCAGGGCTTGACGCAGTGCTTCATCGCGGCGCTGCCGTTCCTCGACAAGACCGTACTCGGAGATTTGTTCTGGACGGCGGTGCTGTTTGGCGGCGCCTGGTTAATGCAACACGTGCCGTCGTTGTCCCGGCGCGCGCTCTAGCCAAGCCATCTCTGCACCTTGTCCCATTGCGCCTTGATGTAGCCACGCCAGGTGGCGGACGATTCCGGCTCGGCGAGCCGCAAGCCGACTGTCGTCACAAGGCCCCCGGTAACCTTGTGTGCGAGCAGTGCAATTGGGCCCAATTCAACAATGTCGCCCGTTTTCACGCGGCGCCGGAGTTGCTCGCTGAAATAGTCAGCGAGCGTTACCTCGGTGTGATCGGCGGCAACCTGCAGGCCGTAAATCTCGGCCAGCGCGCCGAGCGTCGCAGTCCCGGGGACGAAGAAGTCGCCGAGCAGCGTCGGATCGAACGCGGTCGGCGGCGGCAGCTTGACGAAGAAGCGGTCGAGGGCCTGCGCCTTTTCCGGCGGCGCCAGAAGATAAACGTAGTCTCCTTCGCGCACCGGATGCGCTTCTGCAGGGGTGAGAATTTCCTCATTGCGAATGACCAGTGTCGGCCGTGCCCAATTCGGTATGAGTCCGCGACGCAGGTACGGACTGTTCGCAGGGACCGGATAGCCAACAATTTCGCGTGCCAGCTGGCCGGGCAGATCGAGTTCGATGCGCCGCGGCAGCGGATCGCTACGGGTAAACGAGATATCGAGCTTGCGCGCGGCCAAAGCCACGGTCCACCCCTGCACCAGCAACGACGACAGCACCACCACGAAGGCGACGTCAAAATAGAGATAGGCCCCCGGCAATCCGACAAGCAACGGAATCGAGGCAAGAAAAATGCCGACCGCGCCGCGCAGGCCGACCCAGGAAATGAATATTTTTTCGTTCCAGTGAAAATTGAACGGCCACAGACAGAGGAGCACCGCGACGGGACGCGCGATCACCATGAGGACCACGGCGATCGCTATTGCGCCGAACAGGCTGTAGGCCAGGCGATGCGGCCAGGCCAACAGACCAAGCAGCACAAACATGACGATTTGCGCCAGCCATGTTACGGCGTCGAGGAAGACCACAACGGAGTTGTGTGCACGCGTCTGCTTGTTGCCAACCACAAGTCCGGCAAGATAGACGGCGAGAAAACCCGACGTGTGCACTGCGTTGGCGAAGGCGAAGACAACGAGCGCGCTGACGGCCACGAAGGGCGCATGCAGGCCTTGCGCCAATGCGAGCCGGTTGAGCACCAGGGCAATGACTTGGCCGCCGGCGAGACCAATGACACAGCCCAGGATGGCATCGCGCAGGAAAGTCGCCACTGCGTGCGACCAGCTCTGATCGCCAACCAGCAGGATCTCTACCAGCAGCAAGGCAAGAAACACCGCGAAGGGATCGTTGGTACCGGATTCGACTTCGAGCACGGCGCGAACGCGCGGGCGCAAGCGCAGACCGCGCGCGTTGATGAGGAAGAAGACCGCGGCCGCGTCGGTTGACGCCACCATCGCTCCCATGAGGAAAGCCGGGATCCAGCCGATGCCGAGTACGAATTTCGCCACCGGTGCAGTGAGGAGTGCCGTAATCAGAACCCCCACGGTCGCCAACGTGACCGCGGGTGCCAGGACGTTGCGGAGGCTGGCCAGGCGGGTGCGCAATCCGCCATCGAACAGGATCAACGCCAGGGCAATCGAGCCCACCGTATAGGCCGCTCCGACGTCGTCGAACTTAATGCCACCCGGGCCCCCCTCGCCGGCCAACATGCCCAGCAAAAGGAACACGAGCAGCAACGGTGCGCCGAATCGCAAGGCGATGAGACTCGACAGGATGCCGGCGAGAACCAGCAGGCTGCCGAGCAATATGGCGAGGCTGACCGAGTCGAGCGAAGCCATTACGCGAATCCTCCACCTTCATAGGACGGAATCGCGCACGCAAGAGCAACGGCAAATCCGTCGCAGGTGGATCGCAGGTGGTTAAAACGCCACCTTGTCACCGCCCTTGAGCGAAAGGATCTCGCGCGCCTCATCAGGGCCGGCGATGTCCAGCCCAAGCCCTTCAAGGATCTTGCGCACCTGGGTGACCTGCTGGGCATTCGATTCAGCGAGCTTTCCGGCACCGATCCAGAGTGAATCCTCCATTCCGACCCGCACATTACCGCCCATGGAGGCAGCGATCGCGGCAACGCGCATCTGGTTGGCGCCCGCGCCGAGCACCGACCAATGATAGTTGTCGCCGAGCAGGCGATCCGCTGTGCGCTTCATCATCATGACGTCCTCCGGATGCGGTCCGATGCCGCCAAGGATGCCGAAGACCGATTGCACGAAGAGCGGCGGTTTCACCAGACCACGATCAAGGAAGTGCCGCAGCGTATAGAGATGGCCGATGTCGTAGCACTCGATCTCGAAGCGGGTGCCATTCCCTGCGCATGTCGTGAGGATGTACTCGATGTCCGCGAAGGTATTTTTGAACATTCCCGCGCGTGACCTTTCCAGGTACGGCTCCTCCCACTCGTGTTTGAACTTGCCCTTGTAACGCGGGATCATCGGATAAAGGCCGAAATTCATCGTCCCCATGTTGAGCGAGGCCACTTCGGGCTTGAATGTCGCGGCCGGCCGCACCCGCTCTTCGGCCGTCATGGTCGGCGCACCACCGGTCGTGATGTTCACCACCACATTGGAGCGCTGCTTGATCACCTTGAGGAATGGAGCGAAAGCGTCGGGCGTCTGGTCTGGACGGCCATCCTGCGGATTGCGCGCATGCAGGTGCACGATGGCCGCGCCGGCCTCGGCCGCCCCGATGGCTGCATCCGCGATCTCCTGAGCCGTGACCGGCAGATGCGGGGACATCGAGGGCGTATGAATCGAGCCGGTAACAGCACAGGTAATGATGACTTTTCGCGACTTCGCCATGAGCTTTCCATCCCGGTGAAGTGAGTGTTGTTGATTGGCAATTGGACTTGGCCGGCGATCCTAGAGTATCAGCCGTACCGAAGTCACCCTGCTTGCTTTGAACCGCTTGGAGCCCATGGCCGCGCCCGAAAAAGTACATAGGCCAACAATGATCATCGGCATCGTGTGCGGCACGCTGGCAGCCTTGGCGTGGGCGGCAGGTTTCGTTGTTGCAAAGCACGGCATCCAGATCGGCTTTTTGCCCGCCGATCTCGCGTTTCATCGCTTCTTTTGGTCTGGCCTGCTGATGCTGCCGCTGATTGTGCGTGAGGGCTTGCGTAACCTGAGCGGCATCGGTTGGGGGCGCGGATTTGTGATGACCGTTCTGTCCGGGCCACCGCAGTCGCTGCTCGCCTATAGCGGCTTCATTCTCGTGCCGCTCGGCCATGGTACCACCATTCAACCCGCCTGTGCGGCGCTGTCGGGCCTCGTCCTGGCTTCACTGGTCCTTCACGAAAAGGCGACCTTTCAACGCGTCATCGGCGGCGCGATCATCATTGTCGGCCTGCTGATGTTCGGCGCTGAATCACTTGCGACGATCGGCGGCGCCGGTGTCGGGGGCGATCTCCTGTTTGCCACCGCAGGGTTCTTCTGGGCGACATTCGGTACATTGCTGCGGCTTTGGAACGTGCCGGGCACGCGTGCAGTCATGGCGGTCGGAGCCGTCTCACTGATCGTGCTCGCTCCGATCTACCTTTTTATCTACGGCGTGAGCGGGTTGGCACGGCAAAGCCTTTTCGAAAATCTTCTACAGGCTGTCGTGCAGGGCGGCCTCGCCGGATCGTTGCCCATCTACCTGTTCGCCCATGCCGTGATCGCGCTCGGCGGTGGACGCGCTGCAACTTTCCCGGCTCTGGTGCCGGTGTTCGGCGCGATCATCGGGTTTCTTGCGCTCGGCGTGGTGCCAAGTCTGGCGCAATTCGTCGGCATGCTGGTCGTGCTGGTGGGTTTCCAGTTCGCCCTGCGGCGCTAATCGCACCTCACCTCTCCTCGCGTAGTCCTTTGAACAACATGCGGCACGTCTCTGCGACGAAATCCCTGGCCTTCGCGCGCGAGACATGAAGTCTGCCGTGCAGAATCTGGGTCGTGACGCCTTGCAACGCCGACACGAACAGCGCCGTGCGGACGCGCCCAAGTCCGGGCTCGATGCCACTATCGATGAAGGGTTGGCGGAACATCGCCATGGTCTCGGCCATTGCCGCCTCCAGGCCCGGAAACGCCCCTTTCAGGTTGACGCGGGGGCCGGCCATCAGGCCGAACAGATTCGGATTGTCACGTGCGAACAAGAAGAACCCGATGCCGGCTGCGACAAGTATTTGTTCGCCGGCCGGTTTCCCGGCAATTTGCTGCCTGACGCGTCGCTCCATCCGCCGCCAGCCCTCCTCGGCGACCTGCGCCAGTAAGGACAATTTGTCGGGGAAATGCCGATAGACGGCGCGATGATTCACGCCGGCATCTCGCGCAAGCTCGCGCAGGCTGAGCGCCTCGGCGCCATCCGCCTCGAGCCGCGCGGCTGCAGCATCGATCAAGGCCTCCGCCAGATTCCCGTGACGAAAGGTCTTACGCGTTTTCTTCCATTTGGACGCCATCTGTGTCCCCAGGCGTGCCGCCATACACGATTGCCCGCTAGGCAGCGCTCGCATGGCTGCCATTCCTTGACCGCCAGCAGCGGACTGCCATAAGTCTCCACTGGAGACAATTGCAGAGGATGCAAGCCATGTCAAAATCTTTGCAGAATCATCCAAACGTCATCGTTTTCCCGCCAGTCATTCTTGCCACAGTCCTGGTGCTTGCCTGCATGCTGCAATGGCTGTGGCCGCTCGGCGCACTTGCAAATATGAGCCATGGCTGGCGGATCACCATCGGCTGCGTCCTGGTCCTGGCCGGCGTTTCACTGGCGGCCGCGGGAAGACGAACGCTGACGCGCCTCGGCACCAATGTCAGCCCGCTGCGTCCCACAACCGCCCTTGCAACGAATGGCGTCTATGAATGGACGCGTAACCCCCTTTATACCGGCGGCGCGGCGGTCATGATCGGTATCGCCTTCATATTTGCGCTCGATTGGTTGGTGCTGCTCATGGCACCGGCTCTGCTGATCCTGCATTTCGGCGTCGTGCACCGCGAGGAGAAATATCTCGAGCAAAAATTCGGAGACAGCTATCGAGAATACAAAGCCAGCGTTCCACGTTATGGCTTCGGGATTTGATCGATGGCACCCCGATTCATCGCAAGGCAGCTTTCACGCCCGAGTGGATTCATGGGAGCCGTGATCCGGCTCATGATGAACCGTCACAACGCACGGATGAATGCCTTCGCCGTACGCCAGCTCAAGCTTGAGCCTTCAGATCGCGTGCTCGAAATCGGCTTCGGCGGCGGCGTCACACTGCCATCCTTGATGGATGCTGCGGCATTCATTGCCGGTGTCGATCGCTCGGACGATGTCATCGGCTGGGCGCAGCGTCGCTTCTCCAAACAGGTAAGGACGGGTCGGGCGGATTTTCGACAGGGCGACGTCGAATCGCTCCCGTTCAATACGGCGGCGTTTGACAAAGTCTGCACGGTCAACACGGTCTATTTCTGGTCCTCCCTCGAGGCAGGCTTTGCCGAGATCTATCGGGTTCTCAAGCCACGAGGCTGCGTCGCTGTCGGTTTTCTCCCGAACGAGCGGATGGACCCCATGGGGATGCCTGAAGACATCTTCACGACGCGCGCGCCGCTTGAAGTTGTCGGCGCGCTCACGAAGGCAGGTTTCAGGGACATACTGATCGCGCGTCCCGAACCGCAGACACCATGGAATGTCATCGTCGCGACCCGATAAAGGCCGTGCGACCTAGTCTTCGGGGCCGGCGTACTTTCCCGCCGTTTCCGGGAACAGGCTCTTGATGATCTTGAACTTGGATATGTCGACCGTTGCATCCATGTGCATAAAGATCACCGCGTCGCGCAGCACCTTCTCAATGCCGAAGTCGAGCATGATGCCGTTGCCGCCATGCAGTTCGACCGCATGTTGCGCCACCTTCATGATTTCCTCGGAGGCAAACATTTTGGCCATGTTGACGAGCACCTCGGCATCCGGCGCATTGTCATCGACCGCTTGCGAGGCGCGACCGAGCAACGCCCGCACCGCCTCGATGCGCGTCGCCATGTCGGCGAGTCGCAATGCGACCGCCTGATGCTTGATCAGGATTCGGCCACCCTGCACGTAATTCTGCACATAATCCGCGGTCGCCTCGAAAGCCCGGACACCGACACCGAGATTCTTGGCGGCCTGGATGATCTTTCCGGGACGGAAATAAACGCCGGCCGAACCAAGCGCACTGTTCTCCACCAGCAGATGATCGTCGGGCACGAACATGTCCTCGAACACCATCTCGCCATTGTTCATGAAGCGGCAGCCGAGCGTCTCATTGCAGCGCGCGACCGTGAAGCCTTTGGTTTCCCGTGGTACCAGGAACGATGATGTGCCCTGCAGCATGCCGACCTTTTGATTCGTGTTGGCATAGACCACGTAGAGGCTGGCGTCGTAGCCGTTGGAGATGAACTGCTTGCGGCCATTGATGACCCAGCCGCCATTGGTCTTGACCGCCTTGGTCTGCATCGCCGCTTCCGGCACGTTGTAGGGAAGCCAGCGGTCGGAGGCGCCGCGCGGCTCAGTCAGGCAATGCGCCATCAGAAACTGCGGCTCGGCGACAAGGCGCTTGAACCATTTTTCCTGCAGATGCTTTGGAGCGAACTGACGCAGCAGCACCGAAACTTTCCAGTTCTGCACCATCTTGTCGGCGAGGCCTGAATCGCCGCGGGCAACCTCCTCCGCGACGAGTGCGAAAGTTTTGACCTCGGTGCCTTTCTCGAGTTCCACACCGCCGAACTCTTCCGGCACGCCGAGGGTGCGAATGCCGATTTTTTCAGCTTCTTCCAAAATGCGCAGTGGAAGTCGATCTTCCGGAACCATCGACCATTCGAGCTTCCAATTCTGCTTGATGAATGGCAGGACCACCTCATCGACAAAATCACGGCAACTTTGCCGCATCATCCGTTGTTCCTCGGACAGGCCCCGGTCTGCGGATGTACGGTCAAGCATCACAACGTCCTTCCTTGCACTAGTCCAAAAAACGAGAGGCTACGCTGCCTTCCTGTTCGACAGGAACTCGCCCATGCGGTTAAGCGCTTTCAAGATGTTTTCGGTCGAGTTGGCATAAGATAAACGCACGTAACCCTCGCCGAGGATACCGAAATCCGGGCCGCCAATGATAGCAACGCCGGCATCTTCCAGAAGCGATGATGCGAGAGCCTTGGCCTTCCATCCCGTACGCTTAACGTTGGGGAAGGTGTAGAACGCGCCCTTGGGCGTGGCGCAAGAGACGCCGGGCAATTTGTTCAACCCCTCGACCACGACCTTCCGCCGCTTGTCGAATTCGGCAACCATCTTGCGCACTTCGTCCTGCGAACCCCTCAGCGCGGCAAGGCCGGCGTATTGCGCCGAAGCGTTGACACATGAATGAAGGTTCACCGCGAGCTTGCGCGCGTAGTCGTACAGTTTTCCCGGCCATACGGCATAGCCGAGCCGCCACCCCGTCATGGCATAGGTTTTCGACCAGCCGTTGAGCAGAATGAGCCGGTCGCGAATCGACGGATACGACAAAAGGCAGACATGCGTCTCACCGTCATAGACCATGTGATCGTAGATCTCGTCTGACATGATCGCTACATCCGGCCATTTCTCCAGGCCGGCGATAAGCTTGTCGACCTCGGCCTTCGGCGTAACGCCGCCGGTCGGATTGGCCGGTGAGTTAAGAATCAACAGCCGTGTGCGCGGGGTGATCAGCTTCAACGTCTCCTCCGCCGAGAACGCGAAATTGTTCTCTTCGCGGATCGGCACAGGCACCGGCTTGGCACCGGTGAATTCGATCATCGAGCGGTAGATCGGAAATCCGGGATCGGGATACATGATCTCCGCCTCCGGCTCGCCGAACATCAGGATCGACATGAACATGGTCGGCTTGCCGCCAGGCATGATCATGACGTCGTCCGGCGAAACCTCGACCTTGAAGCGCTTGGCGAGATCGGCCGCGACAGCCTCGCGCAAGGGCGGAATCCCGTTCGCCGGCGTATAACCGTGATGGCCGTCGCGCAGCGCCTTCACGGCCGCTTCGACGATAAAATCGGGCGTCCGGAAGTCGGGTTGACCGATGCCGAGATTAATGATGTCGCGGCCCTGTGCGGCCAGCGCATTGGCACGAGCGAGCACGGCGAAGGCGTTTTCCTCACCGATTCGGTCAAAAGCCGCGATTGTACGAAGCATGACTGCAGATCTCCCGCGCGGGCGCCATTCGCGGAACAGCCGCGGTGGTACCTTCCCCTATGAGATATGCAGTTCAGCCGATCAGGCGATAAAAATCAAACGCTTGCGGTACTTCACCAGGAGCGGTGGGCAGTCATTGCTCGCCGCCAAAACGTCCGCTGATATCGCGCCAGAGCTGAAAGCGGATATTCGGGTCGGGATCATCACCAAGATACACGCCACTGAAATAAAGCGGGCCAGCAGGAAACAGGTTGGTACCTCGGTGTTGCGGGTCGGCGCGCGTCGTCGTGGATGCGGCTGCGGCCTTCTTGTGCTTGCTCTTCTTGGCGGCATCGGCGGGCGCCGCGAACACGAAAGCCGCAGCCAAGGTGGCAGCGAAGACTTTAAATGGAAGCGACATGGCGATTCCCTGACGATTGCATGGATGACCATTCGCTTAACGAATGACTGAAGCGGTGAAAAGTAAAAGCCGCATCCAGTCGATCACATCTCAGTGTCGGAATATCGCGACGTCCCGGGTGTTTATGCCGACAAATTGCACGGGAGGATCGGCCGTTATATTGCAATCATGGCATTGTTGGAGGCATTGTGCGCCTCCCATCTCATAGCACAGGCCGATTCATGAGCATCTCCGACAAACGCCGTGCATTCCGTGCGCTGCACCAGAGCGGCTGCTTCGTCATCCCAAACCCATGGAATATCGGTAGCGCCCGCTATTTACAGGGCCTTGGATTCAAGGCGCTGGCCACGACAAGCTCCGGATACGCTCATTCGATCGGCTGTTCGGATGGCGACGTGAACCGCGATATGGTGCTCGCGCATTGCCGTGAACTCGCGCACGCGACGGATATTCCGCTCAATGCAGATTTTGAGAGCGGCTACGCCGACGATCCCGACGAAGTCGCGGCGAATGTTCGGCTGTGCGTCGACACCGGTGTTGCCGGACTGTCGATCGAGGACGCCACCGGTAACGATGCCGATCCGCTCTATGATTTCGATCTGGCGGTGAAGCGTGTGCGCGCCGCGCGCGGTGCAATAGACAAAGCGGGCCGCGACGTGATCTTCACCGCGCGCACGGAGGGTTTCCTCAAGAACCGGCCAGATCTCGACGAAACCATTCGCAGATTGAAGGCCTTCGCGGACGCGGGAGCGGATTGCCTCTATTCGCCGGGCATCAAGACCCGCGAACAGATCACGGCAACGATCAAGGCGGTCGCGCCGAAACCTGTCAATTTTCTGAACAGCGGCCCGTTTGGCTTCACGGTCAGCGACCTCGCCGCACTTGGTGTCCGTCGTATCAGCGTGGGTGGCACACTCGCGCGCGTTGCGATGAATGCTTTCGTACTGTCGGCACGGCAAATTTCGCAGGAAGGAAAATTCGACAGCTTCGCCGGCGTCGTACCAAATGCCGAATTGAACAAGTTCTTTCACGACGACCTGCCGCGGCGTCCAAAGGAGTGAAAGAACACGTCCATCCGCAAACCGGGCAGCCGATCGGCGCTCCGGTCGATGACACCCCGGCGCCGCGCCCCGGCCCGGTCACGCTTGAAGGGCGTTACGGTCGCGTTGAGAAGCTCACGCGCCAGCACGCGTCGTCGCTGTGGGACGCAGTCAGGGGTAACGACGCGATCTGGACCTATATGTCGCAATACGGGCCGTTCGCCGATGCAGCTGAATTTTCCACCTGGGTCGAAAGGCGCGCCGCGCTGGACGACCCGTACGCCTATGCAATTGTCGATCGCGCAAATCGCGCCGTCGGCATTGCGACGCTGATGGAAATTCGTCCGGCGATGCGCGTCGTCGAAGTCGGCCACATCGTCTACTCGCCTGTGCTCCAGCGAACGCCGCTCGGCACAGAGGCGCAATACCTGCTAGCCGGCTATACATTCGAGACGCTCGGCTACAGGCGCTACGAGTGGAAATGCAATTCGCACAATGCCGCCTCGCGCCGGGCAGCGCTGCGTTACGGTTTTACCTTCGAGGGCATCTTGCGTCAGCAGATGATAGCCAAGAAACGCAACCGTGATACCGCGATGTTCTCGATGCTCGACAGCGAATGGCCCTTGCGCAAGGCCAATTTCGAGCGCTGGCTTTCAACGGACAATTTTTCCTCCGACGGGCGACAAATTGTCAGCCTGAGCGCGCTGAATAGCACCGCGGAATGAGTATTTCTTCACCGCCATCGCCCGGGTTAATTCAGCAACGCCCGTTCGTGCTGTTCTGGCTCGCGAGGCTTGCCTCGACCATGGGCTATCAGATGCTGGCCCTGACGATCGGCTGGCAGATCTACGAGCTTACCAACAGCGCTTTGGATCTTGGCCTTGTGGGATTGATACAATTCGTCCCGGCCGTCGTGCTGACGCTTTTGATCGGACACACCGCCGACCGTTACGACCGCCGTCTGATCGTTTGCGTGGCACAAGGCGTCTACGTACTGGCCGCCGTGATGATCACTCTTGCGCTGTTCAAGGGTATTTTGGGACGCAATCTTCTCTTCGCTGCGGTGTTCATGATCGGTTGCGCTCGCGCCTTCGAGCTCCCGACGGCGCACGCGTTGGCGCCATCCCTTGTACCGGTGCCGATGATTTCGCGCGCCGTTGCGGCATGGACGTCTGCCAATCAGACCGCCATCATTTGCGGGCCGGCCCTGGGCGGCCTTATCTACGCGCTGAGCCCGGTGCTGGTCGGCGTGATCTGCCTGATATTATTCGCCTGCTCGATCACGCTGATCAGCTTCGTGCAGGCAAAGGGTCCGCCGCAAAAGCGTGAGCCACCGACTCTCGCTTCCGTGCTGGCGGGTTTTGAGTACATCCGAAGCCGACGCCGGCTGCTTGGTGTGATCACGCTCGACCTGTTCGTAGTGATTCTCGGCGGTGCCACGGCACTGCTGCCGATCTACGCGAGGGATATTCTCAGTGTCGGTCCTGTCGGCCTCGGCCTGTTGCGCTCGGCACCGGCTGTCGGCGCATTGATCACGTCTATCGTGCTTGCGCGTCACCCGGTCGAACGGCATATCGGCCGGAAGATGTTTGCGGTGGTTGGAATTTTTGGTGTAACGACAATTGTATTCGGATTGTCCGACTGGTTCCCGCTATCGCTATTGGCACTCGCCGTGCTCGGCGCGTCTGATGCGGTCAGCATCGTCATCCGTTTCTCGCTGGTTCAGATTGAAACTCCCGACGAAAAACGCGGGCGCGTGAGCGCGATCAACTATTTGTTTGTCGGCTCGTCGAATACACTTGGCGAATTCGAATCCGGCCTGGTTGCCGCCTGCCTGGGCGCCGTGCCTTCGGTTGTGATTGGCGGATTGGGCTCACTGCTGGTGGCAACGGTGTGGATGATGCTATTCCCGGATCTGCGTCGTATCGATCGTTTCGAGCCGGCGGATACCGAACAAAAGAGGGCGTAATGCATATTCTGATTACGGGTGCCGCGGGCATGATCGGCCGCAAGCTTGTCGCCAGGCTGGTGAAGGATGGCCAGCTTAATGGACAGAAAATTGACCACCTGTCGCTGATCGACGTCGTGGCCCCGGAAAAGCCGGCCGGGTTCACAGGCGCGATCGAGGCTTCGACGAGTGACCTTTCCAACCCCGGCGCCGCCGCGAAAGCCATCGCCAAAAAGCCGGACGTGATTTTTCACCTCGCCGGCGTGGTTTCTGGTGAGGCGGAAATCGACTTCGAGAAGGGATATCGCGTCAATCTCGACGGGACCCGCGCGCTGCTGGAGGCGATCCGCGCTGCCGACCAGAAACCGAAGGTCATATTCACCTCGTCGGTGGCGGTCTATGGCGCCCCGTTTTCGAATTCTATTGCTGACGACTTCCAACTTACGCCACTCACGTCCTATGGGACGCAGAAAGCGATCTGCGAACTGCTGCTCGCTGACTATACGCGACGAGGTTTTCTCGACGGCGTCGGCATCAGATTGCCAACCATCTGCGTTCGGCCAGGCAAGCCCAACAAGGCGGCATCCGGTTTCTTCTCTGGCATCATCAGGGAACCGCTGGCCGGCCAGGAGGCCTTGCTTCCGGTTTCTGATGCTGTCCGCCATACGCACGCGAGCCCGCGCGCCGCGGTGGGGTTTCTCATCCATGCCGCGGGATTGACGCGCGCGCAGCTCGGACCACGCATCAACCTTGCCATGCCCGGCGTATCATGCACGGTCGGGGAACAAGTCGACGCATTGCGCCGTGTTGCCGGCGAAAAGGTCGCCGCGCGCATCCGGCGCGAGCCCGACGAACTTGTCCAGCGGATTGTTGCCGGATGGGCGGAGCGCCTCGACGCGAAGCGCGCCCGGGATCTGGGATTTAAGGCCGAGGCCACATTCGACGACATTATCCGTGCGCATATTGAGGATGAGTTGGGCGGGAAAATCGTGGCCTGACGCGCTTATCATGATGTGCTTGCACCCCGCACCGCAAACCTTACATTGTAGGTCATGACCTACGTCGACGCCGCCGTCGCTCCCTTACGAAAAACCGGCCAGATCAAGATTCACGGGCCCGCCGCTTTTGAGGCGATGCGCAAGGCCGGCCAGCTTGTTGCACGTTGTCTGGATATGCTCACCGAGCACGTCGGCCCGGGCGTGCCGACCGAAAAGATCGATCGGCTGGTGTTCGACTACGCCATGGACCACGGCGCCCTGCCCGCAACGCTGATGTACCGTGGCTACAAAAAATCGACTTGCACTTCACTTAATCACGTCGTCTGTCACGGAATCCCCGGTGACAAGCCGTTGAAGGACGGCGATATCGTCAATATCGATGTGACGCTGATCCTCGACGGATGGCACGGCGATTCAAGCCGCATGTTCACGATCGGCGAAGTCCCACGCCGCGCCGAGCGGCTGATCGACGTCACCCACGAGGCGATGATGCGCGGCATTGCCGCGATCCGGCCCGGCGCAACAAGCGGCGACGTCGGCCATGCGATCCAGACCTATGTCGAAGCTCAACATATGAGCGTGGTGCGTGATTTCTGCGGTCATGGCCTTGGCCGTCTGTTCCATGACGAGCCGAATATCGTGCACGTCGGGCGGCCCGGGGAAGGCATCGTGCTCAAACCCGGTATGTTTTTCACGGTAGAGCCGATGATCAATCTCGGCCGCCCGCACGTGAAAGTCCTGTCTGACGGGTGGACCGCAGTCACGCGCGATCGATCTCTTTCGGCGCAATTCGAGCACACCGTCGGGGTTACCAATGACGGCGTCGAGGTCTTTACCTTTTCGCCGGCCGGTCTGCACAAGCCGCCTTATAAACGCTGAAAGCGCGCCTTTTCCGCTTCATCGCAGATTCCAGCATCACCGCTAAGATTGTATTTTTCTGTGATACAATTAATACGTGTGTATGCGCGCAGATGCACGTTCATGATTGACAAGCCTCACTATCACGGCCATCGCGAGCGATTGCGCGGACGCTTCCGGCAGGCCGGCGCAGAGGCCGTAAGCGACTATGAATTGCTGGAGCTCGTGCTGTTCCGCGCCATCCCGCAACGCGACGTCAAACCGCTCGCCAAGGACCTCATCGCCAGGTTCGGATCGTTTCCCGAAGTGATATCGGCGCCGCCCGCAAGGCTCGCCGAGATCAAAGGCATAGGTGATGCCGCCATCACCGAGCTCAAGCTGGTGCACGCAGCGGCAAGCCGCTTGGCGCACGGCCAGGTTCAAAAGCGGCCGGTGCTGTCATCATGGTCGAGCGTCATCGACTATTGCCGCACAGCCATGGCTTTCGCCGACAAGGAGCAATTCCGCGTGCTCTTCCTCGACAAGCGCAATCGCTTGATCGCCGACGAATTGCAACAGGTCGGCACGATCGACCACACGCCGGTTTATCCGCGCGAAGTCGTCAAACGCGCGCTTGAACTCTCCGCCACTGCTTTGATCCTCGTGCACAATCATCCATCAGGCGACCCGACGCCGTCACACGCCGACATTCAGATGACACAGACGATCATCGATGTCGCGCGCCCGCTCGGCATCGCCGTGCACGATCACATCGTCGTCGGCAAGGAAGGCCATGCAAGCTTTAAAGGACTGAGGCTGATCTAGGTGGTCAGGAATGCCGGATGGACTTTTCGATTCGGCGGTCCGGCACGAACCACATCAACGCCAGCAGCACATAGACAGCACAGCCAAGGCGTGGGTCGACGAATGACAACCCGATCCCAGCCAGGCAAAGCAACGGCGACAGTTTTCCCTTGACGTCGCGACCGAGCGCATTGGCCAGGGTTCTGTCCTCTCCGTTGTTCTGCACAATGCATATCTGCAGAATATTATAGGCCAGCCCCGGCATCAGTAGCGCTGCACCATAAACGGCGGTTGGAAGCTCCGCGAAGTGATTCTCGCCCATCCATCCGGTCGCAAAGGGAATGAGCGAGAGCCAAAATAAGAGGTGTATGTTGGCCCACATGATGGCGCCGTTGACGCCTCGGCTGGCGTGCAGCAAGTGATGATGGTTGTTCCAGTAAATTCCGACAAAAATAAAACTCAGGACGTAGCTGAGAAAGATCGGCAGCAGGCCAGTAAGCGATTGCCAATCGGCGCCATGAGGCACCTTCAGCTCCAGAACCATGATCGTGATGATGATAGCGATCACACCGTCGCTGAATGCATTCAATCTTTCCTTGTTCATCTTTCCCCCTCTCGACGGCATCAAGCCGCCAAGCGCCTTCTGATTTTCCAACGCGGATGGAAGTGGCTCGGCGCTACTGCCGCACCAGGGTAATTTGGTCGGCACTCTCCGGCACGCGGCGCCATGTCGTAGGGTCGATCTCCTCGAAGCGCCAGGGGTTGCCACGCGACGGCACCAGCATCAACTGGTCGCTATCGACGCGCCATTGCGTGAAATTCAGGCGTGTGATCGCAGCATCGCAGCCAGGCTTCACCGCAACGCCAAAGCCGTCGCTGGCCTTGGTCATCCCCAGCGTCAACACACAGACAGGCGACCCGCCCCTGCGTACGATTGCCCAATCGCCGGCGACCTGTTCTGCCGGTTTGGGCGGCGCGCCGGCGGCAGCGGCATTTTGCAGAAACAGAACCCCGACACCCGGCGTCGGTGCTTCGAAGATCCCGTCTTCGACTTCGCTGAATTCCACGATCGATTTGCCCTTGGCGTCGAGCAGGTAAAGCAGATCGTTATCGGGGAATTTCCAGGCCGCAACATCACGCACCAGCGGGAAAAGATTCGCGCAATTTGCATCGAATTCGACCTTGAAGCCGCCTGGGCCACGCTCGCTTCTGAAGGTGGCGGTGCAGGTGCGGTCGCGATCGGCATTGGAGAATTCCCAGTTGCCGATCATCCGCTGGGCGGAGTCGCCGAGCGGGGACGGCGCCTGAGCGAGGGAGACGCCAGTCATGCAGACCACTACCAGAGCTATGGCAACACGGGTCATGGCCACACTATAGCATCAGTACTTCCGGCCTTGCGACTAACGCTTCGGTGGCCAGGGCGTTTCCGCAACCGGCGTGAGGGGCGGCTTACCGGCTGCCCAGGCGAGTATATTGTCGACGACAAGCTGATCCATCGCGGCACGGGTTACCTCTGTTGACGAACCGAGATGAGGGAACAGCACGACGTGGTCCATGTCGATCAGTTCCTTCGGTACGTTCGGCTCGTTGGCAAACACGTCGAGGCCGGCGGAATAGATCGTGCGCTTCTGCAGCGCTTCAATCAGTGCCGGCTCATCGACCACCGAGCCGCGCGCCATGTTGATCACGACACCGCGCGGACCCAGCGCCTTGAGCACCTCGGCATTGATCATGTTCTTTGTGTTCGCGCCACCAGGCACGATCACCATCAGCGTGTCGACATCGCGCGCCATGTCGAGGAGCTTCGGGTAGTATCTGTATTCGACACCCGCTTGCGGGTTGCGGCTGTGGTAGACGACGGGCATCCCGAATGCCTCCAGCCGCCGAGCGATCGCCTTGCCGATGCGGCCCATACCGACCATCCCGACCGTGCGATCGCGCAGTGTGGCCTTGGTGAGCGGATAGTGCGCGTCCTTCCATTTGCCGGCACGTAAGTAACGTTCTGACTGCGGCAACTCACGCACAGTACAGAGCAGGAGACCGAGCGCGGTGTCGGCTACCTCCTCGTTGAGCACTTCCGGCGTGTTGGTAACGATAATGCCATGCTCGCCCGCCCACTTGGCGTCGATATGGTCGTAACCTACGCCGAAGCTCGAAACCTGCTCTATGTGGGGAAATTGCTGAAGAAAATTTCCGTCGACCTTGTTGGCCGTATAGGCGATCGCAATCGCTTTGATCCTGTTGCCAACATCCTTGACGAAGGCGGCCTTGTCCTTGGCGTCGAGCCAGTGGTGGAGCGCCACCTTGCCCTCGAAGCCCTTCATCATCACGGGCTTCTTGGCCCCGACCATTAATACATCCGGCTTTTCGCCAGCCATTTCGCTAACTCCTATTAAACCAGTGCAGTGACAGGCTTTTCGATGAAATTCTTGAAGGCCGCCAGCAACTCCGCGCCAAGCGCCCCGTCCACGACGCGATGGTCGCACGACAAGGTGACGGTGAGCTGGCTGATGAACTTCACGCTGCCATCGCCTGCTTCGACCGGCGCACGCCGCGTAGCGCCGATGGCCAAGATGGTGGCATGAGGCGGATTGATGATGGCCGAAAATTCCCGCACGCCGTACATGCCGAGATTGGAAATCGCACTTGAGCCACCCTGATATTCGTTCGGCCTGAGCTTCTTATGGCGCGCACGCTCGGCAAGATCGCGCATCTCCGCGGAGATCGCGGTGAGCGATTTGGCCTCGGCATTGCGTACTATCGGCGTGATCAGCCCGCCCTCGAGCGCGACCGCCACACCGATGTCGGAATGCTGGAAGCGGAGAATACGGTCGCCTGCCCATACCGCATTGGCGGCAGGAATACGCTGGAGCGCGGCCGCCCAGGCCTTGATGACGAAATCGTTGAGCGAGAGCTTGAACGCCGATTGGCCGTCCTTGTTCTTTGGCGCGGCGGCATTGGCTTCCTCGCGCATGGCGATCAGACGGCCGGCATTGAGATCGGCCGTGAGATAAAAATGCGGGATCGTCTGCTTGGCTTCGACCAGCCGCGTCGCGATGGTGCGGCGCATGGAGTCGAGCGGCATTTCCTCATAAGCGATACCTTCATAGAGGGCTTTCACCTGCGCTGCGCTGGCACCGCTTGCCATTGCGGCCGGAGCCGCGCCAACAGTCGCACCAGGCGCCGCCTGCTCCACGTCGCGCGCGACGATCCGGCCATGCGGGCCTGAACCGGAGATGCGCAAAAGATCGATGCCTCGCTCTCCGGCGAGCCGCCTTGCAAGCGGCGTGACAACCGTACCGCTGACAAGCTTCGCCGGACCATAGTTGCGCTCGGGCGTGCGCACCTCGCGGAAGGGGTCCATTGGCGTGGTGCGCGGAACTGGTGCGGCTTGAACCGCCGGCATCGCGACAGCAGGGGCGGGACGAGGCGGCGCAGCAGGAGCCTTGGCCGGCGCGGCAGTTGAAGCTGTTGCGGCGCCGCCGGCGCACGATATGACCGCCACCACGGCGCCCACCTTGGCCACCTCGCCAACCTGAAAGCGTATTTCGCTCAGCGTCCCGGCAGTGATCGACGGCACTTCCATCGACGTCTTGTCAGTCTCGATCTCGAACAGGTTGTCGCCCGGCTTCACCGAGTCGCCGGCCGCCTTGAACCATTTCACGATTTTGCCTTCGGCGACGGTTTCGCCGAGCTGCGGCATCAGAACGTCCACGCAATTCTCCTGAAGTGTTCGGCGCAGCCTACCAACTCACCGACACGTATTGTGTCTCGAGAAACTCTTTCATCCCCTCTTGCGCGCCTTCGCGGCCGAGCCCGGACTGCTTGGTGCCACCGAATGGCGCTGCCGGGTCCGAGACAAGGCCGCGATTAAGGCCAATCATGCCGAAGTCGAGCTTTTCGGAGACACGCATGCCGCGGCTGAGGTCCCTGGTATAAAGATAGGCTACCAGGCCATATTCGGTATCGTTGGCGCGCTTGATTGCCTCGTCCTCCGATTTGAAGGTCTGGATCGAAGCGACGGGGCCAAAGATTTCCTCGTTCAACATTTTGGAATCGTCGGACACGTTGGTGAGCACCGTCGCAGGATAGAAGAAACCCGGACCATCCGGCAGCTTGCCGCCGACCAGCACCTTTGCGCCCTTCTTCACCGCATCGTCGACCAGTTCGATCACCTTGTCGCGGCCATCCTTGTTGACCAATGGCCCGAGATTGACGCCTTCGTCGAGGCCATTGCCCATCTTAAGCGAGCCCATCTTTGCAGTGAGCTTCCCGGCAAATTCGTCATGCACTTTCTCGTGCACGTAGAAGCGGTTGGCCGCCGTGCAGGCCTCGCCCATGTTGCGCATTTTCGCGATCATCGCGCCGTCGATTGCGGCGTCGATGTCGGCGTCTTCGAACACGATGAAGGGGGCATTTCCGCCGAGCTCCATCGCCGGCTTGATGATGTTGTCCGCGGCCTCGTGCAGCAGCTTGCGCCCGACTTCTGTCGATCCGGTAAAGGAGACAACGCGCACGCGCTGGTCGTGCAACATGGCGCTGACCACCTTTCCGGACGAACGCGACGGAATGACATTGACCACACCGGCCGGGACACCGGCTTCTTCCAGCGCCGGCATCAATGCCAGCATCGTGAGCGGCGTATCGGATGCAGGTTTCAGAACCACAGGACACCCGGCCGCGAGTGCCGGCCCGATCTTGCGAGTCGCCATCGCCGCCGGGAAATTCCACGGCGTCACCAGCACTGCGATGCCAGCCGGCTTGTGGTGCACGAAAATGCGTGCACCGGAGGCCGGCGCGCGCGACACCTCGCCGACATTGCGCACGGCTTCCTCCGCGTACCAGCGAAAGAACTCGGCCGCGTAGGCCACTTCGCCGCGGGAATCGGGTAATGCCTTGCCGTTCTCCAGCGTGATCAGCTTCGCGAAACGTTCGGCGTCGCGCATGATGAGCTCGAAAACCTTGCGCAGGATTTCGGCGCGCTCACGCGGCTTACGGCCAGCCCAGCCCTCGAAGGCGCCTTCGGCTGCGTCGAGCGCGGCCTTGGCATCGTCGACCGTTGCGCTGGCGACCGAAGCGATCTTGCGCTCCGTCGCCGGATCAATCACGTCGAAACGTCCGCCATCGGATGCCTTGCGCCATTTGCCGCCAATCCAGAGGTCGGTCGGAACATTGGCGAGCAGGTTGTCGTAGTTAGCCATGTGACGCTCCTCAAGTTGTCTTATTGCGCTTCGGCGTAAGCCGCCTTGATCGCACCGGCAAGGCGTCCCTTGTCGGAGAAGCGCTCCGCCATCGCGGCGGTGACCGTTTCAGTCGTCTGATCCGCGGTGCGGCCCGCCTTTTTATCGGCGGCGGTTCGATCGCGCACTTCGATCAGGTAATTGCGGTAGCCAGAAATGAAAGCTGCGTCGCCGGTCGGACCATGGCTCGGAACAATCACCGCCGGCTTGAGCGCTTCGAGCCTGTCGAGGCTCGAGAGCCAGTGCCGGATCGTCGAATACGGGCTGGCGAAAGCCGGCTGCGCGCGCATGGCAATATCGCCGGAGAAGAGAACGCGGTCCGACTCGACCCAAATCGCGGTGTCGCCCCGCGTGTGGTTCGCACCCATGGCGATGAGCTGCACTTTCACACCGCCGAGATCGAGCGCGTAATCCCGATCGAAGGTCACGTTCGCCTTGCGGAAATCGGCATCCTTGAGCAATTCGGCATTGACCGCCGAGCGACGCGCGAACACCTGCGCAAGCTGCAGGCCGAATTCCGCAATGTCCTTCGCCTGGTCGTTTGACCGGATCAGCGTGGTGCTTTCAGGAAACACCTGCGCGCCAAGATCGTGTTCCGGGTGGAAATGCGTGGTGACGAGATAGAGCGCCCGCGAACCGCCGAGTTCCTTCGCGACCTCCAGCACAGCGGACCCGTTGCGTGGCCCAAGCCCTGTATCGATCACAAGGATGCCGCGCTCGCCGATGACAAAACCGACGTTTGGCACCAGCGGCACGCTGTTGTCAGGAATAATGTAGATGTGCGGCGAGACCTGCCGCAGCCCTTCAGTCTTGACGATAGGGTCCGCTGGCGTCTGCGCGGCCAAAGGCTGTGCCAGCATCAGCAATGCGGCGAGAGCAGCGATGGACCACAACGCACGCATGAAGGTTCGTTACCCCTGCAAGGACCGCGACACGCGCTCGGCGATCCGGTCCGGTGTCGGCAACACAATGTCTTCCAGAATATCGGCTGCCGGCAGCGGAATATGCGGCGTGGTAATGCGAACCGGCGGGCCGTCAAGATCATAGAAACCTTCATCCGCCGCAATCGACACGATCTCGGCGCCCCACCCGCATAGCCGCGGATTTTCCTCGACCGTAAACAGGCGGTGGGTCTTGGCGACCGAGCCCAGGATGGTTTGCGTATCAAGCGGCACCAGCGAGCGCACATCGACAACTTCGCAATCGATGCCGTGTTCGGCCTTGAGCTTCTCCGCCGCGGCGAGCGCGCGGGGCACCATCAGGGCCAATGCGCAGATGGTGGCATCCTTGCCGGAACGCAGAATCTTTGCCGTTCCGAGGGTGTCGACGATCTCGCCGTCCGGCACCTCGCCCTTCGTCGCGTAGAGCGACTTATGCTCGAGGAAGATCACCGGATCGGGATCGCGCACGGAAGCCGCCAGCAATCCGATGACGTCAATCGGGCTCGATGGCGCCACCACCTTCAGGCCCGGGATCATCATGCACCAGTTCTCGACGCTCTGGCTGTGCTGGGCGCCGAAGCGCGAGCCGGCGCCATTGCCGGTCCGAACTACCAGCGGGCATTTGGTTTGCCCGTTCGACATATAGCGGCTCTTGGGAAATTCATTGGCGATATAGTCGAAGCAAACCGCAAAGAAATCCGAGAACATGATTTCGGCGATCGGCTTCAGGCCGGTCATCGCCGCGCCCATGGCGGCACCAAGGATGGCCTGCTCGGAAATGGGCGTGTCGCGCACGCGCAACGGCCCGAACTGTTCGTAAAGACCGACGGTCGCCTTGAATACGCCGCCGGCCTTGGCCACGTCCTCGCCGAGGAACACGACATCAGGATCGCGCTTCATCTCTTGCGCGATGCCGCGGATGACGGCGTCTCGATAGCTCAGTTCCGCCATGCCCAGCCTCCGTCGGCATAGACATCGGTGGTGAGAATATCGAGCGGCGGATTGGGCGCGGCCTTGCAGGCCTCCGTCGCGTCATCGACTTCCTTGCGCACGCTGGCGTCGATCGCCGCAATGTCGGCATCGCTGACCCCGAATTGCTTCAGGCGTTCGCGATAAATCTTGATCGGATCGCGCAACTTCCATTTCTCCAGCTCGCCCTCGGGACGATACTTGGCAGGGTCGGCGCGGGAATGACCGCTATGCCGGTACGTCATGCATTCGATCAGCGAGGGCCCCTCGCCGGCGCGCGCCTTGGCAAACGCCTTTTGCGCGGTGCGATAACATTCGTCGGCGTCGTTGCCGTCGATCACGATGCGCTCAAGGCCGTAAGATCCGGCGCGGTCGGCGGCGGGATGCGGCACCGCGGTGACATCGGCGATTGGCGTATATTCCATGTAGAGATTGTTCTCGCAGACGAAGATCACCGGCAGCTTCCACACCGCCGCGAAATTCAGCGCCTCGTGAAACGCACCGATATTGGTGGTGCCGTCGCCGAAGAAGCAGACCGAGACATCCTTGTCGCCTTTGTACTGCGCACGCCAGGCGGCACCGCAGGCGATTGGGAGATGCGCACCGATGATGGCATAGGAGCCCATCACGCCGTGCTCTTCCGAGGTGAGATGCATGGAGCCGCCCTTGCCACGCATCAACCCGTTGTCGCGCTGCATCAGCTCGCCCAGCACCTTCTCGACCGGCACGCCGCGCGCCAGCGTATGCGCATGGCCGCGGTAAGTGCAGAACGAGAGATCGCCCTTTTGCATTGCCTCGGCAAAGCCGGCGGCGATTGCCTCCTGCCCGAGCGACAGATGGCTGGTGCCCTTGACCAGGTTCTGCAGGAACAGGTCGTAGGCGCGCTGTTCCGCCTCGCGCAGGCGCACCTGAGAGCGGTACAGGGCCAGGCGCTTCTGCTCGCCGATATCGTCGTTCAGTCCGGAGCCGGCCTTGGCCTGCGCGCGGTCCTTTGCTGTGGCCATAGATGATCCTCGAAAGCTCAAAATCCGTGTTAAGCGGCGGCAACTTAGCGCCTAGAAGGAAGGGGCCGCAACTCTCCTATTGGAGCGGACCCTCGATCGCCGCTTCGCTGGTCGTGCTCTTGCCTATTTGACGCTCGCGGTAGAGCAGATAGAGACCGGACGAGACAACGACCAGTCCCCCGACGATCGTCCACCGGTGCGGCACATCGCCGAACACCAGGAAGCCCAGCGTCGTCGTCCAGACCATTTGCGTATAGATGAAAGGCGCTAACGTCGATGCCGGCGCCAACCGGTGGCCGCGGATGAGGAGATAATGCCCGCCACTGCCGAGCGCACCGACAAGCACCATCAGCACCATGACGAAAGCGTTGTCCGGCGGGGTCCACACGAACGGAATAACCGGCAACATCGCAACCGCGCCAACCAGGTTCGAATAGAACAGGGTCGTTTCACTGGAGTCGCTGCGCGCCAGCACGCGCGTCGAGATCACGTAAAGCGAGTAACAGACGGCGCTGCCGAGCGACAGGAGTGCCGCGGGGTGGAGTCCGGAAAACCCCGGGCGCGCCACCAGCAGCACGCCAAGGAAACCGACGCTGATCGCGATCCAACGCCGCCAGCCGACCCATTCGCCAAGCAACGGCCCGCAGAGCAAGGCAACCAGGAACGGCGTCGAAAATAGAATAGCGAGTGCCTCGTCAAGCTGGAGATAGCGCAGCGCGAAAAAATTCAATGCAGTCGATACGAGCAGCAGCGTCGACCGCCCAAGCTGCATGAACGGTCGCGTCGTCGTCAGCAATTTCGGTGTGGTGATCGGATTCAGAAAGATGAGTGCCAGCAGGAAGGCGCCGAAGTAGCGCGCCCACACGACCTGCAATGGATCCATGTATCGCAGCAGATATTTTCCAGTGGCGTCGAGGCATGAAAAGGTCGCGACCGCCGCGCACATCAACGCGATGCCCGTCAGCCGCTGGCGGCGCTGCTGTGCGGGACTCAATAGGTCGCTCGCCCGCCTGAAATATCGAATACGGCACCGGTCGTGAATGAACAATCGCTCGACGCACAAAACGCCGCAAGCGCTGCAATCTCATCGACAGTGACAAAGCGGCCGCGCGGAATCTTCGACAGCATGAAATCGATGTGCTCTTGCGTCATCTGATCGAAGATCGCGGTCTTTGCAGCCGCCGGCGTGATGCAATTCACCGCTATGTCATACGACGCTAGCTCCTTGCCGAGTGATTTGGTCAGAGCAATGAGTCCTGCTTTTGACGCAGAATACGCGGGCGCGTTTGGATTGCCCTCCTTGCCGGCGATGGAAGCAATATTGACGATACGCCCGTAGTTTTGCGCGATCATCACCGGTGCCAAGGCGCGGCAGCAATGAAACGGTCCGTTGAGATTGATTGAAAGAACGTCCTGCCAGGCCTTCAGCGGATAGTCCCAGGTCTTCACGTTTGGCCCCGCAATGCCGGCGTTGTTGACCAGGATGTCGACGCGACCGAATGCTTTGATGGTCTCATCCCGCGCGCGCTCGACGTCGGAATAATCGGTGACATCAATCGCGACAGTCGCAATGCGGCCGCGCTTTTGCAGTTCGGCCGCGGCTTTCTTGGCCAAACCGGCGTCCCGATCCCAGATCGCAACCGCTGCTCCGGATTCGAGGAAACGTTCGACAATTGCGCGCCCAATACCTTGCGCGCCACCTGTTACGACCGCGTTGCGTCCGGTGAGATCGATTTTGTTTGTCATGGCCGCCTCCCACGCAAAAACTAGCGGACGCAACATCCCGTGGCGAGTGACGAAAATGCGGGTGTGTAATGCGGGCGGCCTTGTACGGCCGGTCAATGTGCGATAAACACGTATGCGCGGGGCACGCGACGGTCGCCCCGCCTTTTTAAGGCGCAAAAGCCCAAGCACCGTCTCCTTCGTTCATGGAGGGGACCTATGCTGTGTTCGGGCTAGCAATCAGAAAAAATCCGATCTCGAAAATGTTCGGGGACAAGCCGCCTCCCCGTCAGCTGAACTCCATTCAAGCGCTGCACCCTTTCGCTCCGGGGAGCGGTCACTATGGATGAATTGCACTTGGATGGATTACGCTTGGGTCTTTTTCTCGCCGCCGCGTTTTTTGGCGGCTTGACCTCCGGGTTGTCGGGCTTTGCCATGGGTCTGGTGGTGTCCGGCGTCTGGCTACACATTATCACGCCTGAGCAGAATGCGCTTCTGATCGTACTGTGCGGACTGGTCACGCAAGGGTCCGGCATCTGGCGCGTACGTCACGCCATAAATTGGCGAATGGTGTTACCATTCATCATCGGAGGTGCGCTCGGAGTTCCCGCCGGCACCGCTTTGGTAACAACCGTCGATCAGAGCACGCTTCGTCTGACTATGGGCTTTTTGCTGGTGATCTATAGTCTCTACAGCCTGATCCGGCCTGCGCTTAAACCGGTTCAAGGTGGTGTTCCGGCGGACGTCGGCGTCGGCGTCGCGAACGGCCTCATCGGCGGACTGACCGGACTGGGCGGCATTGCGGTGACGGTCTGGTGTCAGTTGCGCGGAGGTCCCAAGGACGCGCAACGCGCCATCTTTCAGCCCGTGATGTTTGCGACCTTCGTCATGAGCGCGATTTCCTTCGGTGTCGCCGGCGCATTCACTGTCGAAGCGTTCAAGCTTTATGGGCTCGCGCTTCCCGTTCTGATTGCCGGAGTCTGGTCTGGCCTCAGGCTTTATGGAAAGCTCGATGACGCTGCGTTTCGCAAGATCATCCTGCTGCTGCTGCTCGTGTCGGGATTAACGTTGATCGTGCCGTTGCACTGAACTAACATCCAATTTGCGGGGCCTGCGACGGTCGCCCCGCGCTCAAGGCTTGCGAGCCCAAGCACCGTCTCCTTCGCTCACGGAGGGGACCCATGCTGTCTCCGAGCTATTCGATCT
>DASYSQ010000113.1:0-5388 GCA_036003145.1 Pseudolabrys sp.
CACGGTGATTCCGGCCCCCTATTTCAAGCGCTACGGCAAGTTGCCTTCGCTCATCGCCTTCGTCGACGGCGTCACGGCTGCTGCGGTGGGTGCCATCACCGGCGCCGCCATCGTGCTGGCGAAACGCGCGATCGTCGATGCGCCGACCGCGGTGCTGGCCTGCGTCACTCTGCTGCTGCTGCGGAAGTTCCGGCGATTGCAGGAGCCCATTGTTGTGGCGGGAGCCGCGATCATCGGGGTCTTGATCTATCCCCTCCTGCATGGTTGAGTCCTCGACGAGCGCACGTGAAACGCCCGATCTGAGCACCTTCTCCAACGTCTCCCGCGCGAGGCGGCGACATCCGGCACGGCGGCGCAAAGGGGAACGCGAACGAAAACCGAATCGGTGAACCCGCACGTGTCGCGATCTCGGCGACGCCACCGTCGACGGGCTTTTTAAAAGCAGGCCGCCCTGGCGCTCCCGACTGAATTGCTCAATGGACGCGTGGCCACCGGTGTCATCTTCTCAATGTGCGGCAGCGCACAGACAAGGCGTTGGCGCTGCGATCAAATCCGCCTCATGACCGATGCGGTGCGTCGCGTTTCGAACAATCAAGTTGTTGGCGGAAACGGGCTCCAGGGAAATATCTCAACGAGCAACTAACGGTTGCAGGCGTGATTTTCGCGCCGCAACACAGGGCACGAGCATGAAATCGCACGTTGGCACATGGTTGGCCGTCTGCAGCCTCGGCTGTACCGGCGTCGCGCAGGCTCAGGACGTCGCCGCAGGCGAAAAGGTCTTCGCAACCTGCCGGATCTGCCACCAGATCGGCGAGACCGCAAAGAACAGCGTGGGCCCGCAGCTCAATGGGGTGATCGGTCGCAAGGCCGGAAGCGTCCCGGGTTACGCCTACTCGCCTGCCAATCGGGACTCGGGCCTCACATGGGACGAGGCGACGTTTACCACCTATATCCAGAACCCCCAGGGCAAGGTTCCCGGCACCAAGATGGTGTTTCCAGGCATCAAGGATCCGCAGCAGATCATGGATTTGATCGCGTATCTCAAGCAGTTTGGCGGCGACGGCAAAAAGGGTTGACGTCGACACCTGGCCGTCCAACCGTGCCCGTCGGCACGGCAATTCGCGCTTCCAATCGAAACCCGGGACCTTGATGAAGATTCGCCTGATCGTTGCATCGGCGCTGGCCGCCGCGTGGTGGTTCCAGCCGGCGCTTGCCGACTCCATGGCCGGCATGACGCACGGCGCGCCCGTGGCGACGACGGTGGCGCAGGCTCCGGCGCAGCCGGCCTCCACTCCCGCCGCTGGCATGCAGATGAGCGGCGGCGGCACCGACATGCATTCGCCGCGCGTCTTCACGCTGCGCTCCGGGGTCGCCGAAGGGCGGATGGTCTACTTGGGCGTCGGCGGCGACATCAACGGCAAGGTGAATCCGACGCTCGTCGTACACGAAGGCGAGACGGTGCAGGTTAATCTCGTCAACGGCGAGGGCGCCGAGCATGACCTCGTCGTCGACGATTTCGCTGCGCGCACCGACCACGTCGTCGGCAAGGGGGCGAGCTCGACCACGTCGTTCGGCGCGGGCAAGACCGGCGAATTCCTTTACTACTGCTCGATTCCCGGCCATCGCCAGGCCGGCATGCAGGGGCGCCTGCAGGTGCTGCCGGGACCCCGCACCGCCAGCGCATCGACCGCCCCCGACATCGTTCGCGATCCCACCGATCTGCCGCCGCCGATCGGCAACCGCAGCCCGCAGGTCGTGCGCATCGACCTCGAGACGGTCGAGCTGGTGGGGCAGCTCGACGACAAGACGACCTACAACTACTGGACGTTCAACGGCAAGGTACCGGGGCCGCTGGTGCGCGTGCGCGTCGGCGATACCGTCGAGGTGCACCTCAAGAATGCCGCGAACAGCGTGATGGTGCACTCGGTCGACTTCCACGGGGCCACCGGACCGGGTGGGGGCGCCGAATTCACCCAGACCGACCCCGGCAAGGAAACGATCGTCACGTTCAAGGCGCTGGTCCCGGGCCTCTTCGTGTATCACTGCGCGACGCCCAGCGTGCCGCATCACATCACCAACGGCATGTACGGCCTCTTGCTGGTCGAGCCCGAGGGTGGCCTGCCGCAGGTCGATCGCGAGTTCTACGTGATGCAGGGGGAACTCTATACCGCGCAACCGTTCGGTACGCAGGGCGCGCAGGAGATGGACTACGAGAAGCTCATCTCCGAGCATCCCGAGTATTTCCTGTTCAACGGCGCGGTCGGGTCGCTCACCCGGACGCATCCGCTGCGTGCGCGGGCCGGCGACACCGTGCGCATCTACTTCGGCGTGGGCGGCCCCAACTTCACGTCGTCGTTCCACGTCATCGGCGAGATCTTCGACCACGTCTATCAGGGCGCGAGCCTCACGTCACCGCCCATCACCGGCGTGCAGACGGTGTCGGTGCCGCCCGGTGGCGCAACGGTCGTCGACTTCAAGATCGATCGCGCCGGGCGCTACGTGCTCGTCGATCATGCGTTGTCGCGCCTCGAGCATGGCCTCGTCGGCTTCCTGATCGTCGACGGCCCGCACGACGACGCGATCATGCACGCGGGCCCGGCGAAGTGAGTGCCCTCCGGCGTATTGGATTCCGACCGTTCCAATAGGCGGGTGGCGGCCCAACTCAAAAAAATGGCCCGCCGGGCGGCAGGCCGTTCATTCAACAACGATCAGCGAAGAAACACGCCCCAGGCGCGATAAGTCATATAGACGATCCAGGCCACCAATCCCGCGATAGCCAAGACGATTGCGAAGTCGATCACGCGCGCACGCCAATAGCGAGTGGGGGAATGGTCCGTCACCGATGGGCGAAGGAATCTGAGGTATTTCCGCATCGACGATGATGGCCGATCGGAGGAGCGTTCGCCCGCGCCTGCGGCGAGTACGACAGCGGTCTGGCCTGCGCCAACGCGCTGATCGGCAGACGCTTTGCCGGACTTGCCGCGCGGCAAGTCGTCAGGTCCACGCGCATCCGGCATGCTCGCTCCTCGTGCCCAGGGCGAATGAGGCCGCGGGGCTCTGTTAAATGACAGCGCTCGGTTCACGCTATCAGGCGCGCCGGCGATGCTGCTTACGTAAAGAGCGTGATCGCAAGATATGCGACGTACGCCAGCGCGCAAACGATCGCAACAGGCAGCAGATCGGCAATGATGTAAACGGCCTTCGTTCTTGCCGACGCGGTCCAGTATTCGGGCCGCGTTGGACTGTTCGACTCGGAGTCGCCAATCTTGGGAAGGGGCACGTCATTCATGTCGTAAATTTAAGCGCGCTGGTACCGGCGTGTCTGTGCGCTGCCGAACATTCCCGCATGTGAATGGCGCCAATAGAATCGGCGCGCGTGCGGTCGTTGCGAACTTCACACCCATCCGGCTGACTGGTGCTCGCCTTTGGCGTCCCGCTTCCGGTCGACCTCAAGGCTTGCTAGTACGTTGCGCTCAGCCGAGCTTCCCGTCGTCCGCCTGGAAGGCGACGGCAGCCACGAGTTCGCGGAGATGCGCCGGGTGCACGCACACGAGAAGGCAATCGAATCGGATGCGTGAAATTGCTGCGTGCGCCTTCAACTCGGAGCCGCGCAATTGACAAAAAAAGATGGCCCACCAGGTGGTGGGCCATCCAATCATTCTGCAGGAAACGCAGGGACGGAACTACTTGCTGGCGACGATCTGAATCTGATTGTCGACCGAAGTAACACCGTCCACTCCACGGGCAATCTTGGCGGCTGCATCGGACGCCAACTTTGTCGGCGCCGTACCGCTCAATGTCACCATGCCACGCTTGTCGGTGTCGACACTGATGTGCACCAGGCTCTCCATCTTCGCCTCGGCCAGCTCGGCCTTGACCTTCGTCGTGATAACCGAATCGGTCACATAGGTTTTCGTCGTCGTCGTTGTCGTAGAAATTGCGTCGGCGGCATACACCGTGATCGGCAACAGCAGAGCGCCGGCCACACCACAGGTTGCCAGGAGTTTCATATTCATCAGCTTCTCCATTTCAATAGTGTCTTGCAGTTATTGCGAGGAGCGCGATCAACGCTTGTTGCCAACGGCCTTCTGGGTGTCCTTTGCCGACTTCTGGACATTGCCGGCGTCTCTTTGCAGCTTGCCCTCGACCTGCTTGGTGACACCCTTGGCCTGCTGACTCGTGCTGCCCGTAACTTCGCCGACCTTCTGTTGGATCTTGCCTGTGGCATTCTTGATACTGCCTTCGATCTGATTCTTGTTCATTTCTGCGTCCTTTCGTGACGAGCAGGAACGCGACCTTGATAAGGCATCGCGAGACGAACCCGTTTGTCAGTCCAATGGAAACGCCAGCCGCGCGGCGGACTGGTGAGCCACCGGTAGCGTCGTACGGTCGAGTTGGCGCAGACGGGCAATCCGCTGCGCGCCTAGGATGCAGCGTTACCGGGGGCGTACGCAGCCCCGCATATCGGAGAGGTGTGACGCTAAAGAGCGCGTCGGCCGCTGATGAGATTAAATACAACCATCCCGATCGCAATCAGCAACAGAACGTGAATGAGGCCACCCAAGGTGTACGAGGTTGCAAGACCCAGAACCCAGAGGACAAGGAGGACAACAGCAATGGTGTAAAGCATCATAGTTCAGGTGAGTCGATCTGTTTCCCGGGGCGCCGGGCAGAAATGGCTATGAATGCATGCTGAACTGATGATTGATTCCTGTCTGTGCGGCAACGCACGTTCCTACGTCTTTGGTCTTACTGCGTCGGTCTGCCGATGTACGCCCTCACCGTTGCTGCGGAGTGTCCCACTACTTTAATGGCAGCCAATAACTCGGACTCCGTGCACCCGAGAAACTTGGTCCATCTGCGGACTTCGCTTTGCTGCGTACCGATGAGCATGCGATCGAAGCCCGCATCACGAGGTAGGCCAGACACGCCGATCTCGACGGTTGCGAGGTTCAACGCTTGCCCTTGGACGGCGCCGACTTGGCCACGGGATCCTCATCAGGCGACGCAAGCTCTTCCTTGCGCGCGGCCATTTCGGCGCCGAGGGCGGTGGTATCGACCTTGGCCTTCTTGACCTTGGGGAACATCTCGCCTTCTTCTTCCTTGACGTGGTGATCGATCTGCTCGCCGAGCACCGTCACTTTCGCGTCGTACAGATCATCGCCCGGATTCATGTTTTCGAGCTGCGCGATGAGATCCTTGGCGCCGGCATGTTCAACCAACGCTTCGTCCATCAAGTCCTCATCACCGATTTGCTCGCGCACCGCCGGGTAGAAAATCTCTTCTTCCAACTCGGCGTGAACGGTTAGCTCAGCGCAAATCTGTTCGACAACGGCGGCCTTGTCTTCTTCGCTGCCGTCCTTCATTTTCTTGAACTGGTCAAACAGG
>DASYSQ010000114.1:0-9893 GCA_036003145.1 Pseudolabrys sp.
AACAGCACATAGTGACGGGTGCAATCCAGCCTTGGGGTGCCATTCTCGGCGCAGACAGATCGCGCCAGGAAATCCTGGATCGATATGCCGCACTCCAGCGGCGGTTCGTGACAGTGCTCGCGGGACGGGACCCAATCCTGCTTGAACGCGGACGGGGTTCCCTCCCTCGTTATCAAGTCAGAGTTGGTGCAGAGTCGCGGGCGGCTGCAGATGATGTTTGCAAACGGATTCATCTGGCCGGGGGCGATTGCGTGGTCCTCCGCAATCCCGGGAGTTAGAACGGCGATTGGGTGGCACATACGGCCGCAGGCTTGGCCGCCCTGAGTATCCGCTTTGGGTCATTACCGGACACCATTCCACGGCTCGTGAATGGAAGGCTTAACTGGATAGCGCATGAATGCGTCGCTCAGCCGGATTATCTTGTATGTCCAGGACGTAGGACTACTTACGCGTTTTTATAGAGATATCCTCGGTCTCCCGGTTGTCCAAGAGATCGGGGACGAATGGGTCATATTTCGCCCGGGTTCCTGCGAATTGGCCTTGCACAGAGTTGACCGACCGTATCGCGTCGCTGATGCCGGTTCGTGGACAGTTGAGACCAATGTTAAATTGGTTCTGGTCGTCGCCCGCGAAATCGCCGAACTACGCGCGGAGTTGATCTCGAAAGGCGTGCCGATGAGAGAAGTCAAATCATATCCGGGCTTTCCCGGCCCGCTATGCGACGGTGAAGACCCAGAGGGGAATATTTTGCAACTACAACAAGGCTGATCCCGCGGAAATGTCCGCTAAGGGCCAGAAGCGGACGCAAACGCCAACGAAAGAATTGGACCCAGGGCCAACTAGGCTTTCCAATGCACGTCCCACATTTTGGGCCGTGAGCTGACGCGACTGGTTTCACAGACAAGCCGCGTACCCAGGTGAGCAGCAAGGAGAATATAAATGAGCAGAACAGCTTGTGCGGTCACGGGCATATGTTGCACCCGGGCTACATTGCTGACGCCAATTATTTGCGCCGTGAAACGCATGTGGCATTCATCGCTGCTATTGGCTGCTCTTTTAACCGGGCTTTGCCAGGCGAGTTTGGGACAGGACTACATCCTGGAAGCGCCGGGCACCCCATCTCCCGCCGCCGCGACGAGCGGTGGGGCAACCCTGTTTCAGAACGTTCGCATTTTCGATGGCAAGAGCGCCGCGCTGTCGGCGCCCTCCAATGTTTTGGTTAAAGGGAGCACCATCGAACGAATTTCTGCGAGCCCGATTGCCGTCGATGCCAATGCCGATGTCCGGGTCATTGCGGGAAACGGACGAGTGCTGATGCCAGGCCTGATCGACGCGCATTGGCATTCGTTCTTGGCGGCGACATCCATGCCGCTCCTTTCTACCGCCAATTCCGCGTACCTCCAACTGTTGGCCGCCCGTCAAGCCGAAGCGACCCTGATGCGAGGTTTCACAACAGTGCGCGACATGGGTGGGCCAGTGTTCGGGCTCAAACGTGCCATTGACGAAGGCGTCATGATTGGCCCGCGCATCTATCCTTCAGGGGCAATGATCTCGCAAACGTCGGGACATGGAGACGCTCGGTTCTCCTTCGAGGTTCCGCGTACGTTAGGCGGCCCGCTGAGCCACTCCGAAGTCGAGGGCGTTGCAGCCATTGCTGACAGCCCGGATGAGGTACGTCTGCGCGCACGTGAACAGTTGAGACATGGCGCTAGTCAGATCAAACTCATGGGTGGCGGCGGAGTCAGTTCACCCTACAATCCAATCGAATCAACCCAGTTTACCGAAGCGGAGATTCATGCGGCGGTTGAGGCTGCCGAAAATTGGGGAACCTACGTAGCCGTGCACGCGTACACGCCGCGTGCAATCCGCCAAGCGGTCGCCGCGGGCGTCAAGTGCATTGAACACGGTCATCTCATCGATGAAGCCACGGCCAAGCTGCTGGCAGACAAAGGCATCTGGTGGAGCCTGCAGCCTTTAACCTACGACGCAGATGTCTTTGCGCGAATGCCTCCCGTGTCGCAGCGAAAGGCTCTGGAAGTGTTCGCCGGAACGGAGAACGCCTATCGACTGGCGAAGAAATACAACGTCAAGACGGCCTTTGGCGCCGATATTCTCTTTGATGCGGGGGCTGCCAGCCGACAAGGCGCATATCTCGCCAAGATGGTCCGCTGGTACACGCCCGCCGAAGCACTCAAGATGGCCACGGCGGACAATGGCGAGTTGATGGCGCTCTCCGGGTTTATCAATCCCTATCCCGGCAAGCTTGGTGTTGTGGAAGTGGGTGCACTGGCAGATCTGCTGCTGGTCGATGGCAGCCCGTTGGAAAACATTCGACTCGTCGAGGACCCCGACAAAAACTTTCTCATTATTATGAAAAATGGCGTGATCTACAAGAATGCTCTGCGCCCATGAGTTTCTGCTAGTCGGCTTGCGGCGTGGACGAACATCGTTGAGTTGACATGGTTTCATCCTCTTCGGTCTGGCTGCCGGTTTCGAGCGACCGAACACCGTCATCTCGCCGATGTAAAGCCGAACGCAGCCGCAACCCGCGGCAAGATCTCATAGCGCTTGTCAACGTTGGTGCTTTAGGCAAAGCTAAACACTCTCGGGCACAACGACTGCCGTTGTCACAAACCAAAAGAAAATAAGTGAGGAGATACGAAGAAAAAGTGAACCATGGGGAGGCAAAGATGGGCGGCATTAAAAATAGAAACGTGACTCGACGCACACTGCTGAAAATTGGCGGCGCGATCACTGCGGTACCATTCGTTGGATTTGCGGCGCCCGGCGTCCTGGCGCAGGGACGGACGAAGTCCCCAACCAAGGTACTCGACTTTATGACGAATGCCGACGTGGCCAAGGCCGAACAGGAAGGCCAGCTCGTGTTTTATTGTCACGAGAATGAGCCAGGTACCGCTGGCATCGTGGAAGGTTTTCGCAAAGACTTCCCGAAGATAAACACGAGCTACGTCAGAGCGCAGACAGGAGCGCTCTACAACAAGATACTTTCTGAACGGTCTGCCGGCCGTTTTGACGTTGACGTCATTCAACTGTCCGATTTGGCGCCAGCCGTCGATTTCCAGAAAAAAGGCGGTTACGAACAATACGTGTCGCCGGAATCTCCGGCCTACAAGGCGGAGCATCTGAGTTCACCTGTCGGCTCGTTTTTCTGGACAGGAGTCGATCCCGCTGGGATCGCATACAACAAGGCCAAGGTCACTCCGTCCGAGGCGCCGAAGACCTGGCAGGACATTCTCAATCCGCGCTGGAAAGGCGTTATCAGCTGCAAGATTTCTGCGTCCGGATTGCAGTTCGTGCAGTGGTACGCGCTGCGCAAACTCTATGGGCCCGGCTTCTGGAAAGAGTTTGCAAAGCAAAACCCGCATGCGTTTGATTCTCGCGTGCAATTGTTCGACCGGCTCGCCAAAGGCGACGACAAGATTACTGCGATCGGTGAATACCCCGCCTACATCCTCTTCAAGGAGAAGGGTGCCAACGTCGAATTCGTCGCCCCACCTGACGGACTGGTCGCAACCCCGCTCATCGTGGGCGCGGTTAGCAAGGCGCCGCATCCGGAAGCGGCCAAGCTGTTCGTCGATTGGGCGATGTCGAAACGTGGCCAGGCCTGGTACCAGACCAACCCGAACCTCTATTACGGCTCGGTGCGCACCGACGCGCCGCCGATGCCGACAGGGGTCCGGCTGAATGAATTTAAACTTCTCTACCCGGCCGACTGGGATGACTACGCCAGTCAACGCGACGTGTTTTCCAAAGAATGGAACGGCATGCTCGGTTTGTGACGGTGCCGACGGTGGAATCGGCAAGAACCTGGTTCTCCGCACAGAAAATAGCCGGGTATGGGGTCGCGGCGGTCGCCGCTGTTTTCGTCCTCTACCCGGTCTATTTCCTGCTGCAGGCTGCGTTCGACGTCGGTGACCCACAGGTCCGACCTCCAACCGCCTACGGGCTCGACAATTTCAGCGGCCTGTTCCAGTTCCCGCAGATATTGCTCAATACCGTCAACGTATCGCTCGCGGCCACAGTGATGGCACTGGTGTTTGGGTTCGTTATGGCGTGGATTCTCGCGCGAACCAACGTGCCCGGGCGACGGCTTTTCGAGCAGCTGATGGCGGTGCCTTATTATCTGACGCCTCTGCTCGGCGCGCTGGCCTGGAGCCTGTTGGGCTCGCCAGAAAGCGGCTTCATCAACCAGATTTGGCGCGCGCTCGGCGGTCACGACTATCTGATCGATATCAATACCGGATACGGGATCGCCTGGGTCATGGCGCTGTTCGAAGGGTCGGTCGCTTTCGTCATGATCGCGGCAGTGATGAAATCGATGGATCCCTCGCTTGAGGAGGCATCCCAGGTTATCGGGGCAAGCCGGCTTCGCACCATGCTGCGCATCACACTGCCATTGGTCGTGCCCGGCGTCCTCGGCGCGGCCATCTTCGTTTTCGCAGAGATGCTCGGCTCGTTCGCCGTCGCACTCGTGCTCGGCCTGCCCAACCGCTACTACGTCGTCACCACGGCAATCTATCAACTTGTGCAGCAATACCCGCCGAAGATACAGACGGCGGCTGCGATGGGCGTATCGCTGTTCGCAGTGATGTTCGTCATGCTGTTTCTGTACCGTCGGATTGTGATGGCTGGCAGCTATGTGACGATCACCGGAAAGGCGTTCCGTCCGCGGGTCGCCGATGTTGGTCCCCTGCGTTACATCCTGCTCGGCGTTTGCGTGCTCTATGTCTTTGTTGCGGTTGCCTTGCCTCTGGCGACCCTGCTTTACGCGTCGGTGCAGAAGATCGCTGTCGCTTTCCCCACTGCCGGGAACTGGACGCTCGACAATTTTCGCACCGCCATGTCGATGAACGCGGTGCGCTCGGCGCTCGGCAATAGTTTGCTGCTCGGATTTGGCACCGCGACAATCGGCGTCGTGTTGATGGGATTGCTTGCCTGGCTCATTTACCGCTCGAAACTGCCAGCCAGCGGCGTGATGGAGTACGTTGTGATGTTTCCGCAGGCGGTGCCGCGGCTGGTGTTCGCATTTGGCATGATGTGGGCGTGGGTGGTGTTTCCCATTCCGATCTATGGGACTCTGTGGCTCCTTTTGATCGCATACATCACGGTGTTTCTGCCGCTCGGAGTCCGCACCATCGCCGGCGTCATGCTGCAGATCGACAAGAGCCTGGAGGAGTGTGCACAGATGTGCGGCGCCTCCTGGGCATTCCGGGTGCGCACCGTGACCGTGCCGCTGCTGGTGCCGGGCCTCGTGGCCGCGTGGCTGCTGCTGTTTATCGCCAGCGTCAGAGAACTCGGCGCCTCCATCCTGCTGATGGGCCCGCACTCAAAAGTCATCACACCATCGATTGTCGAATCGTGGTTCGGCACAAGTTCAGAACTCACCGCTACTTTGGCGCTGATCCAAACCCTCGTGGTCGCAATCGCCATGATCGTGCTCGTTGCCGTGACGCGCCGCGTCGGCGCCCAACCCGTCGACTAGGGCAGGGGATTGCCCTCATGCAGGTATCGCACCCAGCAGGCCCAGCTTCGTCAGCGCCAACCCCGCACATCGAGGTCCACGGCCTCGAACTGTATTATGGGAGTGTGCCGGCCGTGCGCGGTGTCAGCTTCAATGTCCTGCACGGCGAACAATTGACGCTACTTGGTCCATCGGGTTGCGGAAAGTCCACAACCTTGCGCGCGATTGCCGGGCTTGAAAAACCGACGTCGGGAGAAATTCGCATCGATGGCGCCCCGGTGTACTCGTCTGCCCACCAGATTAACATTCCGGCCGAGAAACGTAGGTTGTCCATGGTTTTTCAGTCCTACGCGATTTGGCCGCACATGACCGTCTTCGACAATGTGGCTTATGGGCTACGCGTCCGCAGAGCCAGCGCGCCGGAGATTAAAGAAAAGGTGGGTCACGCGCTTGACCTCGTTCAGATGAGCGAATTTGCGGGGCGGCGTGCGTCGCAACTTTCCGGCGGACAGCAACAACGGGTAGCACTTGCTCGCGCTTTTGTTTTTTCGCCCTCGGTCCTCCTATTCGATGAGCCGTTATCGAATCTGGACGCGAAATTACGCGCCGACATGCGTATCGAGCTGCGCGACCTCCAGCACAGGCTCGGAATCACTTCAGTCTATGTCACCCACGATCTGGAAGAAGCGTTGGCCATGTCTGACCGCATCGCTGTGATGCGCGACGGAGTTATCGAGCAGACCGGCACGCCGGACGAAATTTACCGTCTTCCACGAAGCGCCTTCGTAGCGGACTTTGTCGGTTCCGCGAATTTAATTCGCGGGCGCCTCCGGACGGATCTTGCCGTAAACGACCTGATTGCGTTGGAGACATCGGCAGGACATGTTGTCTACTGTATGGCGTATGGACGACCCGTAGGCGCCGAACTTGTCGTCTCTGTCCGCACCGTGCACCTCACGATCTCTTCGGATCGGCCGGCCGGGACAAAAAACGTTTGGTCAGCGCGAGTGGGAAAAACTGTCTTTCAAGGCGATTTCACCCAGGTGCACGTTGGCTGGGGCGATCAACATCTCATCGCTCGTTGCGCCGCTATGGAGCCAATTGCTGTGGGCCAGGAAATCTACATTACAGTCGATCCAAAGCGGGTAGTGCTGCTGGACGCGTAAGAGCACGGCCAGGTTTTTGGTCGGTAATGTGCCAATTTCGCCCACCGGCACGATCCCCGCTTGGCGTTCCGAAGGCGGAAATTCGGCGGTGAGGTGACACGGTGGTTTGGCGGCTGCTTGGCACGGCCCGCCTCTGGCCGACTGCGTAGTCGAGCAAGTCGTAAATGATCGATGGAAACTTGCGGTGTCCCCGGTTGCCCATGTCCGCCAGGCCAGAAGCGGATATCCAGAGCGGCCATCGTAAAAACCGCTTAGAGCCCTCGCTTGGTGCCAAAGCCGAGAGGAGTCGTCGTTCTCCCCTCGGCTTTCAGTCACCGCTATGCTGCGGTCTTGGCTGCAAGTCCGGAACGTACGAAGGCCAGCAGGTCGGCATTTATCGCGTCTGCCTGGGTGGTCGGGCTGCCGTGCGGGAAGCCCTTGTAGGTCTTTAACGTCCCATTCTTTAGCAGCTTGGCCGACAATGGCCCGGAGTCGGCGTAGGGAACGATCTGATCGTCATCACCGTGCATCACCAGGACGGGCACCGTGATCTTCTTAAGGTCGTCAGTGAAGTCGGTTTCTGAGAACGCTTTGATGCCGTCGTAGTGTGCCTTGATGCCGCCCATCATGCCCTGACGCCACCAGTTCTGAATGACGCCGGGGATTGGTTTCGTGCCCGGCCGGTTAAAGCCATAGAAGGGACCGCTCGCGAAATCGAGATAGAACTGTGCCCGGTTATCGGCGAGCGCCTTGCGCAATCCGTCGAACACCTCGATCGGCAGGCCACCCGGATTGGCCGGCGTCTTCACCATGATCGGCGGCACCGCACTGATCAGGGCCGCCTTCGCTACCCGGCTTTCGCCGTGCCGTCCCAGATAGTGGGTGACCTCGCCGCCGCCGGTGGAATGGCCAACGTGAATTGCGTTCTTCAGGTCGAGATGCGCTGTCAGCGCCGCCAGATCATCGGCATAGTGATCCATGTCGTGACCGTCGCTCACCTGTGTGGACCGGCCATGACCTCGGCGGTCATGAGCTATGACGCGATAGCCGTGCTTGAGGAAAAACATCATCTGCGCGTCCCAGTCATCCGCAGACAGCGGCCAGCCATGGCTGAACACGATGGGCTGACCTTTGCCCCAGTCCTTGTAAAAGATCTCGACGCCGTCTTTGGTCGTTATCGTACTCATGGGTATCTCCTGTACGGGAAATCGGCTTTAGACGCCGACATACACAAGTTTGGTAAAAGAGGGTACATCGATGAAAAACTGGCCCCACCTTGCGTCATGAGCGGCCGCTAAAATGCTGTTGTACCTGAATGGGTAGCACCAGCGTCATCACCGGTGTCACTCTGTGGATTGCTGACAATCGCAGTCATGCGATCGTCGCTCGAACTAACACAGTGAAGGAAGTCATTCGATTGGACTGAGGGCCAATTTCGTCGTGCGGTATTAGAGGGAAACCGAATGGGTCATGAGCGGACATTCCGCTCGCAGCGCTCAGATGTCCGAATTGTGCCAATAGCGGACTCATGCACTGCGGCAGAGGATATGCGCTTATTCAATGACCTGATCTGCGGTCGCGAGCAGCTGCGCGCGCGCCACGAGTGGCCATCCTGGCGTCGCGCCGGCGAAAACCGTGATGAACGCGCGCCGCTGATACAGGATGTTGGACCGCCGATGTTCGCTAAGGGCCAAAAACGGACATTGTGCGTGCCACGTTTCGGCTTCGCTGGCCCAGTTCAGGAAGCGCCTTTTCCTTCGTCCCGCCCGTCGCGATCTCCAACACCGCATGGGACACTTTGTATGTGAAGAGATCCTCTACGCGCTGGTTGAGTACCGCTTCTACGTGCTGGTCGAGTACCGTTGCCATTTCATTCATGTGATTCATGGCGTCGATCCTTTTGTTGATAGGACGCCCTTGGGGCTACGTCATGCATACTTATTAGGACCACGTTCGCCATTCGCTTGTGACCACCGTCACAAAACTTACGTTTGGTATCGGGCTACAGGTGGATGGAACTCGGACCAGGGGGCCCGCAGGATGTCCGCTTTGTGGCAGAAGCGGACTCATGCGCCGCAGCAAACAGCACCGGCTACTCGATGACCTCGTCCGCCAACGCGCGCAGCTTATCCGGCACGGTCAGTCCGAGTGCCTTGGCGGTCTTCATGTTGATCACCAGCTCGAACTTGACTGGAGTCTGGACAGGAAGCTCGCTCGGCTTCTCGCCTGAGGATACGGTCGGCATAGGACGCCGCACGCCGGTACTCATCGGCGAGAACAGGACCGTAAGAGATCAGGCCGCCGAGTTCAGCGAATGAACGGGACCAGGAGATGGCAGGGACGCGGTAGCGATCGGCCAGCAAGGTAATCTCCGCGCGATGGCCGACGGTGAAGGCATCCGGTATCACGACGAGACCACTATTTGGACCGTTCGTGGAAACGAGAGATTCAACCTCGCGCATGTCGTGAATGGGTGCGACGCCCGCCTCCACGCCGAGAGGCGCAGCGGCGGCTTTGAAGGAGCTCAGATAACCTTCAATAAATGTCGCCGTTTCCGGGTTGAACACCAATGTGATCCTGCCGACGCGCGGGGCAATCTCCTTCAGCAGCTCAGCCCATTTGCCGCCCAGCGAGCCCTGGATAGGGGTGAAACCGGTAGCGTTGCCGCCCGGCCGCGGGAGGCTCGCGACAAAGCCGCTACCGACAGGATCGGCAACCAACAGAAAAATGATCGGGATGGTACGAGTGTGTTGCAGCATCACCGCAGTAGCGGGTGTGCTGCTCGTAAGAATGAAGTCAGGTTGGAGCATGACGAGTTCCTTCGCGGATCGCTTCATTAACTCGACATCGGCTTTCGCCCAGCGAGTGTCGATCTGGATGTTGCGACCCTCCGTCCATCCGAGCTTCCGGAGTTCTTCCCGGAACGCCGCGACAAAGGACTGCGCCTCATGGTCGCTCTCGTCAGAGCCCATCAGGACACCGATCCGTCGCATCTCGTGCGGCTGCTGCGCGCGCGCCGCGTGCGGCCACACGGCCGCCCCGCCGAGGAGCGATATGAACTGGCGTCGCCTCATTGCCCTTGCCCAAACCCTAGCATCACACTGAATCCGGCCTTGAACCTGACGACTACAGCAGGGAAATGCATGGAGCGGAATGGGTCCCGATGGCTAGTTTGGGCAGCAGCAATAGCGAGCCGAACATGTCCGCTTTGGGCCAAAAGCGGACATGTTCGGTACACAGGCCGATGTCCGCTAAGTGCCAATAGC
>DASYSQ010000115.1:0-6548 GCA_036003145.1 Pseudolabrys sp.
GGAAACCGAAGCGACCTCGAAGCCTCGCTTTCCTTCCGCGATCACGAAACCCTCAGCAGTCAGCCGGCTCAAAATCTCCCGCAGCGTGCTGACGCTTACACCGTAACTCGCCCTCAGCCCCTCCAGCTTTAGCTTCTGGCCCGGGCGAAGCCGACCAAACACGATGTCAGACCGTATGCGGCGGTAGCCGTCATCGCCAACAGTCTGCGCATCCTCGCCTCTTTCGATCAACGACATCTGGGTCACACCTCGCTTGGCCCGGACTGCCATGCACTGGCAGCATTCAAGACGACGACCTATACCATACACAATATCAATCATATGAGAATATTCGTTTTATATTTTGACTCCGATTTTGCCATGTGCTTTACCCGGCTTAAGGTCCGCGGCGGAAGATCGCGGCGAAAGGGAGATCGCCATGGGGATGGGAAAGTTTGGTGTCGTACTCGTGGTGGCCGGAGCAACGCTGTGGACGGTTCCGGCGGTTGCTCAGGTCCAGGAACGGACCATTCGCTGGGGTCATCTGAACAACACTGACCACCCCGTAAGCTTAGGGGTTCAGAAATTCGCCGAAGTACTTGCTGCGAAGAGTGGTGGCAAGCTGAAGATCCGCGAATTCGCCGCGTCGCAGCTCGGCAACGAGATGCAGCAGCAGTCCGCTGTTCGCGGCGGGACGCAGGAGATCCTTTCGGCATCGACAACGTCCCTCGCGAGTGTCGTAAAGGAGCTGGGCCTGTTCGACTTCCCGTTCGTTGTGAGCACCTTTGAACAGGCAGAAGCGCTGGCCAACGGAGCGTTCGGCAAGGCAATGCTGGACACGTTGCCGGAGAAGGACCTCATCGGCCTCGGCTATTGGGGCCTGGGTTTCCGCAATGCGACCAACAGCACCCGTCCGATTATGAAGGTTGAAGACTTCGCGGGCCTCAAGCTGCGCGTGATCCCGAACCCGGTTTATCTGGAGACCTTCAAGGCGTTCAAAGCCAATCCGGTGCCGATGGCTTTCGGCGAGCTTTACACCGCGCTGGAGAACAGGACGGTTGACGGACAGGAGAATCCTTACAGCGTCATTCTCTCGAACAAGTTTTACGAAGTTCAAAAGTACGTCTCAGCCACAAACCACACCTTCACGCAGAACGTCATCATCGTCAGCAAGAAGTTCTGGGATGGGCTCTCGCCGGAAGAACAGAAGATGTTCCGCGACACCTACGCGGAAACGCGCGAATACCAGCGTAATCAGACCAAGCTGGCTGCTGACAAGGCTTTGGCCGAATTGAAAGCCAAAGGCATGCAGTTCAACGAAGTCGCACCGGCGGAATACGCGCGCATGCAAGAGGCGACAAAGTCCGTCGTCGAGAAGTTCTCCCACGACTATGATCAGACCAAGGTCAAACTTTTCAATGACGAAATTGCTCGCATCCGCGCCAAGGCCCAGTAGTCCGGCGTGGGATTGCAGCCATGGGAAGGCTCCTTGACCTCTATTGCGGTGTACTGAAGGTCGCAATCGCGCTTTGCCTGCTTGCGATGGTGGTCCTTGTCTTCAGTAACGTGGTGCTGCGCTACGTTTTCAACTCAGGCATCGCAACGTCAGAAGAGCTGTCCCGCTGGCTCCTTGTCTGGCTCACGTTTCTGGGCGCGATTGTCGCCTTGCGTCAGCACGCGCATCTGGGCGTCGATACCCTGATCCGAGCTCTTCCACCTAAGGGAAAATTTGCCTGCTTCGTCGTGAGCTACTCGCTGATGCTGTATGCGGATTGGTTGCTGACCCTTGGCAGCTGGAAACAGACAATTCTCACTTTCAACGACACCGCACCGGCCTCGGGCATCTCCGTTGGCCTGTTTTTCTATTCGTCGGGGGTCGTTTTCGGAATCTCTGCGGCGGTCATCCTGGTCTATGACTTCATCCGCGTTGTCAGCGGCACCGCAACTGAAGAAGAGCTCGTCACAGTAAGGGAGAGCGACGAAAACACTTGAGCGCAACGCTCAAGGCGTCGCCAAATCGAACTCGCCGATGACAATCGCGGTATTCACGTTCTCCCTGCTTGGTGCGATGGCTCTCGGGATGCCCATTGCGTTCGCGTTGCTCGTTTGCGGCATCGCGTTGATGCATTCGCTTGGCATCTTCGATTCTCAAATTGTCGCACAGAACATCATCAATGGTGCCGATAGTTTCCCTTTGATGGCTGTTCCTTTCTTTATGCTCGCCGGCGAGATCATGAACAAGGGTGGGCTGGCCAAGCGCATCGTTGACATCGCGCTTGCCGTCGTGGGCCACGTGCCCGGCGGCCTTGGGTACGTCACCATTCTTGCATCCTGCGCGCTGGCGTCTTTGTCAGGGTCGGCTGCCGCGGATGCTGCGGCACTTGCGGCTCTGCTTGTGCCGATGATGGTCGCGGCAGGCCACAGAAAGATGTATGCGGCCGGATTGGTTGCGGCAGGCGGCATTATCGCGCCGGTGATTCCGCCGAGCATCGGCTTCGTCTTGTTCGGCGTGGCCGGGGGTGTCTCCATATCGAAACTGTTCCTCGCCGGCATAGTCCCCGGGCTTCTGCTCGGCGTGGGTCTTTGTTTTGCGTGGTGGTGGGTAGCGCGCGGGGAGGACATCGAGAGCCCGCCTCGAAAAACCCTCCGCGAGATCGCGTGGACGATCATCGATGGATTCTGGGCGCTCATGCTGCCCGTGATCATCGTTGTGGGATTGCGGTTTGGCATATTCACACCGACCGAGGCCGCGGTGGTGGTGGCGGTTTATGCCCTGTTTGTCGCGACTTGTATTTATCGCGAACTCAAGCTGCCGCAACTTTACGAGGTGTTTGTCTCCGCCGCCCTGAGCACCAGCGTAGTGATGTTCCTCGTTGCGGCCGCGCTTGTGTCCTCCTGGCTGATCACCGTCGCCGAAATCGCAACGCAGGTCGTCGATCTCGTCCGTCCCTTCATGGGCAATCAAACTCTCCTGATGCTGGCGATCATGATCCTTGTCGTCATCGTCGGTACCGCGCTCGACATGGCGCCGACAATCCTCATCCTGACACCCATTCTGATGCCGATCATCAAGCAGGCTGGGATCGACCCGGTTTACTTCGGTGTTCTTTTTATCATCAACAACGCGATCGGACTTATCACCCCGCCTGTCGGGGTCGTACTGAACGTGGTGTGCGGTGTCTCGCGGATCAGCATGGAAGATATCATCAAAGGCGTCTGGCCTTTCATGATCGCGCAGCTGGTCATACTGTTCCTCATGGTGCTGTTCCCGCAGCTGGTAATCGTGCCTGCCAAATGGTTCGGTGGCTGATCTGCAGGGCGGATCGCGACACGCGGCTTAACCCGATTGACCTCGACCAGTCATTATCAGCAAGGACCATCATGCGAATCATGATCATCAACGGGCCCAACCTGAATTTGCTGGGCGTGCGAGAACCCCACATATACGGATCGACGACGTTGGACGCGATCAAGGCTGCATGTGAGGAATTTGCGAAGTTTGCCGGTGCGCAACTCTCATTTCATCAATCCAACTATGAGGGCGTGTTAGTCGATCTCATCCAGTCGGCGCGAATCGATGCTGACGCGCTGATCATCAACCCGGCTGCATACTCGTTCACGTCGATTGCAATGTATGACGCGATGAAGGTCTTCAAAGGTCCAATCTTTGAGGTGCACATTTCCAACATCCATGCGCGAGACGAACTCCACCGGCACTCAAAGCTTTCTTCTGTCGTCACGGCAGTCATCGCCGGTTTAGGTCCTTACGGCTACATCCTTGCGATGCAAGCTGCTCTGCACAGTGCCAAAAAGCTGCCCGAAGCACTGCCAACCGCAATGCGCGTCGGTCCGAAGTAAGAACGTCGAAGAGAAAGCAGATTTCCTCGCTGTCCGCTATTGGCCCTTGGCGGACATCCGTCTACGGCAGCTTGTCGTATTCCCGTTGAAAGGCTTCATCCATAATCAGCTCGGCTCCCGGCTCAAATGATCTACCGCCGCAAGAATCACAAGCGCGGACTGTCAGCATCACGCGAAAATGGACATAGCCTTTTTTGCTCCATTGTCGAAATTTCACTTCTTTCAAGGAACTGATGAGTCGCCCCTTGTTGCAAAAATCACAGACAATAAGCCTATCATCGGTTGCCAATTGTCACCCCAGATGACCTCGGAAACCTGGATCGTCAGTTTGCACGGGTGCTGTCTGATGCCTGTGTGAGCTACTTCACACACGACCCCTTTGGGGCGTGCCTGCACAGCGGCCCGGCACACCTGCCGGTTGAGATACCAACCGCACTGGAATTGGGCATTAGGCGTTACGCATTCGTCATCGCTAGGTAGCTGCGGGGAACTGATCCAATAAACGAGAACCTCCGCTAATGACCGAAAGCGGACGTCAGCCTAGAGGCCGGGCAATGCCTGGCCTTTATGCTCTACGACGGCAACGGTGCGCTCGCGCGAATTAGAAGGCGTCGTATTGCTCTGCGGGCAGATTGGTCTTGGTTACCGTCAAGCTGGTCGGGTCAACAGACGCGATGCCGTCCTGTTTCGCGACGGTTGGAATGCTCGCCCAAGCTGCGACGACGAGAACGGCTACGACAGCAATGCCTAGCAGGATGCGCATGGGAGGTCTCCTTTAGTTGCACGGAGAGTCCTTCGCTCTCGATTGTCACATTAGTCACAGCCATGCGGTCTCAATGTTAAGGAGATCACACAAGACGCATTGCCGCGGATGTTCCGATATGTCCGCTTCTGGCCCTCAGCAGGCGTTTTCAATGAGCGGACGAATGGCCACTTTTGGGGTAAAGCGGACATTCGGCAAAGGGGGCGAACCGGACAGCTCAGAGTCAGGTGGGAAGCCGCCGCTGTGCCGCGTCGTCTGCGGAACGCTGTCGTCCGGTCGAACGTTTCCTCGGCGTCTTTCGTCGCTTCTTCACCGGCCTCAGCGCGCGCGCCTGCTCGGGTGGAGAAGGAGGCGGAAGACTTATGTTTTTGAGCCGGTTTACAAAAGCCTCGGCGATCCCGGGAATGAGTGAAGGGCCCTCATCGGGTAGCGTTTGTATTGTTGCTTCGAGTCGCTCTGCTTGAAGCGCCTTGCGGGCATAATCGACCGCAAACAGCAGCATCTGAAGGCGCGGCTTCTCATTCCGGAATAACTGAGCCCTTGTCAGACATTCTTGCGCGAGGGCACGACACCTCTCGCTGAAGGGCAACGGCCTATTCTCTGCCATAATCACGCACGCCTACGACTGCAGCGACCACGAAATAGTACCACCAAATTTCACGTCCGGCGGAAGTGCCCCGTTACCTCATCGCCAAAATTCACGCCGCTATGTCTGCTCGTGACCCAAAGCGGACATCTGTTCCAAAATCTGGAGACTGCAAAGCGACATAATGTGACCGCCATCACTTCCGATGCGGTGAGCGTGCGCTAAGCGTCCGTTGGGCTAGGGTCAGGTACTGGAGACTAAAAAAATGGGAAGGAAACCAAACCAGATTTGCGCACACTGCAATCAGCCTATCGCCACACCTCGAAAGCGCCGCCACGTGGGCTACGACGGTTGGCTCAAAGGCCACGCACCGTTAATCATCGCCATGCACAAAGAGGGCAAGGGCGCCGATACCATACTTGGTGTGCTGGCAAGCAAGAAAGACGTGATGCTCCACTACGGCGGCAGCCCTCATTGGAAGATGGCCCTGCGCGGAACGATCATCTATATTTTGGCTCGCCACGGGTTTGCATACCAGGGCGCAGTTGCCGATCGCACTATGCGCAAGTCTCCCGGTGCGGACGCCCGACTCATCGAAAATTACGATGATGCAGCGTAACTTGCCGGGTTCGGCATTGCTCAGTGAACGCGCGCTAAACGTGGCTGGCTAGGTCGAATGTCCGCTTCTGGGAGTAAAGCGGACATGGATCGGAGATCACCAATTTGAATGAAAAGTGAACGTCACCGTGGGCTGGATTGGAATGCGGCCATTCCGTTCGGTGTTATTACCGACACTGACCATGGAGGTCGATTATGACCCGAACGCTCGCCGCTGGCGCGGTACTCACCACGCTGATGTTTTGTGTGCAACCGGCCGCCGCCGCCGAAGCCCCTTGGTGCGCCGTGCTACAGAACAGCACAGAGAGCGTGTACTGGGACTGCCAATATGGTTCGATTGAACAATGCCGGCAGACTGTGCTGGCAGGCAATCGCGGCTGGTGCAATCAGAACCCCTACTTCGTACCGTACGCGGCGGTAAATAAACATTCTCGCAAGCGTCATACTCGTTCGCAATAGGCGCGATGTCCGCTTTGGGTCCCCGGCGGGCATCACGATTGCGGCTTGGCGCGTCTGCTTTTGACCAAAGCGGACACTGGGTGGGCGTCCGACGCGCCCATCTCCGACCTCCTCCAGTGTGCCAGCCTAAGCCAGGCGACCTCCCGGTCGAGCAGCCGACCAAATTCGATCTCGTCGTAAACATGGTCACCGCCAAGACGCTCGGCCTCACCGTGCCGCAAGCCCTGCTCGCGCGCGCCGACCAGGTGATCGAGTGAGAGAGAAATGTCCGCTTATGACCCAAAG
>DASYSQ010000116.1:0-4120 GCA_036003145.1 Pseudolabrys sp.
CGCTGCGTCTTCGGCCTTGCGCGCTGCGATACGCGCCGCATCGATACGGCTCATCTGGCCGGCACCGATGCCGACGGTGGCGCGATCCCTGGCATACACAATGGTGTTCGACTTCACATGTTTGGCGACGCGGAATGCGAATCGAAGGTCGGCCAGCTCGCCCTTGCTCGGCGCACGCCGGGTGACCGTCTTGAGCTGCATCTCGTCCACCACGGCATTGTCGCGCGACTGCACAAGCAGGCCGCCGGCAACGGACTTCACCGCCAATCCGCTTGCGCGCGGGTCGGGCAGGCCTCCGGCGATCAGGAGTCTGAGGTTCTTTTTGGCTGCGACGATCCTGATTGCCTCTTCGGTTGCGTCGGGTGCGATGATCACTTCGGTGAAAATTCCTGTAATTTCCTTTGCCGCGTCCGCATCAAGTTTGCGATTGAGCGCGACAATGCCGCCGAATGCCGACGTGGAATCGCACGCCAGCGCCTTTCGATAGGCATCCAGCAGGGTCTCTGCTTCCGCGACCCCGCAGGGATTCGCATGTTTGACAATTACGCAAGCCGCGGAATGGCCTGGATCGAATTCGGCAACACTTTCGTAAGCGGCGTCGGTATCATTGATGTTGTTGTAGGATAATTGTTTTCCCTGCAACTGCCGGGCCGTCGCAACGCCGAAGCGCTGCCCGGGTGAGCGGTAGAATGCCGCGCTCTGATGCGGATTCTCGCCGTAACGCAAGGCTTCCATCAATTTGCCGCCGAAAGCGCGGTAGTCCGGCGCATCATCGTGCAGTTTCTCGGCGAACCAGTTCGAGATCGCGGCATCATAGGCAGCGGTGCGCGCATAAGCCTTCGCAGCCAGCCTTTGCCGCAGCTCGAGAGATACCGCCCCTTTGTGCTGCGCCAATTCGGCCAGCACTTTTTCGTAGTCGGCAGGTTCGACGATGACAGTGACGTCGGTGTGGTTTTTGGCCGCGGCGCGGATCATGGCCGGGCCACCGATGTCGATGTTCTCGATGCAGTCATCGAATGAGGCGCCTTTCGCGACCGCGGCCTCGAACGGATAGAGATTCACCACCAGCAAATCGATCGGACTGATGTGATGCTTTTCCATCGCCGCGGCATGCTCTTTGTTGCCGCGGATCGCCAGCAGCCCGCCATGTACTTTCGGGTGCAGCGTCTTGACCCGGCCGTCCATCATCTCAGGGGAGCCGGTGAGCTCGGCGACATCGATCACTTTAAGGCCGGCGTCGGTCAATGCCTTTGCCGTACCGCCGGTCGAAACCAGCTCCACGCCAAGGCGGGCAAGCTGCGATGCGAATGCGATGAGCCCGGCCTTGTCGGATACCGACAACAGGGCGCGGCTGATGCGGCGCGGGTGGCTGCTCATGACACACGAGCTAGCATATCAAGCCGGGGAAAGTGTATTCGCGATACTGTCTGTCTGCCGGGCATCCACAAACATCGAATCAAAGCGGCAATTCCGGCTCATGCGCCCGGTCGGGTCGGGAGCCCGGCGCTGCCGGTGGGGTGTGACGGAAGCTCCAGCGCACCGCCGCCGGCTCTCCTACACGGCCATAAATCACGATTTGCACCGTGCGACGCGGACCGTCCGTCCCAGCCAGGAAGACGCTTTCCTCGAGCTCGACCGCATCGGCCAGGGTGGCGAAGGTCCACAATTCGCGATCCTGCAGCAAAAGCATGACGCCACGGCCGTCCGCCAGGCGGCTCGCCTTGATCGCGGGATGGAGATGGAATCGAATGGCGAATTCGTCGCCGCCACCCAATGTCCCGCCACTCGACGAGGAAAAGCTGTCCTCGCCATCGAGCGCACGGCCATCGGCGCTAAGCCGGATGAAACGAGTATGGATAACGCCGCAATCGCGGGCATAACCATCATGAGAGGCGCGCAATATGGTGCCGCCGGGGTCTCTCTCAATAAGCACATCGTGCGGACCGGCAATAATCGGGCTGCCGCCAAGCAGCCGTCGGACTACACGGGACTCAAGGAAGTGGCACGACGAGCGATCATTGAGAACAACAGTCGAGTGCGCAGGGGTGGCGCGCGCGACTTGCCGCCAATTCTCCTTGTTCACCGCGGGTAAGCCACAGTTGATGACGAGCCTGTGCTGCCGCCAGGAAAGTTCAAACGAGAGACAGCCCGCATGGGCCTCCTGGCTCAAGATCACCGGCGGCGGCCGGCCGGTATCCATCAACAGTGCGGTCTGCTCGGCGTCGATGCGCTGATAGCCGGAGTGTGGTGCATTCGAGACCGGTGTGCCGCGCGCATCGTCATAGGCAAGCACGGTCGCAAGCAAGTCGACCGACGTCGGTCCCATACCGTTGAATTGCGCGAAGTTTCCGTCGCCGTGTCTGAAGAACCGCAGCATCGGCATGATGCGGTCGATGGCGTTATTGAGCGCCTGCGGTGGCTGCAATTGTCTGGCCGAGAATAACTGCCGCAGCGGCAGCAGATCGGCCAGCAATTCAATCAGCGCTCCGGGATTGCGGCTGACATGACCGCCGTCAGGCAGGACCTGCTTGCGAAGCTCATCGATCAGCCGGTGCACATTGGCTCGCAGAAATCCCGACTGCCCCTGCATGCAAAGCGTCGCGTAATTGAGTGCGACGACCGCCTGCAGGCGCGGCAGGCCGTCGCGCGACTCGTTGAGCGTGCGACGCAGATAGCGCACCTGCCGCGACAGGCTGCGAATAAAGCGTCGATAAAAGCGCGCATCGGCATCCTGCAACACGAATGGCGCCTGGCTGAGCCAGCAGATCACGCGGCGCGAGAGGATATCGGAACGCCATCCCATCTGATGCCAGCCACCTTGCACGTTGATCCAGTCGTCAATCAGCGAGCGGGCATTGGCGCGAGTAATGGCGGAGTCAGCGGCACGCAAGTGCCGCAGCCAGACGAAACCGAGCAGCGTGGCAGCCCACTCATCCGAGGGCGGCGTCATATCGAAAGGCGACCTGCGGTCGGAGATCACCACTTTGCCGGCAAAGGCAAAACGGCCAGAGTAGATTTCGCTGGCACGGGTGGCGTCGGCGGTGCGCAGATCCTGCGGCGCTATCACCAGCCGGTCGGTCTTGGTCGAGACAAACCGCCAGCGAAGCAGAGGATGTGCGTTGATGCGGCCAAGAAAAGTGCGAAACGCGCGGCGTCCGATGAGCACGGAGAGCCTGGCCTGCTCCGCCACCGAAACCCGCATCGTCAAAGCGCTCATCCCCTGCCACGCGTTCCCGTGCGTACGCGCGACTCACACGATAGCGAAGCGTCGGGTAACGGCCAATATGCCGATCCCGACTTTGGATTAACGCTATATTCGTGTGAGGCGTGTCGCATAAAACCCATCAAGGCCGCCCCAGCGCGGGTCGGGATCGACCAAATGTAGCGGCAGGGTACGCAAGTCGCCGGCGGGGGTCACGAATTCCGCACGGTCGAACACGTCCTGCGGCGTAATTGGCTTGCGTGCCACGCGCGGATCGCGCGCGAGCAAGGCCGTGATCTGATTCTCCCCTTCTTCGGGCTCCAGCGAGCAGACACAATAGACCAATGTCGCGCCCGGCTTGAGCAATCCTACCGCACGGTCCAGCAATCGCTGCTGCAATGACGTGAGGACCGAGACATCAGCCTCGCTCTTGAGCCAGGGCACGTCGGGATGCCGCCGGATGGTACCGGTGGAGCAGCAGGGCGCGTCGACCAAGACCGCATCGAATGGCCCGCCGTCCCACTCCAGAGCGTCGGCTGCGACAGTTTCGGCATCAAGAGACAGACGCGCGAGATTCTCGCGGAGCCGGTTGATCCGCGCCGGCGAGCGATCGACTGCTGTCACGTTTGCGCCTGCGAAGGCGAGCTGTGCGGTCTTCCCGCCCGGCGCGGCGCACAGGTCGGCCACGTTCATTCCGCGAAGGTCACCGAAAAGCCGGACCGGCAGCGCGGCCGCGGCGTCCTGTACCCACCAGGCCCCTTCGGAGAATCCCGGCAGCAGCGAGATCGCGCCATGCGCGAGCGTGCGTACGGTGCCGGTCGGTATGACGCGACCGCGCAGCCGCTCGGCCCAGGACTCGGTGTCCTGCTTCACCGTGAGATCGAGGGCAGGCTCGTGGCCATTGGCAGCCGCAATCGC
>DASYSQ010000117.1:0-2286 GCA_036003145.1 Pseudolabrys sp.
TTTGTAAGCCTGCAAGTATGGCTCGCTCTGCATCGTCCTCATGCGCCATCGGATAACCGAAGTACGCGAGCGCGCCGTCACCGGTATACTGACTCAAGGTGCCACCGAATCTTTTCACCACGTCCCTGATACAGCGCAAACAGGCGCCGATAGTTTCGCGCAGATCCTCGGGGTCAAGCCGTGCGGCCAGCGCGGTAGAATCGACCAGATCGCAGATCATTACCGTCAACTGGCGCCGTTCGGGCGCAGATTCGATGGCTCGAGCTGATCGCTGATGGGAGGCGGATCCGGCCACGGCGTCTAATCCGAGAGATCGGTCTCGAAATAGGCTATCGGAGTTTACAGGATGATTTCCGGCACGGGGATTCCCGGGATCCCCGGTTTTCCCATCATCGGCAAACCCATTGTTCGAAGATTGCATGTCGCCTCCCGTGCGTGCGACAGCGACCACCTAGATAAACTTTGTACATTCCCGCATTTTCGCAAATGACACAACTTGAAAAAGGGCGTCTCCCAAATGAGGTGATAAAGAAGCTATAGGACCATGTTATCCTGACGCGCTTCCAATATCTACCACTTTACAAAATCAAGCGTTTAGAGGTGGACCCGGTTGTTTGAACAGATTTTCCGCATCGATAAGTGGAGCGTCTGCCAGGGTTAGGCTGCCGAGCGGAGTGGCAGCTGGGTGAAGTAGGCTTGATCGGGTGTCATGCCGTCAAGGCTCGAATGCGGTCTGCGGCTATTGTAGAAGTCGAAGTAGCGATCGATCGAGGCGCGGGCGTCGCTGACGCTGTCATAGGCTCGTAGGTAGACCTCCTCGTATTTGAGGCTGCGCCACAGCCGCTCGACAAAGACGTTGTCGCGCCAAGCTCCTTTGCCGTCCATGCTGATTGTAATGTCATTGTGGGCGAGCGTGCCGGTGAAGGCCGCGCTAGTGAACTGCGATCCTTGGTCGGTGTTGAAGACACCTGGTTTGCCGTAACGAGCCAATGCATCCTCCAGCGTTTCGACGCAGAATGTCGCCTCCATCGTGATCGACAGTCGCCACGACAACACGCGGCGGCTGAACCAGTCGAGCACCACGGCCAGATAGACGAAGCCACGCGCCATCGGGATATAGGTGATGTCCATTGCCCACACTTGGTTCGGCCGTGTGACCGCCATGTCGCGCAGCAGATACGGGTAGATCTTGTGGCCGGGCTCCGGTTTGGTCGTGCGCGGGCGGCGATAAAGCGCCTCTATCCCCATCCGCTGCATCAGGGTCTTGACGTGACGGCGCCCGATCTTGAACCCCTCGGCCACCAGCAGGCCGCGCAGCATCCGCGAACCGGCGAAGGGAAACTCCAGATGCAAACGGTCGAGCCGCCGCATGATCGCAAGGTCGGCCTCCGGCACTGGCCGCGACAGGTAGTAGACGCTGCCGCGACTGATGCGCAGAACCTCGGCCTGCTTGCTGATCGGCAGGTCGTGTCCGCGGTCGATCATCGCTTTGCGCTCAGCAACCCCGCCTTGGTGAGCGCACCCTCTAAAAAATCGTTCTCCAAGGTCAGCTCGCCGATCTTGGCGTGCAGCGACTTTACGTCGATCGCCGGCACCGCGGTCCGGCCGCCGCCAGGACCGAACACATCCGCAGCACCACCTTCAAGCTGCGCTTTCCACGCGATGATCTGATTGGGATGGACATCGAACTGCTCGGCAAGCTGCGCCAGTGTCCGATCGCCCGTGATCGCGGCAAGTGCCACCTTTGCCTTGAAGGCCGGTGTGTGGTTCCGACGAGGTCGTCTCGGCATGGTCTCTCCTGATTCGCAGGCACCAGCGTGCCCGCCGTCAGGCAGAAACTCCACCTATCGCCCTGTCCAAATTTCCGGAGCCGGCTCTGGCAACGATACAAGGACTTGGCGCGTGCTCGCGCCGCTCGGCGCCAAGAACCAACGGTCATCGCTGAGTGTGTCTTCGTCGACCCAGTCGCCGATATTGCGGTACTCGGGGGCGCCGCCCATGCGCTTGATCAGAAGAACTCTACTCCGGAGCCTCTTTCATCGAGAAACGCACCGGTCGTCCGCCGCAGGCTCTTGCCCCGCCGGGCTTCAGCCTCAGAAGACCGGCCGTGCTCGGTGGTTTGGCTCCCCACGGTAAGTAGCCCTCGCGCCAGACATTCGACCGCCCTCCATGCCGTGATTATGGCGGTCGTGAGCTCGCCGTTCTGGCGGACTAGCGTTTCTCACTTTCAGCCACGCACTCCCACCGTACGGCCGGATCGTATGCTTTCAAGCGCTCGACGTTAGC
>DASYSQ010000118.1:0-11163 GCA_036003145.1 Pseudolabrys sp.
ATAGGCGCGCCCCCAGGGCGCGCGTGCAATGTCGCGGGATATTGCGACCCGCAATATTGGACCGCGGGTCAATGTAATTTCGGAATGTGAAAATACAGTATTGACGTGGAACTTCCAATTCGTTTGCATACATACAGGTGAGAAGGGGAACCGTGCTTATGCAGGCGAGTCGCAACGTGATCCTTGGATTGGTCGCCATAATAACCATTGGTCTGTTGGCTTTTGCTGCTGAAAAATTACTGTTCTAGCCGCAAACAACTCATGGTCAGCGGATCGCTCCAGCTCTACGAATATCCAACGGACGTAGCTCGCCTATCCTGCGCCAAGTGTGGCCCGGCAATACAAAAAGAAAAATATAAAGCCTGGCGATGAGTACGCTCATTCTCCAAAACACGATGAAGCGGAAACGCCCGCCGAAGTTCTAAGATTTCAAAGCGCAGTGGCTAAAGCTGCAGACGCGCGGGATGTCTTTTGACATTGCCCATCTCGTTAAGAAATTCGCGGCATCCTTCACGCATGCGCCTGGCCATTTGGATCGTCGGATTGACTGCCCTCGCCACTTCGCTGGATTCGGCTTACGGCGGCTTCTACGGGCGAGCGATTGCCCGCATGCTTACCGATATGGCGAACGGCTTCGGCCTTGGCTGAGTTGCCCACGCGAAGATGCGATGGCAGATTTCAAAGCGCAGCCGCCAGGCGAGCGGTAAGGATGTTTTCCTACCTTATGCCCGTAATACTGATGCTGCAGGCTGCGTCAGGCCAAAAGCGGACACGCCAATTATTCGATTACCGCCATCGGTGATCTTTTAATAACGCCGCTCCTCTCGCCGCTCGTAGCGATGAGCGCGCCGTGCATATCTTCGCCCGCGCCGATAGGCCCTACGCTCTTGGCGTCGTTCGATGTTAGAGGCACAGTCTGTGAGCATGAGCATTGGCACGGCCATCGCCGTCAGGCCGAGCATGGTGAAGGCCTTTCGCCGAGACATCCTTTCAGTCATTGTTGTTCTCCCTTTCTTCTTTTGACGGACTTGCCGCAGCCAGCTTCCGACACTCTCGAAGAGTATGGAAACGGCTTCCTCACGATTTTCCGAGTAGCCACCGGATTAACATTGACCTGGATCAAGCCCGCGCATGTCCGCTTGGGTCAAAAGCAGACATTTGCAGAGCAAAAAAGGCAGGTCCGCTTTACCCCAAAAGCGGACCTGCCCTACCTCGTGCACCGACATCGAACGCCGCCCGCAGTCTGCCATGAACTGCGTGCGCTCAGTTAGATTTCGCTGGCGTAAACCTCGTCCACTGATGGCCCGCCCTTTGACCCCGGCAAATTGATGTCTGTCACACGCGCGCGAATCCGCCGGTCACCCAAGATAACATCTAGTTCAACTCCAATTTTTGGTGTTGGGCCATTGCGGAGACCGAAAACGTGTTGTCTGTCCCCGCCGGCCTTAGGCGTCACCCGAATTCTGTACGGCATCAAATTGATTCCCCTGTCTCTTCCGTAGTTGCACGCCAACGACAATCCCAACCGCGTATTTCTTGATTCCGGTCTGCTCAAGTGCTCCTACCCCCCGAAAGCGGACATTGGGTTGTATGAGGCGCATGTCCGCTGGTGCCTTAGCGGACATGCTCTGCATGTGCGTCGCTCGTGATCACGTCGCGGCGACTTTAGATAGACTTGTCAATCGCCCAACCTATCGCACGGACGAAGCCGTATGCGGCCAATGAAACTAATCCGATGCCGGTTAGGCCGGTCGCGATTCCGCTCGCGAGAATTGGAATGTCAGCTGGAATCAAATCCCACAGCCTCAGGCCAAGTGCATCCTTTGCCATCAACAAAAGGCCCGCCATGAGGATGATCGCTGCAACAAGCAGTCCAAGCCGATGAAAATTTCTGCTTACCTCCGAATTCCGCCAGCGACTGAACATGCGCCGATTGTCGTCATCGTTGCTCATGGCATCGGTTTTCCTTATTGCGCGACAATGTAACCGCTGACGCAAAATAGTGATGCTGTTGCCGCATCCTACACGACTCTTAGTATCACCGCGCAGCACCCGATGTCCGCTTTGGGTCAAAAGCAAACATGTGCGGCGCACAAGCCGATGTCCGCTTTGTGCCAGAAGCGGACCATGACCGAAGATACAACGCCATGAATTGTCTTATGGCGAGACCCTAATTGCTCTTCGAGCGGCTGCCATTTACGCTTCGTCCGGGCTGTTCGCGCGTGGGAGCTGGCATGCGTTTCACTTCATTTCGCCCGTTTGCGGGCATAACGTTGAATATAGTGATCATCGTTCTGGTTACGGTGGGGGCCGGCGCTTTGGCCGTCGCAGCTGATCTACCTGCTGTCACAAAGGCGCCTCCACCGGATTCCGGCCGGCTCTGGGTAGAATTCGATTATCTCGCATGGACTGTCAAAGGCGACAAGCTGCCACCGCTGGTGACCACAAGCCCGCCCGGAACGCCGTAAGTCCAGGCTGGCGTGCTAGGCGCCTCCGGCGCATCCGTCCTATTCGGTGATTCTACTGTCAATGACGAGTGGCGGTCAGGATTGCGCGCTCGAATGGGATACTGGTTTGATTCCCGGCGCAGGATTGGAATTGAAGGAAGCTTCTTTGGCCTGGAGCAGGCGTCGACTGAGTTCAATGCCGGCTCCGCCGGCACTCCCATTTTGGCACGGCCATTTTTCGACGCCCTTGCAAATCAACAGTCGGCGGCCCTGAGCGCCTTTCCAGGGCTGGTGGCAGGTTCGGTGAACATCAACGAAACCTCCAGATTTCTGGGCGCGGATGCGCTTTATCGCCAACAGATCGGATCTTGGGGCAGCGAGCATTTCAGCGTGCTGATTGGCTATCGCTATCTGCATTCGTCCGACAAGCTGGGATCGCTACGACAGCAACGGTCACGCTCGTTGGTGGCGGGGTTCCAGTCGGGACCACCTTTAGCGTCAGTGACTCGTTCAACGCGACCAGCACCTTTCACGGCCTCGATCTCGGTATAATAGGCGAATTCACACAAGGACCATGGCTACTCGAATGGCGGGCCAAGGTCGCCCTCGGCGCCAACTTCAACGAAGCACAAATCAACGGTTCGACAACAACCATTAGCGGCGGCGCGACGGCAACGCTGCCGGGCGGCTTACTGGCGCTTTCAAGCAACGCCGGCAGCTACTCGCAAACGCGCTTCGCGGTGGTGCCCGAAATTGCCCTGAAAGTCGGCTATCAGTTCGCTCCGGGCTGGCGCATCATGGGCGGCTACGACCTGATTTACTGGACGGGCGTGCAACGCACCGGCAATCTGATTGATACCACGGTCAACCCCAACCTGTTGCCACCTAGTACAGGGCTTGGTGGTCCGCAACGTCCGCAATTCCAATTCAATCGTCACCGCTCCTGGCCCAGGGTTTCAGCATTGGCTTAAGGTACGAATATTAAGCTCAACGTTCTCGGGACGTGCTACTGAAGCAAATTAGCTTGATAACAAAAAAGCGGTCGTCCACGCAGCCACGATGTCCGCTTTGGTCATAAGCGGACATTTGCAGTGCAAACGGACATTCCTGGTGGTGAGTCGTAATGTCCGCTAAGTGCCAGAAGCAGACGTAAGGGCCTATCTGCTAAATTGTGAGCTGAGGCCAAGTATTGCCTCGGATCTTGTGGGTAGGACTGGCAATCGTGATGAGGATAATCGCTGGAGATTTCAACAATCCGCAAGTACGCGCGCTTCTTGAACATCACGTGGCGACGGCCCGCGCCGAAACGGGTGCAGGAAGTGCTCATGCACTTGATCTGGAAAGCATGAAAGCATCGGACATCAACTTCTGGGCGGCCTGGGATGGTGATGTTTTGCTAGGTGTGGGTGCGCTAAAAAGACTCTCGAACGACCACGGCGAGATCAAGTCGATGCATACGGTTCAGGCTAGTCGACGGAAAGGAGTAGGAACAGCGATGCTTCTCCACATTGTCGAAGCTGCTCGCGCAATGGGGTTGTCTCGCTTAAGCCTTGAAACAGGTTCCTGGCCGTACTTTGTACCTGCCCGTGACCTTTATAAACGCTACGGGTTCCATGAGTGTCCGCCGTTCGACAAATATATTTCGGATCCGAACAGTGTCTTCATGTCGCTGGATCTTCGTAAGGAAGACCAAGGCAATTGACCTTTCGCAAGGCGAATGTCCGCTGGATCATTAGCGGACATGGCGACAAGTCCTTGCGATATCGCTTTACCCCCAATAGCGGACATCGATTGGTACGGGGTTTATTTAAACTATTGGCGCGGCGGCAGGCCTTCAAAGGCGGGCGCGCCGTCCGCAATGAGATGGAAAGGCTGACCTTCCGCCGTGAAGATCGCCATTTGCGCGCCGCCATAGACGGAAGGATCGTCCAGCGTTCCGATCTTCAGGACCACCGGTGGCAGACCGGGCCGCCGCGTGATCATGTGCGTACCGCACACCGCGCAGAATTCCCGCGTTACTGCGTCAGCCTTATCGGGCCGGGTGTAAGTCTTCGGCGCGCCTTTCGTGTAGGCGAAACCCTCTGCTGGCATGAGCATGAACAGATTAGGCGCTCCACCCGAGATATGCTGACACGCGCGGCAGTGGCATTGCGCTCGTAAGACTGGCTCACCCTCCGCAACATACCGCACCGCAATAGCATCCGCCTTCGAGCCGCATGGTACTTCTCCTGCATCGCCGACGCACATGTGGCCATTAATGATTTTGAATACCAAGTCGCGGATAGCCCCTCAATGTCCGCTTTGGGTCATAAGCGACATTTGCGGTGCAAAAAGGAATGTCCGCTTTTACCCCCGAAAGCGGACATTCCGGGTGGTAAGCGTAATGTCCGCTAAGTGCCAATAGCGGACATTCGCGAAATGTCTTACGCGAAAAAGAAAGACCGCCTCGCGGCGGTCTCTCCAACATCCGAATAGGTATGTTGATCAGACGTTTTTGCGGCGTCGGAATGCCCACTTTGTGACACCGTTCGCGAAATCAATATAAAAAGATACCGCCTCGCTTTCTGCTGTGCCCCGCGGGCGACGATGTAATATGCTCATTTTTCATGGGCCACAGCTGAACAAGGACTTGGAGATGCCGAATTTGGATTCTCGACACCGCCTGTGGTCAAACTCTGATGAAGAGTACTGGGCACACTTTCTGTACGTTGCATCGACGATCTGTGTCGCCTCGGCGCTCTGGATTGGTGGAATCATTGCTCCCTCCAACGCAATAGCAGGGACTTTGGATGACGTTCGCGCAAGAGGTACGCTTATCTGCGGTGTAAGCGAAGGTCTTCCAGGATTTTCTGAAAAGGACGGTTCGGGCGTTTGGCGGGGGTTCGACGTTGATTTCTGCAAGGCCGTCGCAGCCGTTGTATTCGGCGACATTACTAAGGTCGAATACCGGCCGTTGTCGGCAGAGGCTCGCTTCGAAGCCTTGAAGGACCGTCGCATCGACCTCTTATCGCGGAACAGTACCTGGACGATGTCGCGCGACCTAGACCTCGGTCTCGAATTTGCCGGCATCAGCTATTTTGACGGGCAGGGTTTCCTGTTGCCTGCCTTGTATGGGGCAACGAGTCCGCTTCAGCTTGGTGGCGCCAAAATCTGCGTCGCCACGGGGACAACTTCCGAAGAGAATGCGTCGGCATTTTTTCAAAGCCACAATCTCAAGGTCTCCTTCCTGACATTCACGGAGCGAGCTCAAGCGCACGCCGCATACGCCGACAAGAAATGCGACGCCTTTACCGGCGATCGCTCTGCTTTGGCGGCGGAGCGGTCCGTGCTGTCCTCGCCAGACGACCACGTCATTCTGCGTGACGTCATCTCCAAGGAGCCACTAGGTCCCGTTATTCGCAAAGATGATTCGCGCTGGACCGGCCTTATACGCTGGACACTTTTTGCTTTGATCAATGCAGAGGAGCTCGGGATCAGTTCGAAATCGGTCGGGGCGGAGAAAGGTGAGCAGGCGGTGGCTTTAGGCGCGCCGGCGGTCCGTTCGCTGGGCTTGCCGCGCGATTGGCTCGTCAAGTTGATTGGCGGTGTGGGGAACTACGCCGAGATTTTCGAGCGCAACCTGGGACCGGACACGCCGCTTAAACTGAACCGTGGAATGAACGCCCTTTGGAACGAAGGAGGCCTCCTGTATGCGCCGCCGATGCAGTAGTCCGCACCGACAGGTAATGGAAATCGGCCGGCGGCGATTGCCGCCCGTTTCACGGCGGAACGCGATCGCCCGATTGGCAACGGGTTTTGTAATTCTCTGGTTGTCGCTGACTTGGCAGATCTCGCAGCCTCGGGCGCAAATTGTCAGCTCGCCCCGCGAGCTTGCGATCATTCGCATCAATGTGCTGGACCTTCTGGTCCACGAGCAAAGCTTGCCGCTACCGGTAAAGCAACGGCGCGATGCATTATGGGAATATTACCAAGAATTCGGAGGCGAACTGCTCTGGCTTGGCAGCCGCCGTCCCAATGAACTCTTGGCGCGGTTGCAAAACGCCGCAAGTGATGGTCTCGACCCGAAGGACTACCCGAGCAAACAGCTCGGAGGACTCGCTGCTGCCAAATCAACGGACGACAAGCGCAGCCTGGCCTTGGTTGAACTATTTTTTTCGGCAGCCTTTCTTGAATATGCGTCAGACATCAAGGTCGGTCGTTTCCTGCCGCGAAAAATTGACCCGAATTTTTTCATCGAAGGACGCACAATCGACCAGACGGCGGCCCTGAAGAGTCTTGCAGGCGTCGACAGCCTAGATCGGTTTTTCAGCGCGTGGCAGCCTTCGAACCCCCGTTACGCCGCACTTCGCTCTGCACTCGCCAACTATCTCGCTCTAGCAGACAAGGGCGGGTGGGGCTCCGTGCCGTTGGGCGAGGCGCTTAAACCGGGTATGAAGGATCCCCGGGTGCCCGCCATTCGTACGAGGCTGAAGCTGACCGACGGCGTCGGGCCATCAAGGGTTGAATCAGAAATTTACGACGACGCGCTGGTCGACGCCGTCAAGCGATTCCAGGCCCGTCAGGGTTTGGAAAACGATGCCGTTATTGGAGCTTCCACGATCGTTGCTATGAATGTGCCGCTCCAGGAGCGCATCCAAAGCATCGTGATGGCCTTGGAGCGTCTGCGATGGATGCCCGAAGACCTTGGCCGGCAATATGTGATCGTCAACATCGCCGGGTTCGATCTGCGCCGCATCAACGGTGGCAATGTCGAGGAGCATATGGCCGTGGTCGTCGGCAAGCCCTACACGCGCACCCCGGTGTTCAGCGATCGCATCCGTTATGTCGAGTTCAATCCATACTGGACCGTACCGCCCGGCATCGCGGCCAATGAGGAGTTGCCTAAACTGCGAAAGAACCCGGCGAGTTTGTCGGCGCAGGGATTCGAGCTTGTCCGCGGGAATCAGGTCGTTGATCCAGCGTCAATTGACTGGTCCCGATATGCGGGTGGGAATTTCCCATTTCAGATTCGACAGCGGCCTGGCGCCAATAATGCGCTGGGTCACGTAAAGCTGATGTTTCCAAACGAACACAACGTCTACCTGCACGACAGTCCAGCGCACAGCCTGTTCAGCCGAAATGTACGGGCGTTCAGCCATGGATGCATCCGGCTCGCACGGCCGCTCGATCTGGCCGAACAAGTCCTTCGTGCGGGTGGCATTTCGGGATGGAATAGAGACCGAATCGACCAAGTGGTTGCCTCGGCCAAGAACACGGTTGTGAACCTGCAGAGTCCCCTGCCCGTGCACATCACCTATATGACCGCTTGGGTCGACGGCGATTTTGTCAACTTCCGTCCCGATATCTACGGACATGATGCAAAATTGCTGGCCGCACTCGACGGAAAGTCAATCGCATGGTGAATAAGGCCTGAGGGCTTGTCCGCTTTGGGTCATAAGCGGACATGTGCAGTGCAACCGGGGATGTCCGCTTTGTGCCAATAGCGGACATCCGGCAGCCTTATTCGATCACTTTATCGGCGCGGGCAAGTATTGCCGGCGAAATGGTGAGACCCAGTGTCAACCGGCCGGGGCGCGAAATGGGAGCAGCGTTTGCCGGCTTAGCCGGCGCACATGCGCTCGACCGCTTCCGGCGCGCCCACGATAACCGGGTGGCGCCAGAAGCGAAGGTCCGCCTCGCCGCCGATAGAAGGCGGTTCCGGCACAAAACCTTGCATCGTTTTCCAATGTCCGTCGTGCTTCTGGCGCACCGCGCCGCCCGCGGCTTTCACCAGGACGATGCCACCGGCGACATCCCAAATGTTCGGGCTGTCGAAACGCGCAACACGCAGCATGCCCGCTGCGACCAGCGCACATTCGATGGCCGCCGAACCGGTCTTGCGGGTTTCCCAGTTCTTGTCGTTCGCCGTCACCACCGGCACTCCCGCGAGGCGGCGCCGCACGGCCGGGTTGAGCTTCGGCATCACATCGTTGTCCTCAAAGCGAAGCTTGCCGCCCGCGCTGGCATGATAGACGCCCGGCCGCAGCGCGTGACCGGTCGAGCACCACACGGCGCCCACAACGGGCCGTCCGCGCCGTAATACGCCAATCGAAGCCGCGAACATCGGAAAGCCGTTGACGAAGTTGGTCGTGCCGTCGATCGGATCGACAACCCACACACAGTCATGCGCACGTTCCGGGCGCTCGACCATTTCCTCTCCGATGACATCATGTCCGGGGAATCGTTCGGCCACCCTGCCGCGGATGAGGGTTTCAACGCGCTGATCGATTTCGGACACAGGATCGCGCCACAGCGTCTTCTCGGGTGACTCACCTTTGTAGCGCACGGCTATCATGCTTCCGAGCGCAGCCTGGATTTCGGCACCGGCCAGCGTTGCGAGCTCGACCGCTATCCGCTCAATTTCCTCCAGCTCAGAAACGTCGATGTCTTCAGCGGCCTCGGTCATTTCCCAACGGCCTTTTGCGAGGGATGCTTCACGGGAATGAGGACCTTGAGCTTGTCCTTCTCGCAGGCAATTTCGGCGACCTGCTTCTTGTCTCGATTGCCGTAAGACTCGTCGTCAAGACGATTGGCGGTATCTGCCCAGACAAGCTCGATGATTTTTCCCTGCCGCGCGGTGACCGGCGCCTGCGCATCCTGCGGCGCTTCGAGCCACTGTTCGAAATCACGGCGGCGCGCCGCATCGAAACAAACGACGTCGAGCAATCCGTCAGCGACGTGCGCTTTGGTCGCCAGCGGAAGGCCGGGCCCAGTGAAGGGCACATTCATGACCTCGACGCCGAGAAACTCGCCATTGAATGTCTTGCCGTCGATCTTGATGGAAAGCTCGATCGGCTTCGCGCCCTTGACCTGCTTTTCGAGCAAGGCGCGGCCCTTGCGAAGATTGTCGGCGCCTTTGGCTTTCTCGCCCTTGTCCGCCGCCTTGAGGAATTCGGCGAACACACCGACCCCGAATCCCTCCAGAAATCGCGAGGTGCCCCACGATGCCTTCACCGTGCCGACATCGAGCGGGTGGGTATTGTCGATCTTCCAGGTCTCGACCAATTCCTGCGGCGTGCCCGCGATGCCAAGCGAGCGCGCGATGTTGTTGGCGGTGCCAAGCGGTAGCAAGGCCACGGGCATCGCACGGTCGGGCAGCCTGGTAAGGACTTCGGCGATGGTGCCGTCGCCACCGGCGATAACCAGCAGGTCGGCCTTTTTTTCGAACGCCTCCTCAAGATTGGCATCCTTGACCGAGATGTAACGGACGTCGAAGTCCGCCAGCTTCATCGCGGCCAGGATATCGTCCTTGGTCGCTTTATGTCCGGCCGTGGGATTGTGGAACAATGTCGCCCGCATGCCCTCAATAACATGGGCCGCCGGTTCGAGTTCCATAGCGAACGGGGCGACCGATGTCCGCTTTGGGTCAAAAGCAGACACTTGCGGCGCAAAACGGCATGTCCGCTCTTATTCCAAAAGCAGACATGTGCAGCTATTCACCACGGGCCAAGCGCCTAAGCAAGCTCAGTGACTTTAAAGCCCCGCTTCGGCGGGGCTTTTCCTGTGGTCCGCTAGACTGTGTGCTTCGATGCCCGTCAGGTCCGCTTTGGGTCATTAGCGGACATGTGCAGTGCAAAACGTCATGTCCGCTTTGTGCCAATAGCGGACATTGCTCCGGTGTGGAGTCACCCAGACCAAGGCTCAGGTTCTTGCAAAAGCAAGGCCGCAAGCTCCTTGTGTCCTTTCAAGAGTTCTTTGACGTCATCTTCCATCGCGATCTCGGGATGGGTAAGCGTCCAATAATGAGCGGTTCTGATAAAAGCAAGAAGCGCTAGGACGTACTCGCAGCGTTTGCCGCCAAGGGCGTCTCGCAGCGCATTTCGGGCAAGCTCAGACTGTGCTGGGTTCACAAAGACCAGAGTGCAAACCGCGAATAACTGATCTTCGATTTCGCTACCCGGAGCGGGCCAGTCGACTGGCTTTTTCAGGGCCGCCAAGCCCCGGTAAACCGGTTCGAGGTCGCGCCGCCAGGGCGGAGGTGTTTGCAGAAGCTCGATCACCTGCTCGATGGTTTGCGTGTGACCTGCGGGGTCGCCCGCTGCGTCCCCATAACCCACAAGAAATCCGCAATGGCGCACAATGCAGTAGCGGACCGGACAGAAACGCGAGAGGAAGACAAAAAGCCGTTCCTTGAAGAGTGTGGGGATCGGATTGTCGAGATACGCCGCCGCAGCAAAGGCCCAAAGTCTTTCGATGATCTCAGGGGCGTCCGGGGTCGACACAAAAAAGTTGGGCACTAACCGGAAGCGCTTTGCCACCTGCTCATGGAACGAAGAATGTTCGCTCTCCTTAAGCACGGGCGAAGCGACATCGATTGCCGGAAAGGGGATGATTTTATCAGTGGTCATTGTGCACTCCCTTACCACAGGCGGGAGCCCTACCGAACTCTCAGCCACCGACGCCTGCGCCATAGGGCCGTGTCAGTAGTAACCTCATGTGGGGTGTCCGACCCAATTAATCTAACTCGATCAAGAACATTCTCTGGACGCGGAAAGTCAGCTTTGGATCATAAGCGGACATGTGCAGTGTATCAGCCGATGTCCGCTAAGTGCCAACAGCAGACATTGCGCACCGATGTCGCGATGTCCGCTTTGCCGCAGCGCGTGCGTCGGACCGACTAAGTGCGCAATCCGCCAGCATGCACGCCTAAACGCTGTGGCGCGCCCCTAACGGCCAT
>DASYSQ010000119.1:0-12899 GCA_036003145.1 Pseudolabrys sp.
AGCGCTCACGATCGCTGACAAAAAATAGCAAAGACTTGGCGAGCTATCGCAAGACTCGTATGGGCTTTCGCCGTTAGCAATCGACCAGTGGTCAGGCTATTGCCGGTGCAAAAAGCGGCCCTCAACACGGATGGACAAAAAATGATAGCTGCGCGTGTTACAGAATCTTACACGAGCCTGTTTCTCACGTCCAAGCACGACGACGGCTCACGCCATGCCGCGATTGGGAGGGTTGGGGCTTTCGAGGTTCGCTTGCTCGAATTGCCATCCGTCAATTCACCCGAAGAAGCGAGCCTTTGGGTTGAACTCTATGATCGAGGTCTTCGAGTCGGCGTTGATAGCTATAAGTGCGGTGATTTGGATGAGGCAATAGATGCCGCGCAGTTCCTGATGACCCAAGCCACACAACTCAACAGCGAGGCTGGGGAAGCTGCGCCATCCTCTTTCGGTCGTGCTAACGAAGTCTTCGAATAAAACGGTTCAATGTCCGCTTTTTGCACTTAGCGGACATTCGACAAAGGATATATCGACGGAGGATGTCACCGCGGCTACGTCTCTTAGCGGACATTCCATTTGTGCCCATGAATGTCCATTTTGGATGTAAATAGCATGCCCTGCACCGCGATGTGAGAGAAGACAATGAATGAAGACCGGAACATTCGAGCGGCTTTGGATCGCCACTGGGCAGCCTCAGACGCGAATGATTTCGAGGCAGAGCATGAGATTTACCACGACGATGCAGTGCTTGAGTACCCGCAGTCCGGCGAGCGGATCCACGGTCGGCGCAATATTCAGGCGTCGCGCTTTGCGCAGCCGAACAAGAAACGCTTTATGGTGGGGCGCGTAGTCGGCGCTGCCGATCTTTGGGTCACTGAACTCGTCCTTACATACGACGACTTGCCGTCTTACACGGTGAGTATCATGGAGTTCAGAGACAGGAAGGTTGCCCGTGAGACCCAGTACTTCGGCGACCCCTTCGAGCCGGGGGCCTCGCGCGCTCAATGGGTCGAGCGGACACGCTGAAATATTCGCTGTGAAATCGAATTCGCTTTTGGCACTTAGCAGACATTTCGACTGAGCCTTTCAACGTCCGTTTTCTGGGGTAAAGCGGACATGGCGATTGCACTGCAAGATGTCCGCTAATGACCCACAGCGGACCTTGGACATCGTTGAGGCGAAGGCAGGAACTTTTCCCATCCGGTGCGCTTGAGCATCGATATGCGTGGCAAAATTCGACCCTTGCACTGGCTTTTGGCGGCAACCGTTTTGGTGGTAGCCGAATGCACCGGCGCGGCGTCACTTAAAATCGCCTTATCTGCCGCTCACGCGCAGTCTTCCAGCGAGTTTTCCCGGTCCAGCTGGGCGGGTCCGCAATCTGACAAATTTTCTCAAAATTTATTCGCGTCACAAAATTGGAGGCAGCACCGAAACACACGCCGACCAACCGACAGCTCGCGTGCATTGCCACAGCATAGAACGAAATTAAAGGCCGACCAGAACGAGCCCACGAAATCAGGGAAGCATACGGCCCGGACTGCGATAGCCACCGCCCAAAACGTGCCTATGCCGCGACCGCGTCCGCCAGCGTGGCCGGAGCCGCACTCGTTTGCCGAAGCAGCTGGTCCCGACTTCAATACTGTCGATGTCACCAGCGCACCAAGTGATTGCAATCAGCGACTCGCCACGATCGCCGTTATCGAGTTATTGCCAAGGCTCATCGGCCCAGGTGATTGCGGCGGTCGCGATATAGTTAGATTGAATGCTGTGGTGCTTCCCGACCAGAGGCGTGTCGAGGTCAAACCTACGGCGGTCTTGCGTTGTCCGATGGCGGAATCATTTGCTGCCTGGGTTCGCGATGAGGCGTCAGCCGACATCGCCCCTTTGGGCGCCGCACTACGCGGTATCGAGACCTACGGATCGTACGAGTGCCGCGGCCGTAATAATGTGATCGATGCCAAACTTAGCGAACATGGCAAGGGCAATGCCATCGATGTCCGTGCTTTGGTCCTCGCTGGCGACCGTCGTGCAGAACTCACCGATGAAAACGTTGCGAAGCCGCTTCGTGAGGCGCTGCGGGATTCTGCCTGTCATCGCTTTACTACGGTGCTGGGACCTGGCGCTGACAGCTATCACAATAACCACGTCCATCTCGACATTCTTGAACGAGCTCACGGCTTGCGTATTTGCCAATGGGATGTGCGTGAGCCGCCTCCGCCGGCAGCCAAGATCGCAAGCGCGCATGTCAAGCTCGCCGCGACGTCGGGGCTCGCCCAGTCGCAGTCACGCGATAACCAGACCGTCACAGTAGGTCCTTGGGCAATCGCAACGATCTTCAAGGCAAACAAGTTCGAAAGCTGCACCATGAGCCGTTCGGGAGGCGAACTTGGAATAACTTTTGTGCGCAGCGAAGACGGGTTGCTGGTTATCCTCGACTCGCCGAAATGGAAGCTCGATCGAGGCAAGGCTTATTCTGTTCGTCTATTTGCCGGCTCGCGATCTGTGGATGCCAAGGCCTTCGCTGAAACAAAAAGTGTGACCATCGCGCTTGCGGATACTAGGCTCAATTCAAAGCTTCGGTCGGTTCGCATCCTCGAAGTGCGTGGCGAGGGGGCCACGCTGCGTGTGCCGCTGGACGGCAGCTCGCCAGCATTTGAGCGACTCGAGACCTGCTTCAATAGACGCGAAGCGTCAGAGGCGAATCCCTTCGTGGGACGCAACGCGTCAGAGGCAAATCCCTTCGTGCCACCCAGTCGGAAACGTTAGAACTGTGGTAAAATTAGACATCGCGCGCCAGAAGATCCGCAATATGATCGCCAGTACATCGATCATTTCTCCGAAATCTCCAGCCGCCAGACAATAATTTTAGTTGGATACCGTTCTACCTTCGCCACTGAGCAGACGATCGAGGGTCGCCATCCTGTCGAGCCCTCCGACTTTTTCACCCAAGCCGTCGGCTCGCAGCAGATCGCGCACCCACCCGTGTGCTCCTACGATTCGTAATGCAATTCCGCGGGCGGCCAGCTTGGCGTGCAGCTCATGCAGCATGCGCGAGCCGGCGAGATCGACATAGGGCGATGCCGAAAGATCGCACACGACCAGGCGAATGTCAGATCCATCAGGTGCGAGTCTGTTCAGAACCGATTCAAGCACCGCATCGGTGTTGACATAGATCAGCCACTCTTCGGGACGGAATGCCATCACGCCCGGCAACGGTTCATTGTCGGGGTGGCGGGTGAGGTCCGAGTAGCTGTTTGTGCCGGGAATTCGTCCGAGGAACGCCACGTGCGGTCGCGATGCGCGGGCGAGCAACATGAGCATGGAAGCCGCTGCCGCCAGGAGAATCCCATTCAGGATGCCGAGAAGGAGCACCGCGACAAGTGCGATCGCTGCAGCGTAGAAGTCCACCCGGCTCACTCGCCACATGCGAAGGAGCGCCGGAAAATCTAAAAGGCCGGATATCGCGGTGAGCACCACTGCAGCCAGGACCGCCTTCGGCAGATTTTCCAGAAATCCCGTCAGGAAGAGCAGGCACAGCGCCAGCGTCATCGAGGCGAAGACGAGGGCGAGGGGGGTTTGAGCGCCTGCCTTGTCATTCACTGCCGATTGCGAAAGGCCCCCGGCTACAGGATAGCCGTGGCCCAACGCCGCCCCAAGATTTGCCGCGCCGATACCAAGAAGCTCCTGCCGCGGATCCAGGTCGTATCCATGTTTTGCAGCGAAAGTGCGTCCGGCAGAAACGCTTTCGATATAGGAGAGCAGCAGGCACCCCGCCGCGAGAGGGACGATGCCCTCGACATCGCGCAAGAGCAGTGCCGGACCTTCCAAAGTAGGCAGTCCTGCTGGAATATGTCCGGTGATTGGTACGCCCAGTGCAGGGAGCCCAAGCAGGGAGGCAGCGATAATCGATAGTGCAACAACGGCGAGCGCCACCGGTTTCCCAGGCAATACGCGTTCGCCGAAGACGAGAAGCAAGAGCGCCGCGACACCGATTGCAAGCACAATGTAGTGTGTCTGGCCGAGTTGCCCCGCAAGCACGACGAGCCGCTCAAGGAAGTTGTGCCCGCCACCGGCGACGCCAAGCAGGCTTGGCAGTTGGGTCATTGCGATGGTCAATCCCGCGCCGGCCTTGAAGCCCACGAGGACGCTGTCGCTGATCAGCTTTACGAGCGCGCTTAGTCGCAATAGCCAGGCGATCAGGCAAAGAGCTGCCACGGTGAAGCCGGCAAGGCTGGCGATTTCCGCATAGCGCTGCGCGTCCCCACCGGCCATCTCTCCCACGGTGCCGGCAATCATGAGCGAGATGGCAGAAGTCGGCCCGATGGCGAGTTGACGCGAGGAACCAAGCAAGGCGTAGCCGAGGCCACCGAGCAGATAACCATACACGCCGACCTGCGGCGGGAGACCGGCGAGCCCTGCATAGGCAAGAGAAACCGGAATCGCATAGGCCGCGAGCGTGACGCCGGCGACGATATCGCCGCGCAACCATGGAGCACGATAACCCGCCAACCATTGTGCCGGCGGAAAATACCGCGTCAGTCCACTCCGGCTTGTGTTCGAGTCCGTCATGCGCGGCGCTTCGCTTCCGAAATGGCAGGGTAAAGCGGCTTACACAATCGAGCCACTATCGGTACACTGATCATCCTCCGCGGACAATTAGCGGCGGTGTTGCAGAGATCGGGCACCGGCCGTGTCACGTGGCGCCGCTTGTCACGAGTTATTTTGTGTTATCCGGCGCCGAGGGAGGCTGAACGCTAACGCGGAGAGGCATTTCGCCCGTGGCAATAACACAAGGGTTGTCGAACATGCCGCACCCGACTTGCGCATAGCTCGGTCCTGACATTGGTAACTTCCAAGCGATTATTGCCAGGGAAACGGCAATCAGCGTGAGCACCGCTCTCGTCCAAGGATCCAACGTCATCTCACCCTCCGCTGTAACTTTTGGCTTCGACATCGAAGGCGCGCAGGACTTGTCGGCGCAATGACGTAGATCAATTATGAGTCAGGCATACACGTGATGAGACGTCGAAATGCCGCTAGTGACGACTAGCTGACGTGGGACTTGCGTTGCACGTAACCGCTCTGGCGGTGGCCGATTTGATGCAGATCAATGTTCTTGCTGCGTAAAGCCTGACACCTTTTGCAGCAAATGGAGAAGGTCATGAATCTGGCTGCATTTGTTCGGCTGGGATTGTATTGGTGCGTCGTCCTGCTGACCGCAGGAATGTATCTGGCGGTCAGTGTCCCCGGCTCCGCGACCGCAGCTGCGTATAAATCAAAACAGATCCGCGTCGAATACGTGCCGCCAAAGAATCCAGCACATCAGTCGATCTATGAGAGACTCAAGCAGGCCCGAGCCCTCGAACGCCTACAGACTTTGCTGAGCCCGCTTCGACTCCCGCGTCCATTGCTTCTCAAGCTTTCTGGTTGTGACGGAGACTCGAACGCCTGGTTCGACGAAGGTTTCGTGACGGTCTGTTACGAATACGTGGCAGACATTCTGAAAAGTGCGCCAGAGAAAGCTCTTCCGAGCGGTGTAACACAGGAAGATGCAATACTGGGACCGCTGATGGATGTGTTCCTGCATGAGGCTGGTCATGCGGTCTTCGATCAATTGAAGGTGCCGGTATTGGGGCGTGAGGAGGACGCTGCGGACTTGTTTTCTGCTTACATTATGCTGCAGTTGGGGAAGGATGCCGCCCACAGGCTGATTTTGGGCTCTGCCTACCAATACAAAGCTGATGTTGTGAACCCACAGGTGCCTCTTACAAAATACGCCGACGAGCACGGGATTCCGGCGCAGCGCTTTTTCAACGTGTTGTGCATTGCGTATGGCGCTGACCAAAAATTGTTTGCTGATGTTGTAGAGAAGGGATACCTGCCAAAACAGCGGGCGGAGGGCTGTGATCTCGAATACGAGCAACTCGCTTTTGCACTCAAAAAGCTGATCGGTCCTTATATTGATCAAAAGCAAGCAAAAAAAGTTCTCGCTACCTGGATGCGGGATGTGGATGCCCGGCCGAAGCATGAGCTGAGGCAGTAGACGCTGGTGAGACGTTCCGGTTGCCGATTTCGTCAGGGCATGGCTTGCTGTTCATCTCATTGGTTCGGATGATCGGCCACACCAACATGTTTGATCTGTACAACTACTCATTGCTGCTGATCTTTGCGGCTGGACTCGGTGTGATTCTGGGACTGAGCGAAATCGGATGGCAACTTGGGGTGCGGGCGGAGGGCAAAGGCGGCAGCAATCTTGCGACGCTGGAGAGCGCCATGCTCGGGCTGCTGGCGCTGATGATTGCTTTCACCTTTTCTATGGCACTGTCGCGTTTCGATGCTCGCCGCGACGCGGTTTTAAACGAAGCCAACGCAATCAGCACAACCGCGCTGCGTGCCCGACTGCTACCCGAACCACACCGGGCTGAAACGCTCAAATTGCTGACGGAATACGTACAAATTCGCCTCGACATCATCCGGGCCGGCACATCACTGGCCGAACGAAACGCTGCTGTCGTTCGTTCGAACGCGATTCAGGAGGCTCTCTGGCAGCAGGCAAAGGCCATGGCCGCCAAAGAAAGAGGATTGATACCCACCGGGCTGTTCATCGAGTCGCTCAATTTAATGATCGATGATCAAGGGAAAAGACTGGCAGCGCTTCGCAGCCGGGTTCCAAATATTGTGTTAGTCGCACTTTTCGCAATCGCTGCAGTTGCGGGCGCATTTGCAGGTTACGTGAGCGCGCTCGATGCGAAACGGACGCGGCTTCCGGTCTACGCCATGGGGTTGCTGATAGCCGCTGTTATTTTCCTTATCCTGGATCTTGATCGGCCGAGCTCCGGCTTCATTACAAACAATCAACAGCCGATGATCGACGCGGCAGCCACCATCGCTGCATTCCGCGATTAAGGCAAAAATGCCCACCGCCGCAAAACCGCCAGACCACCGAACCTCATCAATTTGGGAGCGTCGTGGTGACCGTCGCTGGCCTGGCGCGAACGGTGTGATAGCGTCTGTAGCTTTCAGGCTTGGGTCGCCTCTCGGTTTGAAACAATGAAGACGGTCGACATTACATATCGGTATGGGGAGCAGGATGCACCCTCCAGGCCCCGGCCACCGGACAGTAGTGCCGCTCACCTCCGGCTGAACGACGGCAATCGGGCTTTTGCCGCACTCCTTGAAGGTCTGACGGACGAGAGCGGCAGGGCGCAAAAAATTGTTTCCGTTGATGCGCGTGATCTTGGCCTCTCGGCTGGCGACCCAGCGCTGCCAAAACAACGTCCTTTCGCCGCCATTCTCGGCTGCTCGGATGCCCGCGTACCGATCGAGCTGATCTTCAACGAAGGGCCAAACGACCTTTTTGTAATTCGCGTTGCCGGCAATGGTCTGGGTACTGAAGTCCTGGGCAGCCTGAAATATGCCGTGGACCACCTCAGCGGGAGTCTGAAGCTCATCGTCGTTCTAGGACATAGCGGTTGCGGGGCGTTAACAGCCGCGGTCGATGTGTTTTTAAATCCAGAAAACTACTTGTTGCTCACCACCATGCATTCGCTTCGAAACATTCTTGATGGCCTGCTCGTTGTCGTACAGGCTTCCGCGAAGAAGATTCAGGAGGCCTTCGGACCGGATGTTTCTCGTCGTTCGGGTTATCGCCAGACGCTGATCGAGGCGTCAATCGTCACAAATGCCGCGCTCGCTGCCTATTCTTTACAGCAGGAATTCGGGAGCGGTGATTCTGCAGGCTTGCAAGTCGTATACGGCGTCTACCTGCTCGAGACCCGGCAGGTGTGGGCACCGCATGTGGGAGGAACGAAGGAAATTGGATTGACTGCACCGCCACGAGATCCGACGGAATTTTTAGAACTTAGCAATGCGATATTGCAGTCAGACCGAATCGCGTCGCTCATCCACTCTTAGAACTTTTAACTTCGCAGACGGCCAGGGAAAGCGGACATCGCGGCGGACTGGCTGCAATGTCCGCTAGTGACCAAAAGCGGACGGCCTACCCCTGTTCAACAGCCAGATGGTTGTGCTGCAATAGCCTCAGGATGCAGATTGTCGACGCGAGCCTTGCGCAGCGCATCATCATGAGGGTTCACATCCGACGTATCTTGGCGACGGTGGGACTCATTGTTTTCCTGGCGGTATCGTTCGGTCCGGCCGGATTCGCGGCTGAATCCAAGCGCGTAATGCTGCTTTATTCTTTTGGCCGGGACTTCAACCCATGGAGCGAATATGCCAAAGCGATCCGCGCAGAACTGGATCGGCAATCACCGTGGCCCCTGGACATCATTGAGAATTCGCTGATCACGGCCCGCTTCAGCGATGAGAACCCGGAGGCTCCATTTGTCGAGTATCTCCGCGCCCTGTTTGCTAAGCACCCTCTTGACCTGATCGTGAGCATCGGCGCGCCCGCGGCAAGCTTTGTGCAGCGGCACCGGCAGCAACTTTTTGCCACCACCCCGATGGTGCTCATGGCAGTAGATCAACGTCGCGTCCAATATTCCAATCTCACCGCGAACGATGCAGTCGTCGCGGTAAGGATCAACTATTTGTCGGCCTTCGAGAACATCCTGCAAGTATTGCCGGACACCAAAGATGTGGTCGTTGTCGTTGGGAGCTCTCCGATTGAGAAATTTTGGAAGGAAACCATAGGAAAGGAGGTTGAGCCTCTTGCAAACCGAATTAAGCTTTCGTGGACAGATGAATTGTCATTTGAAGCGCTGCTAAAACAAGCCTCTGCGCTCCCGCCGCACACCGCGATTTTCTGGGAGTTGATGATTGTCGACGCGGCGGGCGTCGTATTCGAAGGCGATGGGCCTTTGAAAAGACTTCATGCCGTTGCTAACGCGCCGATTTTTTCTTATGACGAATCCTTCTTCGGCAGCGCGATTGTAGGCGGTCCGCTCCTTTTGGTGGCCGATAGCAGCCGGGAGACGGCTGCAGTTGCCGTTCGCATCCTTGGCGGAGAAAAGCCGGGCGAAATCAGCGCTCCACCGGTCCAATTTGCAAGCCCAGTGTTTGACTGGCGGGAAATGCAGCGCTGGGGCATCACCGAGAACCGGCTGCCGCCGGGTAGCAAAATCCTGTTTCGCAATCCGACGACATGGGAGCAATATCGCGCTTACATCCTGGCAGTCATGGCTGCAATTCTGATCCAGTCCGCATTGATCTTCTGGCTGCTTTACGAGCATAGGCGACGTCGTACCGCAGAAGTCGAAGCTCGTCAGCGTATGGCGGAGCTGGCCCACATGAACCGCCATGCAACCGTGGGAGAGCTGTCGGCATCGCTAGCGCATGAAATCAACCAGCCACTTGGCGCTATTCTCGCCCACGCCGAAACCGCCGAGCTGATGATCAATTCTTCGTCGCCAAACATGGACGGCATCAAGGAGATTCTCGCTGATATCAAACGCGATGATCAGCGAGCAGGGGAGATAATCCGGCGTCTACGAAGCATCTTGAAGAAAACCCCGTCCGAGGTAAAGGATCTCGACCTCAATGAGGTCGTGAGTGAGGTTTTTGACTTTCTTTCGGTCCAGGCCAGTGCGCGCAAAATTACAATAAGCAACGTCCCAGCCCCGCAGGAGCTACAAGTCCAGGGTGACCGGATTCAGATTCAACAGGTTATTCTTAATCTGATCGTAAACGGAATGGATGCGGTATCCGACGCGTCTGACGGACAGCGCAGAATCATCGGACGCACTGCGCAGTTGGACGCTGCGTTTGCAGAGGTGTCCATTTCCGATTTTGGACCGGGTATTTCCGCGGGCGACCTGGAGAAAGTATTCGATCCATTTTTTACCACCAAGACGAAAGGCCTGGGCATGGGGCTATCTATAGCGCGTACCATCATTGAGGCTCACGGCGGACGAATTTGGGCGGAGAACCAGGCCACTGGCGGCGCGGTGTTTCGGCTCGTTCTGCCTCTAGCCAAAAGTGTTCATAAAGAGGTCTGATCGGATACATGTCATGACGATAATCGCTAGCGGCCTTCACCATTAAAATACGACAAGCCAAAGCAAAAATAGCAAAACGACAATCGGCCGTGGACGAGCCCATAAGCGACGCGATGTCTGCTTTTGGCACTTGGCGGACATGCCGCCACAACCATCAATGTCTGCTTTCAGGGATAAATCAGACGTCAAGTTTTGATGCCGCCATGTCCGCTAGTGACCCAAAGCGGACATTCCGAACGGGATATTCACCGCCCAATAAGTCTCGGCACTTATTTGATCTTTATCAAAATTGATCGCAACCTTTTCGACTAGAGTTTGTAGTCTAGCAGGAGGTTTGTAATGACTGAAAAACTCAAATCCGACATGATATCACGCCGAGGGGCTTTTTCCCTTCTTGGCCTGGGGGCTGCGTTCAGCCTTGCGGTGCCAGCTGCGATTATGACCGCAACGGATGCCGAGGCCCGCGTTGGTAACCCGGCCTCAGCCGTGAGCGTTGCTGGCGCGAATCGGCGTGATCGACGTCAGGACCGGCGCTATAAGAAGTCACCGACGACGACACCAACCACAACGGGAACAGGAGAAAAAAAATAAGTGCGTTTGAGGGCTATCGAAGGGTGGCCCCTTCCGCATTGAGGTGTCGCTGCGCAATGTCCGCTATTGGCACTTAGCGGACATGCGTGAGTCGTCGGACGGCGCGAATGCAACGCTGGCGTTCCCAGGACTCGCCTGCAGAATCGCTGAGAGCAAACTCGCCGCTCGGAACGTAGCCGTTTAGGGATCAGACGTGTACTTCTTCCAGCGCGTGGACTTCGGTCACACGGTACCGCTACCCGCCGACAGTGGGCGGTCGGTAGCGAGGAGTTGGTTTCTATCAACCTATACTGAAATATACGGAGGTATAAAGCCCTCGTCACCGAGGGTGATGTAAGGTCTGCGTGCAGGACCGAGTATGCATTCCCTCGGGAGGCTAAACATGGCGACATGGAAACGGCTCACCGACGTCGAGAAATCCGACATGGAAATTGATTTGGATACGATTGCGTTCATGCGACGGAACGGAAACGGCACCGATATCACTTTTGATACAGGGCAGACACTAACCGTGAGAGAAAGCCCGGAAGACGTTCGCAAGCGACCACGCCAATTGGTCTTCTAGCGGACCCCACAAACAGGCATTTGTGGTAATCGCGATCATCACTTCGAAAACGAGACACGCGAAAACGCCGTGCTAACGACCGGGATTACGCAGGACCGCGCAATTACCCCCGAACAGGCGAATCCTTTTGTAAACATGATTTGCGGCCCGCTCGCGGCTCAGTACCGAGCGTGACGTGATAGCGCGGGAGCGAACCTGATCCGCGTTCAAGCAGGATTGGGTGCCGTCCGCTCAGAATCCGCGAACCGCCGGGTGCGGCAGGGACAAGGCTGAATTTTGAGGCGAGACGGTTTACCCAAAGCGGACATCTGCAAATGTTCTCTAACGTTTCGGGCGATCACGGTCTTGCGTAGATATGAAATCTGCGAACTTGCGTCCAATCCACCGATGAAGAGGCACAGCAATTAAACCGAACAGAAGAAGGGGAACCAGAAATATGAACGCTATGGTGCTCAACCCCTCGACGACGTCCACGACCTGCTTCTCGGCACTTGGACCAAATCCGAGCCACGCAACCGCCGCTGTCAATCCGAAAACGAGATAGAGTGCCAAAACCCCACGCACTATTCTTAGTGGCCAGGCGACGTCGGCAATCCATGCCGCCGACAGAAAGCGTCTTATGGTCTGCCAAAAGTTCACGAACGAAGGGTTTCCGGCGAACGCCAGCAGTCGTCAGCGGGCATGGTCGAGGCATCTTTATCAAAAAACCTGCGTGCGATCTAACTGAGACTCGAGAGAGCGCTCGGACATTGATGCAGGTCAATTGAACCGAATTATTCTCGCCACACAATTATTTGCTACAAGGCGACAACAGGAGGCCTAGCAATGTACGCACTCATCATAGTAATCGGGATGCTCTCCCAGGGAGCAGCGGGCAGTGCAGTCATACCTGTCGGTGTAACTTCTCAAATTGTTGGAAAGTTCAAGAACTTGGATGAGTGCAAGGCGGCTGCGAGTCAGCCCCACGCGGGAGGCCCTGTTTCGGATCTCAGTCTGTCAACCACTTGGGGAGTCAATTGGTATTGTGCATACACCGGCGGGACCTAACGCAGTATGAATCTCAGGGTGAAACACGAAGGCTTTTTGGCACGCGGGCGCCGGCCGAGATCCATCGCTCGGTCCGTTATTGGAGTAACAGCGTCGGCCTTGATCGGCCGGGTCGCGAATGACCCAACGCGGGCATCACGTGGCAGGTATGATTTTTGCCATTGCGTCTCGATTGTCGGAGCTTGGCGCACCGTAAAAATGGCCAGTGTCACAGTCTGCCCTGAGAAAGATTGCTGCATTACACCGCTGTGGCAGTGTGCGTTCACAGCTTGCTTATGAGCGCGGCCGAAGAGTGTTATGTCGGAAGTATTTTACGACAGGCAATTACACCCCGCCAAATAAAAAACAAAGGCAATTCAGCTCGGTGTTCAAAATCAAATAAAGTTCGTCGAATTAGTCGCAAACGCAACCCGCGATCCGTTTCCGACGGAGGAAGCGGACATCGGCCGAACGTGGGAAACATCTGAGTGATCGGACAAACTTTTATTAGGGCCACGTTGATATTTATCAATCTCTTCACGCGCTGAGGCACGTATCGTTAGCGTAGCTAGTCGTGGCGTGCATGAAACGTACGGCGATCCTGGGGATCGAAAATGGCAAAGGGGCTGAAGCTAACGGTCGTGGACATGTCGGGTCTAACCGATGCCGATTGGACCGGAATAAATAAGGTTATGCGCGCATGCGAGGCCGGTGGCTTTAACGCTTTCTGGGACGAGATCGATAAGTTGATCAATCCAGTCCTC
>DASYSQ010000120.1:0-3134 GCA_036003145.1 Pseudolabrys sp.
GACGCACGCGATAAGGCAGATAGTCGGCGCCCATCAGGCTCGAATCGTATTGGAAGCCGTGGTTCAGCAGCAGGTCGATGGTGTGTTCGCTCAGATCCCATGACGGTGAGCGATAGCCGCGCGCCTTCCGTCCGCTTAATTTGGCGATGGCATCGTTAGCGCGAACGAGATCGGCCTCCTCTTCGTCGCGCATCTGTGTGGCCGGCGGAATATGTGCCCAGCTATGGTGAGCAACCTCGTGCCCGCCCGCGACCACGTCGCTGCATTCCCGCGGCCATGTCTCTATCGTGAAGCCGGGGATGAACCACGTCGCCCTGATACCGCGCGATACAAGGAGATCAAGAATACGGCGCGATGCCATCGCGCCGAACTCGCCGCGCGAGAGCGGGGTCGGGCTTGTCATACCGCGTGCGATAAAGCCCGATTGGGTGTCGAAATCGAAGGTCAGACAAACGATGTGGCGGGGCATGACAATTCACCGGTCCTGCCTCGCCTTCCCTGTCGGCGGCGGCAGAGCATGATAGAAAAGCGTGCATGACCGTCAAGGAAATCGGCATCATCGTTCATGGCGCAACCGGGCGAATCGGCGCGACGCAGCATCTGGCGAATGCGTTGGCGCCGATCCGCGCAGAGGGCGGCGTGGTTTCCGGTGCAAATCGCATTATGCCGCGTCTGCTGCTGGCCGGTCGCAACGCGACACGGCTTGAGGAGATTGCGCGACTCCATGGCGGCGTGGAATGGACGACCGATGTCGATGCGGCACTGGCCAAGCCCGCTTATTCCATTTTCTTTGACGCGGCGGCAACCGAGCAGCGGGTCGCGGTGCTGACCAAGGCGATTGCCGCTGGCAAACACATCTACAGCGAGAAACCCGCAGCGCCGACGGTTGACGAAGGACTTGCACTGCTGCACGCGGCAAGGGCGCGCGGGCTAAAAACCGGAGTGGTCGAGGACAAGATCTATTTGCCCGGCTTGCAGAAGCTCCGCACGCTTTCTGCGAACGGCTTTTTTGGGCGAGTGACCGGCTTTCGACTCGAATTTGGCTGGTGGGTCTTTGATGGCATCGAGCGTGCAAGCCAGCGGCCCAGCTGGAACTATAAGAGTGCCACAAACGGCGGCCTCACCCTGGACATGTACCCGCACTGGCGTTACGTGCTCGAAGGCATTCTTGGCCCGATCCAGCGCGTTGTCACAGCTGCGACGACGGCCATACCGGAGCGCCGAGACGAGACCGGTGTGCCCTACCGCGTCGATGTCGACGATGCGTCGCTGACGCTCGCCGAACTGGCGACCGGGGTTATCGGTTCTATCATTTGCTCATGGGCAACGCGGGTCCGGCGTGACGATCTGCTGACGTTGCAGATCGATGGCACCGACGGCTCGGCGATCGCCGGTTTGCACCGCTGCTGGATTCAGACGGCAGCTGAAACACCACTTGTCCGACATTTCAATCCCGATCGCGATCTCGGCATTGATTATCGCGCCGATTGGAAGGAAGTTGCCGGCAGGGGCAGTTACATCAATTCTTACCGCATCGGGTGGGAGAATTTCCTGCGCCACGTTGTTGACGATGTACCGCTGACAAACGACTTCGCGGCGGGACTTCGCGACGTGCAGTTGGCACAGGCCTGTTATCGCAGCCTGGCCGAGCGCAAATGGGTTTCGCTCGAAGAAATCATCGGCTGAACGCAGGGCAATGGAGTATTTGAATCAACGGCCTGGGGGCGGCTACTCGGCCGCCTGTGACGTCCCCTGCAGGCGATCCTGCGCGGACACGAGTCGGTGCATCACCTTGAGATCGCGATCGCGCAGCTGCAGGCAGGCATCCGCCCAAACCTGAACGATGCGATCAAGCTCCGTGAGCGTGATCGCATTGACCTCGCGCCCGATCTGATAAACCGAGCGGCTACCCGTGTGACGCCGTTTGCTGCGCTGGATGTAGTCGCGTGCTTCAGCGATGCCCTGGCCGGGCTCGGCCAGGATGTGGACCAGTCCAACATCCTTCATTTCTTCTGCGGTGTAGATGCGACCGCTCAACATCATCTCTTCGGCGAAGGCCGCCCCGACGCGACGCGCCACCAGGCTGTAGGCGCCCATACCGGGAAACAGGCCGAAGATATTCTCAGGGAAACCGAATTTTGCATCACGTTCCGCGATGATCACGTTGAACGAGAGCAGCGACTCGAAGCCGCCGCCCAGTGCATCTCCCTGCGCCAACCCGATTGTGACCATCGGAAGGCCGAGACAATTCATGTTCCGGTGCAGGATGCGCACACATGATTCACCGTAGGCAACGAGTGCCTGCCGGTCGCGGTCGCGTATCTTCGCCGCAAACAGATCGAGATCGCCGCCAAGATTGAACACACCGGGCGTGCGCGAGCCGAGCAGGAGAAATCGCAAATCGTTTGGACGATTCTCAAAGGCGGCAATGATGCCGCGTTGCCAGGCGTGGAAATCTTCAAGAAGGTCGAGGTTGTAGCTGGGCCGTCCACGTGGCCGCATGAAGGTCCAGAGGGCCCCTGTCGGGTCGTCCCAGGAAACGTCCAGCTGCTCCAGTTCGAACAATCTGCGCGCGTCGGCGCTCTTTTTCAGATCGATCGGCCGCGGATCGACCGGCAGTTTTACCGGTGCGGGTGCTACCGAGTCAGCCCGCACCAGGGAATGCGCATCCGAAACGGCATACATCGACATTTACGCGTACCAATTAACGATTTTTTTACCCTAACAGAAGGTTACGGAAAGACAATAATACAATACCGCAACAGCGATGCGTGAAACCATCACGTCGCTTACCTGCGAAGTTTTTTGCTTGGATTCACGCAACAATTGAGCCGGAGCGTCCGTTAACTACGATTTGAAGAAGCATCGCGCTTGCGCGTTCGCGGCCATCGGGCGCGAATGCCACCTTCTTGGAAAAACATTCAGGCGAAACGGGCTGATAGTGCCGTCCGCCGCGAGCGCAGATTGATTTAATTTTACTGAAATTGTCGCTTAACTGATTCCGGTCCGTTCATCTTGGTTGCCGATACACCAAGCAATTTGCATCGCATTGAACAATCGCCGGTACGATCTCGAGCTTCGAGATAGCCGCGTAGGTCGCATGTTAATCAGGAAGTTGCTCCAGACCCGCAAGG
>DASYSQ010000121.1:0-81235 GCA_036003145.1 Pseudolabrys sp.
GGCCAGAAGCTAAAGCTGGAGGGGCTGAGGGCGAGTTACGGTGTAAGCGTCAGCACGCTGCGGGAGATTTTGAGCCGGCTGACTGCTGAGGGTTTCGTGATCGCGGAAGGAAAGCGAGGCTTCGAGGTCGCTTCGGTTTCCGCGGAGAATCTCAAAGAACTCGCGGAGCTGCGGCTGCTTCTTGAGGCGCATGCAATGCAGGTGTCGTTCGGCAAGGCGGATGTCGAATGGGAGGGCCGAGTGGTCTCGGCGCACCACAAACTCGCATCAATCGAGCGTCTGATGGAATCGGGGATCGGAGAGCCAGAGCAATGGAAGCGGTACGATAGCGAGTTCCATCAGGCTTTGATCTCCAATTGCGGTTCACGCGTGTTGATGGAAGCGCACGCTTTGGTGTTCGACAAGTATTTCAGATATCAGATGGTCGCCTTCCTTTATCGCGGAGGGGAAACTGCCGCGCAACACGTGGCTTTTCTTGAGTGCGCCCTGAAACGCGATGCCAAAACCGCGAACGACGTGCTGATCACGCATGTGAACAATTGCGTCGAGCATGCGTTGGCCACAAGCTCTCTCCGCTGAACAGACCCTTACGCTAACCTCCACACATGATGGCTCGTAGTCACACGTTTCCGATCTGCATGAAACTTAGACCAAGGCGGGCATTGTGTAGCTGATGCCTCTGTCGCTCTAGCGCCATCCTCGATCCGCTTTTTCAAAAAAGAGCCAACCCGCAACATTTGCTCTCTTTGCGGTCTGGTCGACTTCCAACAAATAGTTATGCAGCTCAGGACAAAGACTTCTTCGGCAGCGCAACTGGTCGCCGGAATAGCTCACTGTAGCAAAAAACCGCATTTCATATTTTTTCTGGTCGGGCGTCCCAACGTCACGAGCATCGAATGTCTCCAATGAGATTATTGAATAGGGCGTCAGAAAGGCCGAATTGAGCAATTGCTCTACCTTCGCCCGAAATTCGTCTTGTGAAGGTCCACAACTTTCATCTCCGGAGCTGCAGACGGCACGCCCGGGCGAAGAAAACGTCAATGCCGTGAAAATCAGGATTATTGCAGATAAAGCAGACAGTGATCGCGTTGTCACACAATTCCTCTGCCTAGATGAAGCGGGGGATCGGCCCATTATGCGGCGTCATGCGGTTCGATAAATCAAATGTCACCTGGTCGACGTAACACCAGCCCCATCCTTCGGGCGGGTCGTAGCCCTCAATAAGCGGGTGGCCGGTGGCGTGAAAGTGCTTTGTGGCGTGGCGATTGGGAGAATCATCACAGCATCCGACGTGGCCGCACATGCGGCAGAGACGCAGATGAACCCAGACATCGTTGTACTTCAGACATTCCTCGCAACCGAGCGCGCTGGGTACCACGTCACGAATATCTTTTAGATGGGTACAAAGCATGCGCCACGTCTTTCCCTTCACGAGGAGCCGGTGATCCGTTCACCTGGCCCGAGGATGCTGAAGTATCCAAATCGACCCTCGAAATCGAAAATTGGACCAGAGTCCAACGTGACGGCAGGCGCTGCCCAGATTGCTGGATATCGGTTTTGGTCAAGGCACGCGCGCAGACCTGTCTATTCCACATACGAAATAACAGGCTTGATGAAGTGTATTCCGCGAACATCCAAGGGGCAAACCGGCACATGTTCAATGACCGCGGCGACTGATACCTTGGATAAACGCCGAACTGTAAAGGGCGCAAAGACCGGGGGAGGGACCATGAGAAGAATCGTTGTTGCGATAACGCTGGCGGCATTTGCCGGCATCTCTTGTGTGCAGGCGCAGACCTATCCATCACGCCAGATCACACTCGTGGTTCCGTTCCCGCCGGGCGGATCGACCGACGTTGCCGCGCGCATCATGGCCGAACGCATGCGAGCGCCGCTCGGGCAGCCCGTCATCATCGAAAACATCGGCGGCGCCGGCGGGAGCATTGCCGTCGGGCGTGTCGCGCGTGCGGCGCCTGACGGGTACACCTTCGACATCGGCCAGTGGGACACCCACGTCGGCAGCATCATCTACAAGCTGGATTATGATCTGCAAAAGGATTTCGAACCGATTGGCCTTGTATCGAACAATCCGCAGCTCATGGTTGCCAAGAAAGATCTTCCAGCCGACAATCTGAAGGATCTGGTCGCCTGGATGAAGACCAATCCCGGCAAAATCAACTTCGTCAACCAGAACGCCGCGGCGAATGTGACCGGCGTTTTGTTCGAAAAACTCACCGGACAGAAGTTTCAGTACATCCCCTATCGCGGGGCCGGTCCGGCCATGACCGACCTGGTTTCCGGCCAGGTCGACCTGCTGGTGGTGCAGGGCGCGGTCGCGCTGCCGCAAATTCGCGGCGGCAAGATCAAGGCGATCGCAAACCTGTCGCCGCAGCGCTCGGCATCGATGCCGGACATCCCGACCTCGGATGAGACCGGGGTGAAGGGTCTCTACATGTCAGGCTGGTTTGGATTCTGGGCGCCGAAGGGGACACCGAAGGATATCATCGCCAAGCTCAATGCTGCGATGATAGAGGCGCTTGCCGATCCCGCCGTGAAGGCGCGCTTTACCGAGCTGGGGTTGGATGTCGCTCCGCGCGAGTTGCAGACGCCGGAAGGCCTCGCCGCGTTCCAGAAGGCCGAGATCGACAAGTGGTGGCCGATCATCAAGGACGCCGGCATCAGCGCGCAGGCGCAATGAACGCGTTCGCAGTGGTGCGCCGCGCCGGTTGATACCGGTCCGCTCTCGCCCGGTGCTGAGAAGGAGTCCAGCTGATTGCCGGTTCCGGCGGGCAAGTTCGTCCTGATGTTGCGCATGTACTGGCGAAATGAAAAATCACCATAGACCCTCAACGGACGTAGAAAATCACCGCCGGCGAAGAAGGTTGCGTAGACAGATTGAAATTATCGAATGGTGCTGCGGCGGCCGCTTGGCCCCGTGACGGACAGAATGCGCGCCGGGAACGGCTGAGTTGGGGTCTTGCCTGACTGATGCGACCCGCGAGGGCCGCTCCCGACGTGCCATTCGTAAAGTTGCCGCTACGCTAGAGCCCGAACGTTTGCGCTAGTGGTCCTCGCGGCATTTCTGGCCCGGTGGCGCCATACAAACCTCCGTGACTGACGCAATTGTAACTCAGATTTGGCCCGGCGGTTGCCTCGCGGGACTACAATTTTCAAGTCGCCTGCTTATCTCGAGCGCGGCCGACCGCCTTGGCAGGTTTCCCCCAGGCCGTTTGCGAACCCCGTCCCCTGGGTTCTCACGCAACCGGTCCCGCCATGGCGGTCGGCACCGCGTATGAGCGCGTAATCAGAAAAGCAGGGTCATGAGCCCGCAGAGTGCGACACCGACAAGCATCAGTGACCATTCCGAGGGTTTCAACCCAAACAGTCTGCCTTCGCTGATTACGTACGCCATCATTTGCATGTACTCGGTGCTAACACGTTGCACTGTAGCGACTGTCGACGGCGGCGGCTGTAGCGCGCAGGTCACAGACAGGATGAATCTCTTGCCGAAAGCCGGTACCAAGACACCCACGCGAGGGCATACATCCGGCGTAGGAAAAAGCAGACGCACGGTTGTTCATTTGTACCCCCTGCATCGGCAAGCATCGAATGCGGCCGTTGAGGCCCGAGTGTTTAACGGTTGATTTGCCGCCTCAACGATACGGCATGGCTAATTTGACCAAAACAATGCCACTGGCTTGCTGCCCTCCTGCCTTCGTCTCGTCACACCCTGATGGCCTGTTTCGGCACAGTCGAGCCAAAAACCCGGCTGCTCTCTCAACGTGCTTGAAGTTGGAGTGCCAATGGTTTCCTCACAGAGTCCGCTCAACGAGCAATATCATAGAGACGATACTGTCCGCCTTGTGCCAGGGCCGATAGCGGCGAACGCTCGACACGGCGCGCCAATGAATGATCCGACGGATTCATCCCAGCACATCGACATCACGGCCGAGGAAACATGCCCCGCACCCACCGTTCAGACGCTCGCACAAGATGACGCACAACAACGAGCAGCTGCCATTCAGACCGCACACGTGCCGTCCGCAACAACTTTTAAGTTGATGAGTCAACTCGAAGCCTTGGCCTCCGACCTGGCCGTCAGGGAACGCGATTCATCCGATCAGCACGGCGAGAATGGTCACGAAGAATCCGACTTTTCCGCCGGGCTGCAGGCAACGGAGCCATCAATTTGTGCCACTCCTCGTCCCTCCAGTTTCGATCCGTTTGCGAGCGACAGGCCCTCGATTGGCCGGCAGATCGTCTTTGTTCTTGCTGGCCTATTCATAGTGGCTCTGATCGGTGTCGGGGGTACATTCGCCTGGCAGTCTCACGGCGTCTGGACCATGACGTCGCCCAACGAGGTTGACGTCGCGGCCGGCCAGCGGAGTTCCGCGCCTCCCGCTCAGGCACCCGCACCAGGCGCGGCGCTTCCGCAATCGGGACCTGTTACACAAACCGCATCAGCGCCCGGTGTGCCTGCAACACCTCCTGAATTGGCGAAGCAGCTTGACGCGATGGTGCAGGATCTCGCCCTCGTGCGGCGCGGGGTAGAGCAGCTTACCGCCAAGCAGGAGCAACTTGCCGCCGCGCAACAACAACTTGAGCAGCTCGTTGCCAAGCAACAGCAGCTTGCTGCGAAGCAAGAACAGATGGCCCAAAATATCGCAAAACTGCAGACGCGCGAGCAGACCATCAGGCCGAAGACCGCAGCCCCGCCTCAATTGCGAGCGGCTCCCATTCTGCCACGCACGCCGCCGGAGCCGGCACCGCAGCTATCGTCTGCGCCCGTGCCCCGCTCGGAGCCGCATCCCCTGCCACCGTTGCCTATTCCTCCGTGACATGGTGATCGGGCCCATCGGTACGACAGCCTGTAATTTGGTCACACGGCCATAAATCCACAGGTTACGAACTGAAACGCAGCGGCTGAACCATTCCGTTCGGCGCAGCGTATCCGCTTTTAGAGGCGGACAGCACCGAGCGCCGCGGCCACTTTGTGCCAGCCGCATGTGTTTTATCGGAAACGATAGAGCGCACACGCCGGTGTCCGCCGCCGCGAGCTGAAATTGCCGCGCGGGTGACGCGCCATCTCAACAAGTCATTTGATCGAGTGCGAGCGGTCCACGCTCGCTGCTCGGCATAGGATTAACTGAAAAAGGACAACATAAATGACCGCTCAAAAAGGCAAGGACCTGCTCGTGAAGATCGCGGGCGGTGGTGGATACACAACGGTCGCCGGCTTGCGCACGCGCCGTCTCGCATTTAACGCTGAAACGGTCGATATCACGCACGCCGAAAGCGCCAACCGCTGGCGCGAACTGCTCGACGGAGCTGGCATCAAACGCGCATCGGTGTCGGGCCGCGGCCTGTTCAAGGACTCTACCAGCGATGCGCTGATGCGGCAGGCGTTTTTCGACGGCAGCGTTGTCAGCCATCAGATTATTATCCCGGACTTCGGAACGGTGCAGGGTCCTTTCCAGATCACGAGCCTGGAAATCGCCGGCGAGCACAATGGCGAAGTGACATATGACATGTCGCTCGAATCTGCCGGCGAGCTGACCTTTACGGAGGCGTAGCATGACCAATCGTCACCGTGGTGAGATCGAGGCCGAAATCGGCGGCGCGCGGCGCCGTCTGGTGCTAACGCTCGGCGCACTGGCCGAACTCGAAGATGCATTCGGCGCCGACGACCTGGTTGCGCTGACCGAACGTTTCGGCGCCGGCCGCATGAAGGCGCGCGATCTCACACGCATCATCGGCGCGGGCTTGTGCGGGGCCGGAGAGGGCGTGAGCGACGACGAGGTTGCCGCCATGGCGATCGACGGCGGCGCACAAGGCTATGTCCGCGTCGCAGCGGCGCTGATTGCCGCCACTTTCGGCGAGGCGAGCGGATGACGCCGTTTCCCTGGAAGCAGGCGATCGGCTTTGGCCTCGGTGTGCTGCGGCTCTCTCCCGAACAGTTCTGGCGCATGACACCACGCGAACTCGCCTACGCCATTGAGGCGGTCACCGGTCGCGGCGCACCGCTCGATAGAAGTGCACTTTCCAAATTGATGAAGAGATATCCTGATGATCGATAACTTCGATTCCACCGACAATTCTTTACCTGGTTTTCTGCCTGAGACAGTCGACAAGGTTCGCGACAGCACCAGGATGTTGGGCGTCACCACGACGGTATTCGCCAGAGCTATCAGCAAGGCTTTCACGGATGCAGCGGCCGGCGGCAAACAGTTCGACGATGTGCTCAAGCAACTTGCCTTGCGGCTGTCCGGCATGGCCGTCATGCAAGCAGTTAACCCTGTTGCCAAGGGCATGGCAGGGGGCCTGAGCAAGCTCTTCGACGGTCTGTTTGCCGGCGGTGACTCATCCGAAAGCAGGCGGGCTATTCCCTTCGCAACGGGCGGAGTAATCGGTGCGCCGACCTATTTCCCACTCTCGCAGGGAGGCCTTGGGCTCGCCGGTGAAGCGGGACCCGAAGCAATCGTCCCCCTGACACGAAGTTCCGATGGACGGCTAGGCGTTGCCATGAGCGGCGCGGGGCAGCCGACAAATGTCACGGTCCACATCGCGGCCGCCGATGCACAAAGTTTTCGACGCTCGGAAGCCTACGTCACGGGCCAAATCGCCCGCGCGGTGGCACGCGGGCAGCGTGGGTTTTGAGCAATGACAGCCTTCCACGAAGTTTTGTTTCCACTCGACATCTCCTTGAAAAGTGCCGGCGGGCCGCAACGTCGCACGGATGTAGTTCTGCTCGGCTCCGGCGCCGAAGAACGCAACGCGCGATGGACGCATTCCCGCAGACGCTACGATGCGGGTTATGGCGTGAAGACTTTCGAAGCGCTGTCGCAGGTACTGGCCTTTTTCGAGGAGCGGCGAGGGCGGCTTTACGGTTTTCGCTGGCGCGACCGGCTTGACCATTCCTCAGCCGCTCCGGGGCATGCGATTGCACCGACCGACCAGGTCATCGGCACAGGAGACGGCGTCACCGAGACGCTCCAGCTCGGCAAGATCTATGGTGCGTTTTATGCACCGTACCGCCGGCCGATTGTGAAGCCCGTTCCTGACAGCGTGCGTATTGCTGTGGCGGAAAATGAGCTGGAGGAGGGGGTCGGGTTCATCGTCGATACAGCGACAGGGGTGATCAATTTCCTCCCCGGCCACATTCCGGCGAGCGGCGCGGCCATTACAGCTGGCTTCCTGTTTGATGTGCCGGTGCGCTTCGACACCGACTATCTCGAGATGGATCTCTCCGCTTTTGCGGCCGGCGCTATCCCCAAAATTCCACTCGTGGAGATTCGGCCATGAGAGTGATTCCTCCTGCGCTTCAGGCCAAGCTCGACTCCGGCGTCACGACTTTGTGCCGCTGCTGGATCATCGAGCGCTCTGACGGCCTAATTCAAGGCTTCACTGACCACGATGAGGATGTCGCGCTCGGCGCAGTGGCTTGTCGCGCCGGCAGTGGGTTGTCGGGCAGCGAAGCGACGCACAAGCTCGGCCTTGCTGTCGACAGTTCCGAGATTTCCGGCGCGCTTGCCGACGATACACTTAACGAGGCCGATCTTGCCGCCGGCCGCTACGATGCGGCGGTCGTCGAGTTGTGGCTCACCGATTGGACGGAGCCCGATCTGAGCGTGCTCCTGGCGAAGGGCACTCTCGGCGAGGTCAGCCGCGAGGGAGCAGCATTCACGGCCGAAATGCGCGGGCTCAGCGAGCAGCTGTCCCAGGACAGCGGGCGGCTCTATACCGTGACCTGCTCGGCCGATCTTGGCGATGCCCGCTGCAAGTTTGATGTCACGGCTGCCGGCTTTCACAGCAGCGGTGTGGTGGCCGCGCTCAACGCAACATCAGCTTTCACGGCAAGCGGTCTCGACGGTTTCGACGACGGTTGGTTCACAGCCGGGAAACTCACATTCACAAGCGGTGCCAATGCCGGCCTGAGCGTTGAGGTTAAAGTGCATCGCAAGAATAGCCTCGTCATCTTCGAACTCTGGCAGGCGATGCCGGAACCTGTTGCGGCCGGCGATAGCTTCACCGTCACCGCGGGCTGCGACAAGCAATTCCAGACCTGCCACGACCGTTTCAACAACGTCGTCAACTTCCGCGGCTTTCCGCATATTCCCGGCAACGACTTCGTCATCAGCTATCCCGGCCAGGGCCATCCAGGCAACGACGGCAAGAGCCGGCAGGGCTGAGCCATGTCAGTTCTTCGGCAGGATATTGTTGCGGAAACGCGACGCTGGATCGGCACACCCTACCGGCATCAGGCCTCGCTCAAAGGGGTCGGTTGCGATTGTCTCGGGCTGGTGCGCGGTATCTGGCGCGCTGTTATCGGGGATGAGCCCGAGCGTGCACCGCCTTACGCGCCCGATTGGGCCGAGGCGACGGGGAATGAGTCGTTGGCGGAGGCGGCGACACGTCACCTGATCGCGACTCCCTTAGCCGACATCGCCCCCGGTGACGTGTTGTTATTCCGCTGGCGCGCGAATCTGCCCGCCAAACACGCGGCCATCGTCACAACGTCCGATCTGATGGTGCATGCGCACGATGGGGCGGCCGTTGCGGAGGTCGCCATCGCGCCGTGGTGGCGAAGGCGCCTGGCTTACGCATTCAAATTTCCCGGAGTTATCAGGTAATGGCTGCCCTCGTTCTTTCAGCCGCCGGCGCTGCCGCCGGCAATACAGTTTTTGGCCCGGCGGGCGCAATCGCCGGCCGTCTGGTCGGTGCGCTTGCCGGCAATGCCATCGATCGCGCGCTGTTCGCGAGTCGGCGCGAAATTTCACAGGAAGGGCCGCGCCTCGCAGACCTTGAGGTGATGGCCTCGACGGAAGGCGCGCCGATACCACGCGTCTACGGGCGCGCGCGCCTTTCGGGGCAAGTAATATGGGCGACGAACCTCGAAGAGCTAGTAGCCACCACGTCGCAGACTACAGGGAGTGGTGGCGGCAAGGGTATGGGCGGTGGCTCGGCCGTCACAACCAACACGACCACTTATTCGTACTTTGCGAATCTTGCGGTTGGCCTGTGCGAAGGCCCGATTGGCACAGTGTTGCGCGTATGGGCGGACGGCAAGCCGCTCGACCTGTCCGGTTTAACGATACGCATATATGCCGGCGACGAAATGCAGACGCCGGATCCGTTGATCGTCGCCAAGGAAGGCGGTGCGCCGGCCTACCGAGGCCTCGCCTATGTCGTGTTCGAACGGCTTCCGCTGGCGAATTTCGGCAACCGCATTCCGCAAATGTCGTTCGAAATCGTGCGCCCGGTAGGCCGGCTTGAACAAATGGTGCGCGCCGTCACGCTCATTCCCGGCGCGACCGAGTTCGGTTACGCACCAGAAACAGTGGTGCAGACGCTCGGCCCAGGCCAATCGGCGCCTGAGAACAGACATATTACATATGCGCCGTCAGACGTCATCGCCTCGCTCGATGAATTGCAGTCTGTCGCTCCGAACGTCGAACGCGTTGCGATCGTCGTGGCGTGGTTCGGCACCGATCTCCGTTGCGACCAATGCCGGGTGATGCCCGGGGTCGACAATCGCCAGAAGCAGACTTACGGCGGAACGTGGTCGGCCGCCGGATTGGACCGCGCCACGGCGCATCTTGTGTCCAATGTGAACGGTCGTCCGGCCTTTGGCGGCACGCCATCTGATCAAAGCGTCCGTGATCTGATCGCTGAACTCAAAATCCGCGGCCTCAAAATCACGCTGTATCCCTTTCTGATGATGGATATTCCGGCTGGCAATACGCTGCACGATCCATGGACAGGTGCAGCCTCGCAGCCGGCCTATCCCTGGCGAGGGCGCATCACGTGCGATCCGGCACCAGGGCAGGGTGGATCGCCCGACGGGACTGCTGGTGCGGGAACGCAGATCAGCACCTTTTTCAGTGGTGGCCCCGACCAGTGGAATTATCGTGAGATGGTTCTGCACTACGCCTCGCTGGCGGCAAATGCCGGTGGTGTCGATGCCATTCTGATCGGTTCAGAATTGAAATCGCTCACCCGCGTCCGTTCCGCAACCGGCGTCTATCCGGCGGTGGACGCGCTGGCCACGCTTGCGGCCGATGTAAAAGCAATCGTCGGTGCGAGTACTGTCGTGACCTACGGTGCCGACTGGACTGAATACGGATCGCATGTGGTTGACGCAGCCGCCAATGAAGTGCGCTTTCCTCTCGATACATTGTGGGCTTCGCCCTCGATCGATGCCATCGGCATCGACTATTACGCGCCGTTGTCCGACTGGCGCGGCGCGGGCAATCAACTCGATAGAGCGCTGACCGACAATCCGTATCGCCTGGCATATCTCACGGGCAATCTTGCGGGCGGTGAGGGCTACGAATGGTTTTACGCCGACGCCGCCGCACGGAATGCCCAGACGAGAAGCACAATCTCCGACGGACTCGGCAAACCCTGGATCTTCCGCCAGAAAGACCTATGGAATTTCTGGTCGCAGCCGCACCGTGAGCGTGTCGGCGGCGCAGAACTCGCCAACGCAACGGCGTGGGTTCCAAGGTCGAAACCGATCTGGCTCACCGAGGTCGGCTGCCCCGCCGTCGATAACGGCGCCAATCAACCCAGTGTGTTCCCAGATCCGAAATCGTCAGAAGCGGGTCTTCCCCATTTTTCCAGCGGTAAACGCGACGATCTGATTCAGCGGCGCTACCTCGAAGCGGTGCTTGGCGCGTTCGATCCTGCCTTCGGCGCAGCCGTGCTTAACTCCATCTCGCCCATCTATAACGGTCGAATGGTCGCGCCGGACGGCATCCATTTGTGGACCTGGGATGCGCGGCCTTATCCCGCATTTCCTGCAGCGACCGATGCGTGGAGCGATGCGGTCAACTGGGAGACCGGACATTGGCTGACGGGACGGCTCGGATCGACGCCTCTCGATGCGCTGGTTTCGACGATCCTTGCCGATAGCGGAGTAACCGGGATCGACTCCAGTGGGCTAGGCGAGGGACCGGACGGCTACGTGGTGGACCGGCCGATGGCCCCGCGCGCCATGCTTGATCCGCTGGCGCTCGCATTTGCCTTCGATGCCTTCGAGCAGGACGGCGTGTTGCGTTTTCGCCAGCGTGGCGGCGCGCCCGTGATCGAATTGACCGAGGACGATCTGGTTTTGCCGGAGGAAACACCACCGACGCGATTGACGCGTATGCAGGAAGGCGACCTGCCACGCCAAGTGACAATCGGATTTACCGACATCGGCACCGATTATCAGCGGGGCGCTGCTGTCTCGCGGCGTCTGGCCGGTGTGTCAAGACGCAGCGCTCATGCCGACCTCGCCATTGTCACCAATGACAGCGAAGCCGGGCGGCGTGCGGAAATCTGGCTACAGGATCTATGGGCCGGCCGCGAAAGCGCAGACTTCGCGCTGCCGCCGAGCCGGCTTGCACTTGGCCTTGGCGATGTTGCGGGCCTGACCGTGAATGGCAGGCGGAGGCTGTTCGAATTGCAGGAAATCAGCGACACCGAATACCGCGTGATCAGAGGAAGATCAATCGATCCGGAAGTATTCAATCTCGCCCTTTCACCGCCTCGCCGGCGCACGCCTGCGGTGCCAGCCTCAATAGGCCCTGTACACACGCTGGTCCTCGATCTGCCCGCGCTTGGTGCAGAACAGCCGCCGGTGCTTTCTCGCGTGGCCGTGTTCGCCGACCCCTGGCCAGGGCCCATGGCCGTGTGGTCTTCGAGCGACGGCTTGAGCTTCAGCCAGGCCGGATTGGCGTTGGCACCGTCTGTCGCTGGGCAGACACTCGAGGATTTGCCGGCCGGTCCGACGGCGCACTGGCACCTCGCGAGCTTTCGCGTGCGGCTCTATGGCGGTGTACTCAACTCGGTCTCCGACACCGCATTGTTTGGAGGCGCCAATGCAGCCGCAATCCAGCGCGTCGACGGGGGTTGGGAGATTGTTCAGTTCGCCAATGCCGAGTTGGTCGCCGACCGTACCTATCTCCTGTCACGGCTGCTGAGAGGCCAGGCTGGCAGCGAATGGGCCATTGGTGCGCATCTGCCGGCCGGGGCATCGTTCGTGCTCATTGATCAGCATTTGGTGACGATCGCCAGAGGGCAGGATGCACTTGAACGCAGCCTGCAATTGCGCGTCGTCATGGCGGGCCGCGACCATGGTGATCCGACCGCGCTGGCGCTTTCCGCAACGCCGCACGCAACTGCGCTCAAGCCACTGATGCCCGTACACCTCAGGGCTACGCGTGGCGGGAGTGGCATTACCGTCAGCTGGATCCGCCGCACGCGCGTCGATGGCGACACCTGGGTGGGCGAAGTGCCGCTCGGGGAGGATGTGGAGCAGTACGCAATCGACATTCTTTCCGGCAGCACTGTGGTTCGCACGCTCACAAGCACCGCGCCATCCGCACTTTACGGCTCCGCCGACGAATTGTCCGACTTCGGTGCGCCACAGGCAAGCCTGCACGTGCGCGTCACGCAGCTCTCCGCGACCGTCGGCCGCGGGATCGCGGCCGAAGCAATTCTAACCCCTTGAAAGAAATCATGACCAACACCCCTCGTCTCGCCCTGCCGGCGATTGAAGCCGCGCAGGCGCAGAAACACGTCACCCACAATGAAGCGCTCACGTTAGTCGACGCGCTCATCCAGCTGGCGGTCGAAAGCCGCACGCTCACGACACCGCCCGGCACGCTGGTCGATGGCGCTTGTTACATCCCGGCCGCGGGTGCAACCGGCGCATGGGCGGGCTGGAGCGGACAGATCGCCCTCTTTAGTGGCGGTGGTTGGATCCGCGTTGTTCCCGTGTCCGGCGTGAAGGCCTGGGTGAAAGCCGAGCGGCTTACAATTACTTACGAAGACGGCATCTGGCGTGATGGCATCGCGCTCACCGTGCATGGGGGACGCGTCACCCTGCGTACCAAGGAAGAAGAAATCACGCTTGCCGGTGCTTTTGTTGACACCACGGATGCGGCCTTCATTCCGGACCGTGCGATTGTCCTCGGTGTGGCCTCGCGCACCACACTCGCGATCACCGGCGCGACCTCGTATGGCATCGGGATCGCGGGCAACACCACGCAATTCGGCAACCTGCTTGGTGTTGCGCTCAACTCCACAAACAACGGCGTGATTGGGCCAACCGCGTTCTATGCGGACACCAAGGTGCGGGTGACTGCCAACGGCGGCAATTTCACCGCCGGCAAAGTGCGCCTTATCATCTACTTCCTTGAAATGTCCACTCCGAGTTCGTGACGCAATGCAATCAACGTTTGAAACCTGCTTATCGTTGCTGCTCGTACACGAGGGTGGTTACACAAATCATCCAAGCGACCCCGGCGGGCCAACCAATTTCGGCATCACCATTGAGGACTATCGCAGATACGTGAAGGTGAATGCGACCGCCGTCGATGTGCGCAGAATGAGGCTTGATGAAGCGAAAATCATCTACCGCGAGAAGTATTGGGATGCGCAACGCTGCGATGAACTGCCGGCCGGCGTCAATTATGCGGTTTTCGACTACGGCGTGAACTCCGGCACAGGGCGCAGCGGTAAGGTGCTGCGGCGGACGCTTGGGCTGCCCGACGACTCGAGCACCGTTACCGACGCGGTCATTGCAGGCGCGCGTGTGGCCGATCCCAAAATCCTAGTTGCCGCCATCTGTGACGAGCGCTTGCGCTTTCTCCAGGCACTCAAGACATGGCCGGTCTTCGGCACCGGCTGGGGTCGCCGTGTGGCGGAGGTCAAATCAACGGCGCTTAAGATGGCGGCGGACGCTGCCAAGGCCCGCACGATGGGTCGCAATAAGTAATTCACGGCAAATTCGGAGAATACAATCGATGTGGAACAAGATCAGATCCTGGTTCAGGAACTCGGTCACGATTTTTTGGGCACGTGTGCAGGTGTTGGTGGGTCTTACCGCTGCGTCTCTGATGGCTCTCGCGTCTGACCCCAATGTGACCGGCGCAATTCAATCCGCGCTGCAGCCAAAATTCATCCCGTATTACGTCATCGCTGTCGGGCTGATCACCGAAATCGCGCGCCGGCGTACAGCGGAGGGCTCAAAGTAGATGTTTTCTGCTCTCCTTTCCTGGCTGGGCAATCTGTTTGGTGGTCCCTTTGCAAAAGCAGCGGTTGACGCGTATCGCGCCAAACTGGCGGCCGAAAACACCAGCGAAAAGATTGTCGCCGATCTTGCCGCGCGCGAACTCTCGGTAGTGCAACGCGAGCGGGAATTGGCCGCTGAAATGATGGTCGCGGAGCAGGGGCGTTGGTACACGGCACTGCCGCGGCCGCTGTTTGCCTCCGCATTTATAATTTACGTCTGGAAAGTGGTGGTCTGGGACAAGGTCCTGGGCCTCGGCACGACCGATGCACTCTCCGGCGACATGTCGCAATGGGCGATGGCGGTGGTCACTGCATATTTCGGTGGACGCACTCTCGAAAAAGTCGCGCGGGTTTTTGCGAAGAAATAGGGCCAGCGTGCCACCCCCCAATACCGTTTTCAGAAACGGCGGAGAGGGAGGCTCTCAGTCGTCAGTGAAACCACCTGGGCCTGCGCGGCGTTAGGATATAAGGGGAACTTCCGTGTGCATCCGAAATCCGGTCCGCGTTTGTGAAAGGAGAAAAAGATGGCTCACGTCCTGGCATATTTGCCAAAAGTAGAAAATTGGAAAAATTGGAAAAACGAAAAACGGTTACCCTACCAAGGGGTCGTAAAGCATGACTGGGTGCCGACCGGGCGCATCGATTTCGCAACGCGCCTGAATGGAAGCGCCGAAGACGCCGAGCAGCCAAGTGAATTCAAGTTGCTTGTAGAAGAACGCAGGATTGTCGAGAGCATCGCCGGAAATGAGAATCTGGAGATTCAGTGGAGGCTGGCGACGCTGAAAGAAGCAAAGGCAGTTGTAACTCAATACCACAAATACCTATCGGAAAATGCACTTATCAAATCCATATTTGACGACACCATCGCATTGCCTCCACCGAATAAGAAGTCGGCGAATTCTTCGGCCTAGTGGTGCGACTTTTGAAAGCGCGACGCCGAAATTGCGTTGGCACGTATTAGCGGTAGCTTCTTTGCGGAATCCAGTGCCGCATAACGGACAAGACTTTGGGTGTGGCCGCGGTGCCCTTGGCGGCGGGGCCCGGCCGCGTCTTGAGCGCATCAAGCTGGGATTTGAGCGCAATAACCTCAACATTCAGCGTGTAGCGTTGGAGCTTTAGACGATTGATCACATCGTCCCTCTTGCTCAGTTCGACAACCTGGCCAGTGCTCTTGTCCTTGAGCTGCTTGAGGCTGATCTCAAGTCGGCGTGTAGCCACAGCAAATTCGGCGCGCAGCAAATCCCTGCCGGCCTGGATTTCCTTCATCGATAGCGGGAGAGCGGCTCGCAGCCGGCGCGTGGTCAGTCTCACCGCACGGTCGTGAACAAGAGGTATGACAGCCACTGCGATGAGCGCAGCGAGTAGAAAGCCGATCCCCATGTACATGATCGGTTCAATCATTTTAGAAAAACCACCAACTCAGCCATTCGGTTCCAAGGCTAGCTCGCCAGTGCGGTCAGTGGTGTTGGCCAGAAGTCCCCAGAAGGCGGGCAACCAGGAAATAGAGTGTGCACGCACCCCATACCAAACTTGCACTGATGAGAATGGCGAACAGAGTTTCGATAAATCCAGTTGAAAAATTTAACAAAAAACTGTGCACCGGCCAAAGTGTTCCGGTAACGCACCCAAACAGGAGAATGATTCCTAGCAATATCAGCGACGTCGGAACGGACAGGTGGAGTTTCATATCTGACGGTCCAGCCATGCACGGCAACTGATAAATAAGCCGCACAGAAACCAATGCACACAACACCCTGGCACCGTTCGCGCAACGCAGTTAACCGGAGAGCCGTGGCCGGACGAAGATGCGTCAGGTTTTTACGGGACAGTACTACCTCCAACCTCTTTCAATATACGTCGCGCGGTGCAGTGTTACTGCACTTTCATGGCCCGACTCATTGATAACGGGCGATATCGTTCCGTTGACTTGGACGCGAACTATATTCACAGGAGAAATTGATGGAAGTTCCGACACCTGCGGCATCCGCCGAGAAATCACTTGAGTCGGACATGGCCGAAAATATCTGCAAGCTACTAGAGCAGACGATGCTGAGATATTTTCCTCAAACTGAGAACGATGCCGGTCAACCCAAACCATCCTCGGTTCCGCTGGTTCCTCACCGGCACGAGAACCCGCAAATCTAGCGCACATTATATTCTTAGAAACTGTGCGGCCCCTTTTATTTCGGGCCGCACTTCCTGCTTAGCTGAAGACGGCGGACGGTTGGAGGTTGTCAGGCCGAGTCCGGCTGTAGCCCGATACCAAACGCAAGTTTTGTGACTCTCGTCGCATGCACCAGCGCACGAGCGATCCTAACTACCAGACATGAAGGCTGAGGATTGGGACACCATCCACAGCAGGATAAAGACCATGACCAATACGAACATCGAAAAGCACGAAGAAAGCCTTACTTACGAAGTCAGCGACGAGGCGCTTGAGATCGCGGTGGGAAGTATAGTTGCAGGGAATTACACGCTCGCGGCCTGTACCGGCCTATCGGTTTGCCCGGGTTGATCGCTGAACGCCAACGATTGGAGGCATCCATGTCGAACGGCTTCCTGAACTGGAGCGGCCGGGCCGATATCGAAGGACGTGTCACAGAGCGTCGTCGTCCCCAAAACCGGGATGAGTCGACGACGCCCGGCGGTTGCCACCTGCCGTTCGCCAAGGCTCAGGCCAAAGCAGCGAAGTGGGTTTGGCAGGCTTATCTTATTTGATCGGCGCGCATGACCGCGTCCAAAGGGCGCGGTCCAATCTCCGGCACAGTCACTGCGTATACGGTGGGTTTTCGGCGGTGAGATTAATCTCCGCGATGGCGTGACCGCCGTAGCTTCTGAAGCGCGTGGAAACAACGGCCATGTTCAGCTTCTGAAACTCTTTTGGAAGGGCCATCTTGAGTTTCGCGGGGTCGATCGCACTCTGAAGCGTGTTGTATGCTTTTTGGTTTATATGCGCTTTTGCAAGATCCATATTTGCATTTTTTGCCGAGCTTTCCTGCCCCTCCATCTTGATATCAGCCTCGGCAATTTTCAACGCGACATTTGCGCCATCTTTTTTTACCAGCTGGATCGGCAGACTTCCGCTGAAGGACTGAGCACCATCCTTCCTCTCTTTCATGTTTCTCCAGGTATGCCGTTCCGGAACCTTGATTTTCAAAAACCAAACTTTTTTCTTCCTCCATTGGATTGCGGACTTTGCCGGTCCTGCAACGCACGACCACACGTCAACATCGCCGCGAACAGACATCACGAGGCGATCATCAACCGGGACCAGCGCTCCCGCTTTAAAAGACACAACCTGGTTCTGGTGCCCGGAGGCTCGGTTGACACAGCTGTTTGCAGGAAGCTTGAACGAGTCCACAACGCTCGCAAACTTTCTTTGCAGATCTATCAGGTCAGCGAAAATTCTCGCCTGTACCCTGGGCTCGTTGCCAACCGAGCTGGTGGTAACCCATGAAGTCGCGCTGACAGTTATCGGGATGCCATTGACCGTGTTCGTGATTGCGATTGGCCCGGTAGTCTGCTGGGCCGTGGCTCCCGGCACAAAGCCAGCCACGAGCAACGCACTCAGAAAAAGTGCTTTCATGCCCCGACTCCCCTGACCTAAACATTTTAGGTTTGCCATCATAATGGTACCGCAAGTCAGAGCCGGATGTCTGCCTCATGTCCGGTATTCCCCAGAAAGCATGCTTGCCGCCGCGGGCGGCCTAGCCGATGGGGGGCCAGAAGCCACCGGAGGGGCGGGCTTGCCAAGCGCTTGTGGTCACGACATTTTTAGTCGGCGTGTGTTCGTTTTCACTCGGAGCAAGTTGTGACGCGCATCCTCGTGACCGGCGCATCGGGCTTCGTCGGACGCGCCCTGGTCGCCGAACTGGCCAAGGTGGGACACTCCGTGCGGGCGGCTATGCGGCAGCCGGCGGATGTATTTCCTCGGTCGGTCGAAGTGATTGCTGTCTCGGATTTGACGCGCCCGGTCGAATGGCGCGCGTTGCTTAAAAACGTGGAGGTCGTAGTTCACCTTGCCGGTATCGCCCATGCCGGGCCGGAGATTGCCGAGGAAACCTATGAACGGGTCAACCGCCTGGCGACCGCCGAACTGGCAAGTGCTGCGAAGGCCATCGGTATTAATCACCTCGTCTTCATGTCGTCGATCCGCGCGCAGAGCGGACCGACTTCCAGCGGCGTTATGCGCGAAACCGACGCGCCGCGTCCAACCGACGCTTATGGACGTTCTAAACTGGCTGCCGAGGACGCCGTGCGCGCCGCCGGCGTGCCGTTCACGATCCTGAGGCCGGTGTTGATCTATGGCCCCGGCGTCAAAGGCAATTTCGCGCGCCTGATTGAGCTCGTCCGAAAACCATGGCCGCTGCCGCTCGGTCTTTGCCGCAACCGCCGATCACTACTGGCGCGGCGGAACCTGATCGATGCCATTCACCTTACACTGGCATCGTCCGGTGCCAAAAATGAAACCTACATCGTGGCGGATCCTGCGCCGCTCACTCTGAGCGAGATCGTCACGGCCTTGCGTGCGGGGGAAGGGCGGAGAGCGGGTTTATTGCCCGTCCCTCCGGCGTTGATTGCGCTCGCCTCAAGCGCGCTCGGCCGCACCGAAGAATGGCAACGCCTCGGGGGTATGCTGGTCGCCGATCCTGGCAAACTTATACGTGCTGGATGGGAGCCTGCGACAGACACGCGCGCCGGCCTTGCGGCGCTAGCCCGCGCAAGTTCACCCCGGCATGCGAATTAATGCGTGCTTTGGGCAGAAGCGGACATCAGGCTCATGGGACGATCGGCAGCGACACGAAACCCCGCCCGGTGCGGCCGGGCTGGGGTTTCATTTCGCGCGCACGCCGCGTGGGCTAGCGACGATGCCGTCGGTGATGGCGGACGACGGGCGTCACCGGACGCAATTCGAGGCCGGTTACCGTCGCAACGACATTTAGCCCGGTCTGACCCTCGACGCTGAGCGGCTGAAGGGCGAATGAATTGTTGAGCCCCCCAACGAGGCCGTTGGCCGCCAGGCCGACACCCAGGGTCGCTCCGCCGGAAGCGCCGACGTATCCGCCAGCCAGTGCACCTGGCCCCGGCCGGGACGTGGCAGCGAAAACGACCCACCCCAGGACTGCATCGTTGGTGAAACCGATCTGGGCTCCGAATCGCTGCACCGTGCCCTGATAGTTTTGGGGCCGCGCGCCGCTCGCGGGCGTGAAGACGCAATCGAAAACGCGTGTTGAAAAGACGATATACCCTGTCGGCCCTGGGCTTCGACAGTTCAGCGTGCCCGCCTCGACGTATGCGTGGGCGGGCATCGTCGATAAGGCAAGGCCAAAGAGCGTGGCGGCAAACGCAGAGCAGGCACCATATTTAAGCGACATGTCATTCCTTTCCGTCAGATTCGATGACGGCGCATCTAACAGACTTGAAGTCATTATGCCATGCAGTGATTGAACATTTTCAGGACACATTCCGCACCGATTGGAATGTCCGCCATTCCTCCGAAGGTTGGACGTTATCAGGCGTTTTGCCGCTCTCTTTATGACTTGGCAAGAGGACCCCTTGGCACGCCGGGCCGCGCTCTTCACACTGTGGTGAATTCTTCGGAGCTCGCCTATGGATGTCCTCGAAGCCGTTGCGTCCCGATATTCATGTCGCGCTTTTTTGCAGACACCAGTGCCCGAGAAAATCGTCCGTGAGATCGTCGAGCGCGCAGCACGGGCGCCATCGGCAGGCAACATGCAGCCATGGCGCATCTATGCGGTCGCCGGTCAGCGCGTCGAGGAATTGAAAGCGCTGCTAGCTCCGCGCATGGCGACCGAACTGCCGAAAGGTGAGGGCGCCGACTACACGATCTATCCCGAGCCGCTCACCGAACCCTATCGGGCTCGTCGGTTTAGTGTCGGCGAATTGCTTTATCGGTCGATCAACGTGTCGCGAGATGACAAGGCGTCGCGCTACAAGCAATACTCTCGCAACTACCAGTTTTTCGGTGCACCGGTCGCACTGTTCTTCGCCCGGGAAAAAGTTCACGGGTCCGCGCAATGGGCCGATATTGGCGGTTACCTTCAGACCGTTGCTTTGCTGGCACGCGGATTCGGGCTGCATACCTGTCCGCAGCAAGCGTGGGTTTCATTTCATCGCACTGTGCGTGCTTTTTTACAGTTGCCCGATAATCTGATGATCTATTCGGGCATGGCTCTCGGGTACGAAGACGCGGCCGCCCCGATCAATTCCTGGCGCTCTCCGCGCGAACCCACCGACGCTTTTGCGTCGTTCGAGGGTTTCGATAACTAGCGGAAATGGCCATTTTGGGCCGTTCAGGCTGCGTTCACCGGCGCGCCGTTAACACCCCTCCCATGCCGGTTTCCCGACTTCTTTCTGCCGGTCTGCTGCTCGGCGCTATAGGCCTGCCGGCCGTCGCTGCCGACACCTCCCACAATGAGACCTGTCTCACCAGAGCGGAACAGCGCGCCGCGGTGGATGCGAGTCGAGCCATTTCGCTGGCCCAAGCCATCAAATTGCTCCGCCAGTACCGCAAACACTCGGAAGTGGTGCGCGCGCGCCTGTGCCGGCGCGACGACAAACTCGTCTATGTACTGACTCTGCTGGGCCGCAGTGGCAAAGTGGTCGAGGCAACCGTTGATGCCGTCAGCGGCGAGTTTCATGCCGGCCCGTGAGTGGAGAATAATGCCTTGCGCCTCCTCGTGATCGAGGACGATCCCGACCTTAATCGCCAACTTGCCACTGCGCTGACCGACGCCGGCTATGTCGTCGATCGTGCCTTCGACGGCGAGGAGGGCCATTACCTCGGAGAGTCCGAACCCTACGACGCCGTCATTCTTGATATCGGCCTGCCGAAAATGGACGGTATTTCAGTCCTGGAAGCATGGCGCCGGACCGGGCGCGCGATGCCGGTGCTCATGCTGACGGCTCGTGATCGCTGGAGCGACAAAGTGCAAGGTTTCGATGCTGGTGCCGACGATTACGTCGCCAAGCCGTTTCACCTGGAGGAAGTGCTCGCTCGTGTACGGGCGCTCCTGCGCCGATCCGCCGGCCACGCCAAGAGCGAATTCAATTGTGGGCCCGTGCGCCTCGACACCCGCACGGGCCGCGTATCGGTCAATGGTAACCCGGTTAAACTCACCAGCCACGAATACAGGTTGCTTGCCTATTTGATGCATCACGCCGGCCGCGTGGTGTCGCGTACCGAGCTGGTCGAGCATCTCTACGACCAGGATTTCGATCGCGACTCCAACACGGTCGAGGTGTTCGTCGGTCGCATCCGCAAAAAGCTGGGGGTCGAAATCATCCAGACTGTGCGCGGCCTGGGATATCTGCTCACGCCACCTGATGCACGTTAACGGGATGCGCGCCAACTCTCTTGCGCTCCGCCTTTTCCTTTCAGCCACCGCCTGGGCGGTTGTCATCCTTCTTATCACCGGCATTGTTCTGTCATCGCTCTATCGGCAGGCTGTCGAACGCGCTTTCGACCGCCGCCTTGGCGTTTACCTGCGTACTCTGGTGGCCGATGTCGCTTCGCCGGAAGAAGGCAGCGAAAAATTTCCGCAGTCTCTGGGCGAGCCACTTTTTGAGTTGCCGCTGTCGGGCTGGTACTGGCAGGTCACGCGCGTCGATCCCGGAAAATCCGAAGTCCGCGCTTCTCGTTCGCTTTGGGATGGTGGTCTGCCGCACTTGCAAGACTATGGCATCGCCGCTGGCCCCGATGGTTCGCGTGAGGGCTACGTGTCGGGTCCCGAGGACCAGCGGCTCCGGCTCGTGGAGCGCAATATCGACCTCGGCGACGAAGGCCACTACCTTGTTGCTGTGGCTGGTGATGCGGTCGAAATCTCCGAGGAAACGCGTTCGTTCGATCAGGCGCTCATTATCACATTCTCAATACTCGCGGCGGTGCTGTTGCTCACCACCGCGTTTCAGGTCCGTTTCGGTCTGGCGCCGCTCAAGCGCATCACGGACGGACTGGCTGCTATCCGCTCGGGCAGCGCCGAACGCCTGACCGGAAAGTTTCCTGAGGAGATCGCGCCACTGGCGCGGGAAACCAATGCCCTGATCGAAGCTAACAAAGAAATCGTGGAACGTGCCCGCACGCATGTCGGCAACCTTGCCCATGCGCTCAAGACGCCGCTTTCGGTAATGGTGAACGAGGCGGCAGCACGTGGCAACGAACCGTTCGCCCAGAAAGTGCTCGAGCAAGCCGATATCATGCGCGATCAGGTGGCTCGTCATCTTGAGCGCGCTCGTCTGGCAACCCGTCTCACGGCGGTCGGCTCTGTTGCGGAGGTTGCGCCTGTTGTGACTGCGCTGGCCCGCACCATGGAGAAGATCCACCGCGACAAGAATCTCATCATCGATGTGCACGCCGACGACAAGGCGCAGTTCCATGGCGAACGCCCCGATCTCGAGGAGATGATGGGAAATCTGGTCGACAATGCCTGCAAGTGGGCGTCGTCGCGCGTGGCCATCGAGGTGGTGCGCGAGAGGCCGAACCAGGTGAGTGACCGTCAGGTGGTACGCATCATTGTTGATGATGACGGGCGCGGACTATCGCCTTCCGAACGCGAGCAAGTGGCAAAGCGTGGACAACGGCTGGACGAAACGAAGCCCGGCTCCGGCCTCGGTCTGTCGATCGTGGTCGAACTGGCGGCGCTCTACGGCGGCGGTCTGACCCTTGGCACGGCACCGCTCGGCGGGTTGCGTGCGGAATTGGTCCTGCCGGCGGTGTAATCTTGGAATTTCTGGGTGACCCACCGGAGTTTTGCCCTATTTCTCAAACTCGATAAACTGATCGTCCTACGTCGGCTTGGTTTGCTTTTCACGCTGCTTTTCCGGGGAAGACTATGTTCGTGCCGAAATCCGCCGCTGTTGTGATCGTCGGCCTTGCGCTCGCCGCCTGCGCTGGAGGTCCGAGTTGGATGGGGCCAGGTGCAGGACCTGGACCCGGACCCGGACCAGTAGCGGCGCCGATACCCGGGCCGGGACCGAGGGAGGGTGCCGGGACAGTGGTCGGCGCCGGGACCGGTGCAGTGGTTGGCGCTGCCGTCGCTGGCGGCGGCGCGGGAAACCGTCTCGCGGGAGCTGCGATCGGAGGCGTGCTGGGCGGTCTCATCGGCAATCGCATTGGCGCGGCGCTGGACGACGAAGACAAGCAGCGGGCTTATGCCGCGCAGATGGACGCCCTGGATCGGGGCCAATCGGGGGCCCCGGTGTCCTGGCGGAATCCCGATTCCGGCCGCTACGGAACAGTCGTCCCAGGTCCGCAATATCAACAGGGCGGCCGCAACTGCCGCTCCTATACCCACACTGTCTATATTGACGGTCAACCGCAGACGTCGCGCGGCACCGCCTGCCGCAATCCGGACGGCACCTGGACGGCTGTCGGCTAATCTTTGCTACACGCTTAACAAAGCCTTAACGCCCGCCGCCGTATCAAGCCCAAGGCTTGAATTCGGATAAACCGAGAATGGCGGGCGCCGAAACGACCGTCGAACGGCTGCGGCAATTTCTGCGCGAGCTTTCGCCAGGAGCGCGTTCGCTGCTGATCGGCGAGCTCGAACGCAGCCTGCTGCGCGGCGAAGAGGTTGCGGGCGCCGATCTGGTCTTACAGGAATTGCGGCGCATCATGCGCGAGCAGCGCGACGGCTCGCTCCACATCGACGATTCCGCCCAACTGCTGTTCAAGCCACTCGAGCCTTTTCTAGTTGATGATCGAAGCGATCATAACCACCCCGGTCGCGTCTCCCGCTCTTCGCTCGAAGCATTGTGGAAGTGGGTTCAGCGCGACTTGTTGCCGAACGACGCCAACGCCTTGGCGACCGACGTCAGCGCAGCAATGGCCTCCGGCGACCACTCCAAGACGGATCGGTTCGCTCGCATTTTCCAGGACCGTGTCGCGGCCGCAATCGAAGCAAACTTCAGCGCCGCCGAGGACAACGAAAAAGTTCGGCGTCGAGCCTTGCAACAGATCGGGACACCCCGTGCTGGCGAGGAACTTGCCGCTCTTAAATGTGCTCTCAAGGGGCGCGATGTTCTCGCGTCGCTTTCTGCACGCCTGCCATTGCAGATCGGCAACCTTGCGAATGATCAGCTTGACGAATGCAAGGCATTGATAGAGAGCGCGGCTGCGCGCGACGGTGAGCTATTTCTATATGCTCTGCTGACGGTCATGAACAGGATGACGGCGCCATGGCAGCTGATCCGGCTTGGGGTCAAAGCAGCCGGAAGCGATACTGCTGCGCGTGTTGCAGAAACGCACTACGGCGTAGCGGTCAACATCGTCCTGGCCGAACTTGAGCGGATGGTCACTGAGTTGCGCGATGACTTGCGCAGTGGCCAAGGGATCGCTGTCGGCGCTCTGCTCAAGACCATCCATGATTCCGCACGTGGTCTGCGCACCGAACTTGCATTGCCAGTCGACAGCACATGGGGCCGCGCGCTCGCGGCGCAGCGCACGCAGATTTCCGATTTGTTGCGTGCAGAAATAGAATCCATGCCCAGCCGCGTGCGCCGTCTGTTGCGGCCGCGGCCGTCGAAAGAAATCCGCCCTCATTCGGTGCTTGACCCGAATGAGGTCGCTGAAGTCGAGGCGCTGGTTGAATTCGTCGGCATTTGCCGCTATTTCGCTGGTGAGTTGGCCATCAATGAAATGACCCAGCGCGCTTTGACTGAGTTACGGCAATATCTCGACAACGGCACCCGGACATTGCTTGAGGGGTTGCGCCATGCCGGCGAAGCGGACCGGAGCTTCCGGCAGTCCCAGGTCGATGCGGCCGTACGGTTTTGTGCCAAGGTATTTGGCCGGGAATATGCCGCTCTGCTAGGCAAAGCCGCAGAAGTCGCTGGAGCCGCTGAAAGCAAAGCCGTACGCGCCTGAAGCCTGGTTTCCAACCTTCACGCTAACTTGGTCTTGCTCATTGCCGCCATGATCGGGCGTGATGTATGCCCTGCTGCGCCGCCCCAAGATGGCCGGCCGAGCGGGTCGTAAGACATCATGTTGCTTTGGCTTATATTCGCGCTGATGACGGCAGGGGCGATTTTCGCCGTTCTCTGGCCGCTCGGGCATGCAGCCGATGTGCAGGCCGGAAGTGATCTTGCGGTCTATCGAGACCAGCTAGATGAAATCGAGCGTGACCGGCGCGCAGGTCTGATCGGGCAGGTGGAGGCAGAGGCCGCACGCGTGGAAGTATCCCGCCGTCTCATCGTTGCGGCAGACGCTGCCGAGTTTGCGCATTCATTGCCGATCGGTTCGCCGCTATGGCGCCGCCGCGCGGCAGCGATTGCCGCCGTCCTGCTATTGCCGCTTGTTTCGGGTGCCCTCTATCTCACCATCGGTTCGCCGCAATTGCCCGGTCAGCCTCTCGAAGCGCGATTGCGCGCGGTCCATCAAGACAGATCGATTGCGAACATGGTCTCGCAGGTTGAGGCGCATCTGGAGCGTAATCCCGACGATGCACGCGGCTACGAGGTTCTTGCCCCGGTCTATCTGCAACTCGGCCGTTTTACCGACGCAGTCAATGCCCGGCGCAAGTTGCTAACATTGAGTGGGGAAAACGCCGCACGGCAATCCGACCTTGGTGAGTCCCTGGTGGCGGCCGCCAATGGTGTCGTGACGGCAGATGCCAAATCGGCGTTCGAGCGGGCGCTTGCACTTGATCCGAACGATCTCAAGGCCAAATTTTACGTCGGCATGGCAGCCGAACAGGATGGCGACCGTACCCGCGCAGCAGAAATCTGGCGGGGCATGATCGAACATGCACCGGCTGATGCGCCCTGGTTGCCAATGGTCCGAGAAGCTTTGACGCGCGTCGCTGGTGGCACGCCCGCGGCCACCTCGCCAGGTCCGACCGCCGAAGATATCGCAACGGCGGGCGGCATGAGTAAAAAAGATCGTGGCGAAATGATCCGCAGCATGGTGGCGCGCCTTGCCGATCGATTGAAGGAGGACGGCAACGACATTGAAGGCTGGCAGCGGCTCTTACGCGCTTATATGGTCCTTGGCGAACGCGACAAGGCGAATGCCGCCGCCGCAGATGCCAAACGGGCGCTTGCCAACGATCCCGACAAGCTCCGGCGACTCGGCGACATGATCAAGAGCTTGGGCCTCGAAGGCTGAACGAGACGAAATGACCCGTAAGCAACGACGATTGATCCTGATTGGCGCAAGTCTTGGCGTTCTTGCCGTTGCGGCCGCGTTGGTGCTTAGCGCCTTACGCGATTCAATCGTCTTCTTTAATTCGCCGACTGACCTCGCCGAAAAGCGCATTGCGCCAGGCACGCGTATGCGCATTGGTGGGCTGGTGAAACCAGGCAGTATCGAGCGGGGCGACAATCTGCAGGTGCGCTTCGCCGTAACCGACGGCAAGGTCGACGTCGCCGTACACTATCAAGGTATCGTGCCCGACCTGTTTCGAGAAGGGCAGGGGGTGGTAGCGGAGGGCAAGCTCGAACCCGGTGGCGTTTTCGCCGCCGACACGGTGCTTGCCAAACATGACGAGCGCTACATGCCTCGCGAGGTGGTCGACGCCCTGAAGAAATCCGGGCGCTGGCAGGAAGGTGAGGGAAATAACCCCGGGAGCAACCCGCGATGATTCCGGAGCTTGGACACTATGCCTTGGTGCTCGCGCTGGCGCTGGGTTTGATTCAATCTGTCGCGCCAGTCATCGGCGCTCGCAGATACGACGCGGTGCTTATGCGCCTTGCGAGCTCCACCGCGTTGATGCAGTTCGCTTTCGTCGCCTTTTCATTTTTGGCTTTGATCATTTGTTACGTGACTTCCGACTTTTCGGTCGCGACCGTCTATGAAAATTCCCACTCGATGATGCCCCTGGTCTACAGGATCACCAGCGTTTGGGGAAACCACGAGGGCTCTATGCTCTTGTGGGTTTTGATCCTGTCGCTCTTCGGGGCTTTGGTTGCCGGCTTCGGCGGCAATTTACCGACGACGCTGAAAGCGTATGTGTTGTCGGTGCAATCGTGGATCGCTTGCGCCTTCTATTTGTTCATTCTTATCACTTCCAATCCTTTCCTGCGGCTGCCGCAAGCTCCATTTGAAGGCCGCGACCTCAATCCGATCCTGCAGGATATCGGTCTCGCGATTCATCCGCCGCTTCTCTATCTCGGCTATGTCGGGTTCTCGATCGCCTTTTCCTTCGCGATTGCTGCTCTCATCGAGGGCCGCATCGACGCCGCCTGGGCGCGCTGGGTGCGTCCATGGACGCTTGCCGCATGGATATTCCTCACTGTTGGTATCGCCATGGGCTCGTACTGGGCCTACTACGAGCTCGGCTGGGGCGGCTTTTGGTTCTGGGATCCAGTCGAGAACGCATCGCTCATGCCGTGGCTGGCAGGCACTGCGCTCCTGCATTCCGCAGTGGTCATGGAAAAGCGTAACGCTTTGAAAATCTGGACCTTGCTGCTGGCGATCCTTGCTTTCTCTCTGTCTCTGATTGGCACGTTTTTGGTGAGGTCGGGAGTGCTCACGTCCGTGCACACCTTTGCCAACGATCCGGCACGCGGCGTGTTTATCCTCGCCATTCTGGTGATCTTCATCGGGGGCGGTTTGACCCTGTTCGCCTGGCGCGCGCCGATGCTCAAGCAGGGCGGTCTGTTCGCTCCGATTTCACGCGAGGCCGCGCTCGTCCTCAACAATCTCTTCCTCACCACCGCCTGCCTGACTGTCTTTGTCGGCACCCTTTATCCTTTGGCACTCGAGGCTCTGACCGGCGATAAAATTTCCGTCGGTCCACCATTTTTCAACCTGACCTTCGCGCCGCTCTTTATTCCTCTCTTGCTTGTGATGCCATTTGGTCCACTCATGGCCTGGAAGCGCGGAGACATTTTCGGTGCCGCCCAACGGCTGATGGCTGCCTTTGGCATTGCCTTCGTTGTAATTGTCCTCACATTTGCGGTGGGAGACCGAAGTTCAATTCTGGCGCCATTCGGCATCGGTTTGGCGGCATTTGTCATGATCGGTGCGATGGTCGACATCGCCGAACGTATTGGTCTGTTCCGCGTGCCGTTTTCCGTCGTGCGCCAACGTGCGGCCGGCTTGCCGCGGTCGGCCTGGGGCACTGCATTGGCACATACGGGTATTGCCGTGACATTGCTGGGCATCGTCTGCGTGAGCGCCTGGGCAAGTGAACGCATTGTCGCGCTCAAACCATCGGAAACCGTTTCCATTTCCGGATACGAGCTTTCGTTCGACGGTGTTGTGCAGCGCTCCGGGGCAAACTACCGCGAGTTGGCGGCAAGATTCACCGTGCGGGAAGGCGGCGTTCCGGTCGGCGTGATGGAGCCTTCAAAACGCAGTTTTGCTTCGCGCTCTACCACGACAACCGAAGCGGCCTTGATGACACGCGGTGTGAGCCAGCTCTATTTGTCGCTTGGCGACACCAATAGCGACGGTTCGGTCTCGGTCAGACTGTACCACAAGCCGATGGTGTTGCTGATCTGGCTTGGCGCAGTGGTGATGGGGTTAGGCGGCACCCTCTCGCTATCCGACCGGAGACTTCGCGTCGGTGCGCCAAAGCCGGCGGCGAAATCGGCAATGCAGGCGGCGGAGTAAGGTTCATGCGGCGCGTCGCATTGATCGGTTTGCTCTTGTCACTCGCGACGCCTGGTACGGCGCCGGCAGTGCAGCCCGACGAAATGTTGAAAGATTCGGCGCTCGAGAGCCGCGCACGAGATTTGTCCCGCGAGTTGCGTTGCATGGTTTGCCAAAACCAGTCGATTGACGATTCCGAAGCGCCGCTCGCTCGCGACCTGCGGTTGCTCGTGCGCGAGCGCCTCACCAAAGGGGACAGCGACCAGCAAGTTCTCAGTTTTTTGGTGTCGCGTTACGGTGAGTTTGTGCTGCTTAGGCCACCGCTGGAATGGTACACATTGCTTTTATGGGGATTGCCGCCCGCCGCCCTGGCCGCGGGAACAATAGGGCTTTTCATAATGTCGCGCCGACGCCGTTCAATGGCCGCTGAGGCTGACCCCCTGAGCCGGGATGAAGAACAGCGGCTTTCGACTTTGGTCGACCCTGCGGGTCCTGAGCATTGAATAGTCTGGTCAATTTCAAAAGTACCTCGATATCCCACCTTACAGAAGTTTAATGCTTTCGACAGGACGCTGTAAGGCTCGCCGCCCCATCTTGTGGTTCGGACAGTGCGCAGCCGCACCAAACGAATCCCGATGGAGATTTGCTGATGAAGTCGAGCGATGTTCCCCCCTCTCAAAGTTCCAATAGGCCGCGTGTACTGCCGGCCCGCCGGCTCATTCTTCTCGCCACGACCATTGCCAGTCTGGGCGCCGCGGCGCTCGTGGTTGCTCCTGGCCTCAATTTATCCGGCGGTTATCCGGCTGCGGTCGCGCAGAATCTGAGCGAGCAGGCCCGCAAGCTGCAGGCACCTGTGGGTTTTGCCGACATCGTCGAGAAGGTTAAACCGGCGGTCATTTCGGTGCGCGTGAAAGTCGACGGTGGTTCGCAGACCAATACTCTCGGCAGCAACGATGTTCCACCGGGATTGCGCGAATTCTTTCGGCGTTTTGGGATGCCTGATGGCCCGAATGGATCGGAAGGCATGCCGCGCGGTCGCGGCCGCAACGTCATTACCGGCCAGGGCTCCGGCTTCTTCATCTCCGCTGATGGTTATGCGGTCACCAACAACCATGTCGTCGAGAAAGCTGAAAGCGTTCAGATCACGACTGACGATGGCAAGATTCATAAAGCCAAGGTAATCGGCGCCGATCCGCGCACTGATCTGGCGTTGATCAAGGTCGAAGACGGTCCATTCCCTTACGTAAAGCTGTCTGACAAGTCCCCACGCATTGGCGACTGGGTGCTTGCGGTCGGCAATCCGTTTGGTCTTGGCGGTACCGTCACAGCCGGCATCGTGTCGGCGCGCGGTCGCGATATCGGCGCCAGTGCGTATGACGACTTCATCCAGATCGATGCGCCGGTCAACAAAGGGAATTCCGGCGGGCCGACATTCGATACCGACGGCAACGTGATCGGTGTCAATACCGCCATCTTCTCGCCATCTGGCGGCTCAGTCGGGATCGCCTTTGCGATCCCGTCGGACACCGTCAGCACTGTTGTCGCCCAGCTTAAAGAGCATGGGGCTGTAACCCGTGGCTGGATCGGCGTTCAGATACAGCCGGTCACACAGGATATCGCGGATAGTCTCGGCCTCAAGAAGGCGGAGGGCGCGCTTGTCGCCGAGCCGCAGGCAAATAGTCCGGCGCAGAAGGCCGGTATCGAAGCCGGCGACGTCATCATTTCTGTTGACGGCAAGGAGGTCAAGGACGCCCGCGATCTCGCCAAGAGAATCGGAGCGATGGCTCCAAAAGCTTCCGTCAAGCTGACGGTTCTGCACAAGGGCTCGGAGAAGGCGGTTACCCTGACACTCGGCGAATTGCCGAATGCGAAGGAGGCCCGCGCCAATTCCGAAGATGGCGATAACAGCGCTGACCTTGGCAAGCTCGGTCTTACGCTGGCTCCAGCTGCACGCGTCTCAGGGTCGGGCTCCGAAGGCGTCGTGGTGACTGGAGTCGATTCCAACGGCGTCGCAGCAGACCATGGGTTTTCCACCGGCGACGTGATCCTGGAGGTCGCCGGCAAATCCGTTTCGACGCCCGCTGACGTCCGCGATGTCGTTTCGAGCGCTCGCACGGACGGCAAGCGCAGCGTCCTGATGCGGGTAAAGAAAGGTGACAACACGCGCTTCGTTGCTTTGCCGCTCGGAAACGGCTGATACGAGTTTGGGGACACCCCGCCGGCATCCGTCGCCCCCGCCGGTGGGTCTGCCCTCAACGGGGCGGGCTTCGTGCCCGTCCCGGCAAAATCCTGAAGGCGAGCTTTGACTGGCCCGCTTTCGGTGCGAGCTCCAACCCTGGCATCCGTCGCCCCCGCTGGGGTGGGGTCGTTGAGGGGGTGGCGGTCTTCCGCCACCCCCTCGCGTACGAAATTGGGGGCTGATCGCTTGAGCGAATTAACCCCGTCACGGAATTGACTGGAATTGGTGTGACCGATGCCCCTCTTTGCGGATATTAACGGGCAGCGCCCTGTCGACCGAACGGCCGACGGGCAACCGGATCGGGTCACTATGCGCCTTCTGGTCATCGAGGACGACCGCGACGCCGCGGATTATTTGGTCAAGGCGTTCCGCGAGGTTGGCCATGTTGCGGACGCTGCGACCGACGGCGATGACGGGTTGGCCATGGCGCTTGGCGGCCAGTACGACGTGCTCATCGTTGACCGCATGTTGCCCAAGCGCGATGGGCTGTCCGTGATAGGGGACCTGCGCGCGAAGGGCATGGAGACGCCGGCTCTCATTTTGTCGGCGCTCGGCCAGGTTGATGACCGGGTCAAGGGATTGCGCGCTGGCGGCGACGACTATCTGCCCAAGCCTTATTCGTTTTCCGAACTGCTTGCGCGGGTCGAGGTGTTGGCCCGCCGTCGCGCTGGTCGCAGTGAAGAAACCGTGCTTCGCGTCGGAGATCTCGAGCTCGACAGACTGTCGCATCAGGTGCATCGGGGCGAAGAGGAAATTACCCTACAGCCTCGTGAATTTCGCCTCCTGGAATACCTGATGCAGCATGCCGGCCAGGTTGTGACGCGAACTATGCTGTTGGAAAATGTGTGGGATTACCATTTTGACCCGCAAACCAATGTGATTGACGTCCACATCTCGCGCTTGCGCTCGAAAATCGATAAAGGTTTCTCCCAGCCGCTTCTGCATACAATCCGCGGCGCGGGATACATGGTTCGTGACGGCGCTCGGTAAGCTTTTTCGCACGACCACGTTCAAGCTGACGCTGGTCTATTTGACGGTGTTCGCGCTGTTTGCAGCGTTTCTGCTCGGCTATTTTGCTCTCAACACACGCCGTCTGATCACCGAGCAAATTACCGACACCGTCAATGCCGAGATCACAGGCTTGTCTGAGCAATATCGCCTCGGCGGAATCCGAAGGCTGGTCGTCGTCGTGGATGCCCGGGCTCGACGACCGGGCTCCAGTCTCTATCTGGTGACCACCTTTGCCGGCGAGTCCCTTGCCGGCAATGTTACGGCGTTGCCGCCGGGTACGCTCGACAACACCGGTTGGGTCGAAACCGCGTATCGCCGGCTCGATGAGGGCGAAGCCGGCGAACATCCGGAACACCACGCGCTTGCCCGCGTCTTTCAGTTACCGGGCGGATTCCGCCTTCTGGTTGGACGCGATCTCGACGAGCGCGAACGCCTCTACAACATCGTTCTTTCGGCAGGACGCTGGTCAATTGCCATCGTTATCGTACTTGGGCTCGCCGGTGGGCTATTTGTTACGCGCCGTGTGTTACGCCGCGTGGATGCCATGACCGAGACCACCCGTACGATCATGCACGGTGACCTGGGCGGCCGCCTGCCGGTCGCTGGGACCGGCGATGAGCTCGACCGCCTGGCCGAAAATCTCAATCTCATGCTGGAACGCATTGAGGCACTGATGCGAGGCCTGAAAGAGGTTTCCGACAATATTGCGCACGATCTAAAGACACCACTCACACGTCTGCGCAATCGTGCCGAGCAGGCGTTGAGGTCGGCAAAAACAGAGACGGAATATCGCGCTGCGCTGGATAGCACGATCGAGGAATCAGATGGTTTGATTCGTACATTCAATGCGTTGTTGATGATCGCGCGAGCGGAATCCGGTCAGGCACGCGAGAATATGAGCGAATTCGATGCGGCTGAGATTGCTCACGACATCGGAGAACTCTACGAACCATTGGCCGAGGAAAAAGGAATGACGCTGCGGGTAGAGGCAGGGGCGCCAGCGCCTCTCAGAGGAAATCGGGAGCTTATTAGCCAGGCTCTCGCCAATTTGGTCGACAATTCGATCAAATATGCTGTTCCTCGGGATGCCAGCAACGGCGAACCGGCGCAGATCGTCGTGCGCGCACTTAGCGAGGGCGATCGCATTTTTCTAACCGTTGCCGACAGTGGGCCTGGCATTCCTGAAGCTGATCGCGGTCGTGTCGTCGAACGCTTCGTCAGGCTGGAACAAAGTCGTTCACAGCCCGGGTTAGGGCTTGGACTGAGTTTGGCTTCAGCGGTGGCGCGCCTGCATGGCGGTGAATTGACGCTTGCCGACAACCAACCAGGCCTCAAAAGTGTCATTGCCTTGCCGAGGGGAGGGCCGGTACAGATTGCGGGATGAAGCCCCCTGCAAAACGCAATCCTTCCCGTAGACGGGCTGCCCCTAAAAGCGCGGGCATCAACGGCGCGATACTGGCCGAGCGGATCGCGATCGCGCCACAGTTCATCGACGCTAAAGTTGCGCGCGCTCGCCTTGCCGACTGGCTTTCCGGGCTGACCTCGGCGGAAAAGCCGCTTAAAACCCTTCTTGCCAAAAATCCAACCGTTAGAGCGCTGCTGGAAAGTCTTGCCGAAAGCTCGCCATTTCTATGGGACTTGGCGAGCCGAGACCCAAAACGGCTCCTGAGATTGCTCCAAACGGACCCCGATCGGCATCTCGCTTCTTCGCTAAGTGCGTACGGCCGCGACATTGCGTCGAGCAGGGACGAAGTCGAGGCAATGCGATTGCTGCGACGCATGAAGTGTGAGATCGCACTGCTCATCGCCCTTGCCGACATCGGGGGCGTTTGGCCGGTCATGCGGGCAGCGCGCGCGCTCACGGATCTGGCCGATACAGCAGTCGATGCTGCTACCCGCTTCGTGCTCGCCGAGACCACGCGCGCCGGGCGCTTGATGCCGAAGGACAAAGCCAATCCTCAGAGAGACAGTGGATACATCGTGTTGGCTATGGGAAAGATGGGGGCGTTCGAACTCAATTATTCGAGCGATATCGACCTTATTGTCTTGTATGACCCGGCAGCGCCCGCGTTACCGAAGGACGCGGAACCGTCGACGCTTTTCGTTCGCGTAACTCAGCGACTCGTGAAGTTGTTGCAGGAGCGCACCGCTGACGGTTACGTGTTCCGGACAGATTTGCGCCTGCGGCCTGATCCAGCTTCGACTGCGATCGCAATATCCACAGCAGCTGCGGCGGCCTACTACGAAAGCGTTGGTCAAAACTGGGAGCGCGCTGCGATGATCAAGGCGCGCGCCTGCGCCGGCGATATTGCGGCTGGCGACGCAATTCTTGCCGAGCTCGCGCCCTTCGTGTGGCGTAAATATCTCGACTTCGCGGCGGTCGCAGATGTCCACGCGATGAAACGGCAGATCAACGCTTATCGTGGACACGGCGAAATTGCCGTTGAAGGCCACAATATCAAACTTGGCCGTGGCGGAATCCGTGAAATTGAATTCTTCGCGCAAACCCAACAGCTCATTGCGGGGGGCCGCAACCCGTCCCTGCGTGATCGCGACACCCTTACCACCTTGGACAAACTATGTGAGGACAAGTGGATTGACGAGGCGGCGCGCGATGCGATGACGGAAGCCTATTGCTTTCTTCGCACGGTCGAACACCGACTCCAGATGGTGAACGATGAGCAAACGCAAACATTGCCTGCCGACCCGTCCGAGCTGGAACGCTTTGCTCGCTTTCTGGGCTTTGCTTCTCGCGATGCGTTTGCAAAAGTGCTGCTCGGCCATCTCAACCAGGTGCAGCGTTATTATGTGCGGCTGTTTGAGAAGCACCCGGATGCCGACCGACCTGCGCTGGCATTTCCGCCCGATGCGGATGATCACAAAACTCTTGATCGGCTGGCCGAGTTGGGGTTCCGCGCCCCTTTGGAGGCTTCCAGCATCGTACGTCAATGGCTAGACGGCGATCATCGCTCCCTCAAAGGCGAAGCAGCACGTAGCCATCTCCAGGCGCTGTTACCTGCTCTGTTGGAGGACTTGGCGCGCACCGACAATCCCAATGCGACGCTCGTGCTCTTTGACCATTTTCTTACAAATCTGCATGGGCCAGCGCGACTATTGCCATTGCTGCGACAAAATCCCGAACTCATTACGCTAATCGTTTTGGTCCTCGGCATAGCACCTCGTCTGGGTGAGACGCTGGCGCGTCATCCCCAGGTCATGGATGCATTGGTTGACCCGAGTTTTTTCGGTGCCTTGCCGGACGCGATCGAACTCGGACGGCGGTTTGATGCTGCGTTGACCCAGTCTCGTCATGACGAAGACTTGCTCGAACGCATACGCATGTTTGGTCTGGAATACATGTTTCTGATTGGCGTGCGAATCCTGTCCGGTACGGTCACCGCACGTCAGGCGGGCGAAGCGTTTGCCAAGCTCGCTGATGCGGTGATTCGAGCCGTCCATCGTGCGGTCGCTGATAACTTCGCGGTGTCCTATGGTCACATGCGGGGAGAGGAGACGGCGGTGGTGGCCATGGGAAAGTTGGGCGGTTACGAAATGACTGCTACTTCCGATCTCGATCTTATTTTGGTGTACGATTTTGACGACAAATATCCTGAATCGAACGGGGCGCGGCCTCTCTATGGTGCGCAATATTTCGCCCGCCTTACCCAGCGGCTGATCAACACTTTGACCGCGCAAACAAACTACGGCGCGCTTTACCAGGTCGATATGCGCCTGCGGCCATCCGGCCGCGCCGGGCCCCTGGCAACGAGGCTCGATGGTTTTGCCGCTTATCAGGAGACTGAGGCCTGGACTTGGGAGCATATGGCGCTCACGCGAGCCCGGGTTGTCTCCGCTTCAACTGCATTCAAGCTCAGGATTCAGAGTGTCATCCAGGATATCTTGCAGCGACCGCGTGATGCGGAATTGACGGCCGGCGACGTCGTGGAGATGCGTGCTGCCATCGCCAAGGAAAAGGGGGATAGCGAGCGCTGGGATCTCAAATATGTGGCCGGCGGGCTGATCGACATCGAGTTCATTGCTCAATATTTGCAGCTCATCCACGCCCATCGACTCCCCGGCATTCTTGATACTTCCACCGCGCGCGTGCTGGAGAAGGCGCGGTCACTGCGCGTGCTGGCGATGGAAGATGCGGAAATACTTCGCCCGGCGGTGCAGCTTTATCACGACCTCACACAGGTTCTCCGCCTTTGCCTGCCAGGAAAGTTCGATCCAAAAACGGCCGGTGCAGGACTATTGCGACTGTTGGCACGTGCGGCCGACGTCCCTGATTTCGCTGCGCTCGATGCGACGTTGGTCGAAATGCAGATCAAGGTGCGCGAGAGCTTCGTTCGTATTCTAGGCAAGGCGCCACCATGAGGTGAGGCTGGCTGCCAATGCCTCCACCGCGCTTGTCTCAATGGCCAATGCGTTCGAGCGAAAGGGGTCGACTATGGCAAAACATCGTGTATCGGAGGGCCGCATGATGCGGGCCTGGTTCGCGGCCGTACTGGTTAGCATGACTGCTACACCGACGTTTGCACAGGACAAGCTCAAACTCGCCATTGGCCAGATCGACGCCTGGTCCAATCAGGTGCCGACCCTCGGCATGCACGCGGGGATATTTCAGAAACACGGCATCGCCCTGGAAAATTTTGGTACGCAAGGCGCGGGTGAGACGATCCAAGCGGTGATCTCGGGAAGCGCCGATATCGGCATCGGCGTGGGAACACCCGGCGCCATGCGTGCATTTGCCAAGGGCGGCCCGGTTCGAGTGCTTGCTGCCGCCTACACCGGCGTGGACGATATCTATTGGTTCGTGCCGGTCGATTCGCCGATTAAGGGCGTAACAGATATCACCGAAAAACATAGCATCGCTTATTCAACCAACGGCTCGACATCGGATAGCGTGTTGCGGGCCCTGATTGCGCATTACAATCTCAAGGCCCAGCGAACCGCAACGGGAGGCCCTCCGGCGACGCTCACGATGACCATGTCAGGGCAGGTCGATGTCGGCTGGTCGGTAGCGCCTTTTGGGCTAAAGGAGCTGAGCAACAAGACAATCCGCGTCGTCATGCGCGGAAACGATTTGCCTTCGATGCGAAATCAGACTGTGCGGGTCGAGATCGTTAATGCTGACGTGCTGAAGCAACGGCACGACGTGATTGTCCGTTTTATGCAAGCCTATCGCGAAACCCTGGACTGGATGTATTCCGATCCGGAGGCCATCAAAACGTATGCGGCGCATATGCGCATGTCCGAAAGTCTGGTCCAATTGCAGCGCGACGAATTCAATCCGAAAGAAGCGCTCAATCCGGACAGACTATCAGATCTCGATCTGGTGATGCAGGACGCGATAGCTGGCAAGTTTCTGGAAAAGCCCCTGACTCCGGAGCAGCTTGCAGAATTCATCCAGATTCCGCACAGGTAGGATCGTCAGGCGGCCTCGTCCTTTGGCAGAAGGCATTGGGGTTCGAGTGGCAGCCGCACGACCACGAGCGTGCCCTTGCCGAGCGTTGAGCGAATGCGCATGCGACCGCCGTGCAGTTCTACCAATGATTTCGATATTGCAAGTCCAAGTCCCGAGCCCTGATGGCTCTTGGTGAGCTGACTTTCCACCTGCTCGAACGGCCGGCCAAGCTTGGTGAGTGCATCCTTGGCGATGCCAATGCCGGAATCGGCGATCGCAAGCGTGATACAGCGGTCGGTCGTCCGGCCCCGCACCGTGATGCGGCCACCTGCGGGCGTAAATTTCACCGCATTGGAAAGCAGGTTGAGGACAATCTGCTTGAGCGCGCGACGATCGGCGCGCAATCGGAGCCCAGGCGATATGCGCGCCGACAACTGTAGCTGCTTGTCCTGTGCGCGTGCCGCGACGACGCGCATGGCTTCGTTGAGCAACGTGTCGAGGCGGAGATCCTCGAAATCAAGTCGGATGCGACCGGCCTCGATCTTCGACATGTCGAGGATATCGTTGATGACTTCAAGCAGATATTGGCCACTGCCACGGATATCGCTGCAATACTCATGATATTTTTCGGCTCCAAGAGGACCGAACATTCCCGATTCCATGATCTCGGAAAAGCCGATGATGGCGTTAAGCGGTGTGCGAAGCTCGTGACTCATGCTCGCCAGGAATTTTGATTTGGCCTGATTGGCTTCCTCTGCCCTGGTTTTTTCTTCGGCATATTTCTCGGTGAGTTCTGCCGACCGTTGCTGCGACTCGCGCAGATCCTCGACCGTCGCCATGAGGCGTTTTTCGCTGTCGACCAATTTTTCTTCGTGTCTTTTGATTGCCGTAATATCTGTGCCAACCGAAACGTAGCCGCCGTCCTTGGTGCGCCTTTCGCTGATATGCAGCCAGCGCCCATCTTCAAGCTGCGCCTCGAATGTGCGTGCACCTGGAATGCTTGGGCCAGCCGTGGAAATTTTGTTGCGAACAACAGGTTTGCTCCCCGCCGAAACGACGGATTCATAGGACGCGCCAACATTGATTGCCTCGTCGGGCAGATGGTGGAGTCCCTGAAAGTTGGAATTGCAGAGCACAAGCCGGTTGTTTGCATCCCACAACACGAACGCTTCCGGTATGGTCTCGATGGCGTCACGCAGGCGCATATCAGCGGCGACGGTTTTTTCCACGAGATTTTTCTGCTCCGTAATGTCCACGGCGATACCAATCAGATGCAGGCCTGGTTCACCCGCTTGGCGTACCAGTTCGCAGCGTGCCCGCAGCCATACCCAGTGGCCGGCTGCGTGGCGCATGCGGAAGGCATGATCGATCGTTGTCGCGGTCACATCAGCGAGATTAGCAGCGAGCTCATAGAGACGGACGTCTTCCGGGTGTACCAGCGCATTTACATCCCCGAATGACAGCAAATCTCCCTTAGTATCGAGACCGAGAATTTCGAACATTGATTGGGACCAGAAGATGCGGCCGCTGGCGAGGTCCCAGTCCCACAACCCGCAGCGGCCGCGATTGAGGGCGGTATCGATGCGGCTGCGGACCGTTTCATAGATCAGGTCCGCCTCCCGCGCCCGCGTCGCCTGCCAATGAAAGGCGAAACCGAGAATGAGCACAACGAAACCCGTCGTAGTCGACAATGTAACCGTGAGCGTGGTGAGCGAGCGCCAGTTGGCAAGGGCGGCGTCCCGCGACTGAATTAGCGCGAGTTGGCCAAACGGGGGACCAAGCATACGGACGGTCGCCAAAGCCCGTGAGTCGTCGGGCAGGGTGATTTCCATGACACCGGCACCCGCGCCGAAGGTCGTCAGGGGTTGTGTCGGTCCCAGCAACTCGATGAGCCGGCGGCCAATCGTCGAGTCGCCGGCAGGGGTCGCGGCCATGACGATGCCGTCAGAATTGGTCAGCAGGAAGCGCCGACCGGCAGCCATAGCCCAGGATGGCAACACACGCCCGAGCACCAGATGCGGTTGTTCGATGGTATTGGCAGCCTTCTCGGGCGGCTTGTGCAGGCGCTCGGCAGCAAGGTCGGCGATTGCCCCAAGTGACGCGACTTCGTTGGTGAGAGTCTGCCGACGGTGGTCCATCACCTGCACGAAGGCGCCGACGCAAATGGTGGCCAGGAAGGCGATGATCAGCACCGGGACGGCACGGCGCAGGAGTGGCTCGGCGTTCAGAAGCCGCCGATATGCCGGTTTGGCGACTGATTGCGCGAGGCCCTTAATAGAATCGGGATGTGCAGACGCACTCGCCGCACTGGCGCGCGCCATAGAAGGCCTCCGTTTGGAATTTCCCCTGTCACCCTTGAGACGGAAGGATGTGCCGCATCGCGTTCCGAATCACTTTGTTGATTGGAATCGATGAGCGCTGATTTGTCGAGAGTCCGAAGAGTCAAATATTTAAAAAATGTTACCCACGGATAGTTTGGCGATAAAAATCCAGTCCCCCTTGATCACTCTGGCGCGGCCAGCGCCCGTTCAACGATGTCGGCCAGATCGCGGGAAAGGCCCGGCGCACCCTTGATACGCGTAAGGACGGCTTCTGCTTTCATCCGACGGCCGGCTTCCAGCATCCGCCAGCTGCGAAAGGCCGTCGCCAGCCGGGCCGAAATTTGCGGATTTTTTTGATCCAGGGCAAGCACAGTGTCCGCGACGAAGTCGTAGCCTAGGCCATCAGCCCTGTTGAATTGGGTGGTATTCCCCTGCGCGAACGCGCCGATCAGCGCCCGCACGCGGTTTGGATTGGCGGGAGAGAATGCGGGATGGGCAGTCAGACGCCGCACGTTTTCGAGCGTGTTCGGCTGTGGGATGGTGGCCTGTAGTGAAAACCACTTGTCCACGACCAGTGCGTCCGAAGCATAGCGTGCATGGAAATCGGCAAGAGCGCGTTCCCTCTCCGGCACCTCATGCAGCGACAGGGTCACAAGCGCGGCCAAGCGATCGGTCATATTGTTGGCGGTCTCGTATTGCCGGCAAACGCGGGCGATAACCGCGGGTTTGCCAGTTGCCGCAAGCAGATCAATCGCCACATTCCGCAAGGCACGGCGTCCGGCACTCTGGGCGTCAGGTGAATAGTCCCCGGACAGGGCCATCCGGTCATAAAGCGTGGCGAGCGCAGGACCAAGCTGCTCACCGATCGCGGCGCGCAACCCGGCGCGAGCGCGAAAGATTGCGTCGGGATCGATGTCGCGGCTGATTTCGCGCGCAACGTCGCCTTCGCCCGGTGGGACCAGTGCAAGCGCAACGAAAGCGGGCTCCAGCGCAGTGTCCTCGAGAATAGCAGCCAGCGCGAGCATAAGCTGGTCGTCGCTGCGTGTCGGACGACCCGAGCGCAAGGCAGCAACATTATCGATCAGCAGGCGCATCGAGATCGTCTGCAGTGCCTGCCAGCGGTTGAACGGATCAGCGTCATGGGCGGCGAGAAAGGCGAGGTCACTGGCAGCCAGATCGGTGATGAGCTTGATCGGTGCGGAAAAACCGCGATTGATAGAAATGACCGGGTCCTGATCGATATTGACGAATTCGAACCTCGCCACGGGCTTGTTCAGCACCAGAACGTCTCGCTCGATCGGTTTGCCGGTCGACAACTTGAGCGGTAGATCGTGTCCGTTCCTGCCGACCAAGCCGAGCGACAGCGGGATGACCATCGGCTCCTTCACTGTCTGACCCGGTGTCGGTGGAACGGCCTGCTTGCATTCAAGGATATAAGTTTTGCGCGCCGCATCGAACTTGCCGCTGACCGTCACTTCAGGCGTGCCAGCCTGACTGTACCAGCGCATAAACTGTGTCAGATCGTGTCCGCTGGCGTCCGCGAAGCATTGGATGAACTGCTCGACAGTGGCGGCCTCGCCGTCGTGGCGCACGAAATAGAGGTCCATGCCAACACGAAATTTTTCTTGGCCGACCAAAGTCTGTACCATCCGCACAACTTCGGCGCCTTTCTCATATATGGTGGTTGTATAGAAATTATTGATTTCCTTGTACGTCTCAGGGCGTACCGAATGTGCCAAGGGACCTGCGTCCTCGATGAATTGTGTACCGCGCAGGCTTCTTACATCGGCGATCCGTTTCACCGGACGTGAGCGCATGTCCGAAGAAAATTCCTGATCACGAAAAACAGTGAGACCTTCCTTTAGGCAAAGCTGAAACCAATCGCGGCACGTAATGCGGTTGCCAGTCCAATTATGGAAGTATTCGTGCGCAATCACGGCTTCGATATGAGAAAAGTCTGCATCGGTTGCGGTGTCCGCGCTCGCCAGGACATATTTGTCATTAAAGACGTTAAGTCCCTTATTCTCCATCGCGCCCATGTTGAAGTCGGAAACTGCAACGATCATGAAAATGTCGAGATCGTATTCTCGGCCGAAAGCTTTTTCATCCCAGAGCATGGCGCGTTTGAGCGAATCCATCGCATAGACACAACGGTCTTGCTTGCCGTGCTCCACATAAATGCGCAGTGTCACATTGCGCCCGGACATGGTCACATAGTGGTCCTCGATGCATGCAAGATCGCCGGCAACGAGTGCAAAAAGGTACGACGGCTTGGGATGCGGGTCGTGCCAGACTGCGAAGTGGCGCCCGCCGGGAGCTTCTCCGTGCTCGACCAGATTGCCATTTGAGAGCAACACGGGCGCTTCCGTTTTGTCGGCCTCGATGCGTGTGGTGTAGACGGCCATGACGTCAGGTCTGTCAGGAAAGAACGTAATACGACGAAAACCCTCTGCCTCGCACTGCGTGCAATAGGTGCCATTTGAGCGATAAAGCCCCGACAACTGAGTGTTGGCGGAGGGATCAACAATGGTCTCGATTTCCAGATTGAACGGCCCGTTCGGCGGCTGCGCAATGGTGAGGCTCTCGGGCGTCGCAACATAGCTATCCGGAGCCATGACGGTTCCGTCGAGCTTGAGCGAGGTCAGCGACAATCCATCGCCATTGAGAATGAGCGGTGCGGACGCGGATCTGGGATTAGGCTTAAGCGCAAGCGTCGCGCGGATGCGTGCCGCAGTGGGATGGAGCGTAACGTCCAGAGAGACCGTTTCTACCAGCCAGTCAGGCGGCTGGTAGTCTTTCAAGCGGATCGACTGGGCAGTATCGGTGCGCATGGCTATTGATCCAGGATGTCCCGCCGGCAATTGGAAGAATTAGCGGACCGGTTCCGCGTGGCCGATCACGCGTTTAATCGAGGGCGACCGCTGTTTTAATGCGCGTTCCAGCGCATCGACGTTTTCGTGCACGCTCTGTACGCTCAATTGCGGATCGACACGGCAGTGAAAGTTGACAATTTCGCCTTCATCGGTTTCGCGTACGCGCACGTTATGCACATCGCGGATTGTGCGTCCTTCTGCAGCCAACTCCGACAATGTAATTGCAACTGCCTTGACCCGTTCGGATGGAGCCTCGCGGCCGGAGGCGTCCTGCGGCTGCAACGGTTCGATGTGCGTTTCAACTTCGACCGTAGGGCCGAGCTCCGCGGTGATCGCATCCTCCAAACCGTCTGCCATCTCGTGCGCTGATTGCAAAGAAAGCCTTCCGTCAACCTCCAGGTCGAGTGATACGGCGAGCTTGTCTCTCAGCTCGTGGACCGTGACATGGTGCACCGCGAGTGCGCGGTTACGTGCGATTACCATGATACGGTCAAGAATTGTCTCATTACTGAGTGCCACGGGCTCGGTGGTGACCACCGGCTCGGCGCCGGGCATCTGTTTGCGGATCGCAGCGGCCACGTCATCTTTGAGTGTGCTTACCCGATCAAGCGGCAGCGTACGGCTAACCGAAACGCCAAGATCGATAAAAGTCTGCTCGCCAACTGACCGCGCCCGCACTTGTTCGACACCGACTACTCCCGGGATACGCGCTGCAATGGCTGTGATTTTTGCTGCAGCTCCTGGCGGGGCGACGTCGATGAGAGTGTCGATGGTTCGTTTCCCGAGGCGCCAGCCCGCAACACAAACGAGGATTGCCACAACGAACGCAGCGACAGAATCTGCCCACGCCAGGCCAAAATGCACTCCAATGAGACCGACAAGCACAGCCAGCGACGACCACAGGTCGGATGAAAAATGCAAAGCGTCGGCTTCGAGCGCGTGACTCGAGGTTTTTTCCGCAGTATGCGACAACGCGCGCGCCCGAAAAAAATCGACGACAATTGACGCCACCATTACGCCGAAGGCCCAGACAGTAGCTTCGACGGCATGACCTTCGTGTTCGACCAGTCGCTTGACAGCCTCCCAAATCACTATTCCGGAGAGCAGGAACAGTAGTGCCGTTTCAGCCAGAGCCGATACCGCTTCGACTTTTCCGTGGCCGTAGTGATGCTTCTCGTCGGCTGGCTTTCCGGAGATCCTTACGGCGATATAGGTCATGACCGTGGCGCCGAGGTCGATCAGCGAGTGTCCGGCTTCGGAAAGGATCGCCAGCGAGCCCGTGGAAAAGCCCACAAAGGCCTTGGCGATGGTCAAGCCGGCCGAAGCGGCGATCGAAGATAGGGCTACTTGTTCTTTTTCGGCCTGCATGGGGCGTCGGTGTACCCCAAACCGGGGCGAATTTCGAGAACTGCCAGGAACGCGATCCTCATAGCTTGATCGGTTTTCCGTCCGCCGCAGCAGAGCGCGTAACTGCGTCGAGAATGCGGATGTTTGAAAGCAACTCATCCGCAATGAAGCGATAGGGCGCCCGACCCTCAACCGCATCGGCCCAGGCCTCGAAATTCATGCGTACCGTATTGGCATGCTCGTAGGTGCGCGTATGCCGGCTTCCATCCACTGCACAATGAACGAAGCTCGATGGGATGCCCTTGTCGACATTGCCACCTTCCTGCACTTCGACCCACCCCTGATCGCAAACCAAGGTAAAACGCCCGTAAAACGGTGGCGTCGACAGGCAAGTGATGCGCCCATGGACGCCATTTTCGAAATCGATTTCGGCGCTTACAAAATCTTCCGAAGGTGTCTGAAAAATCTGCGAAGCAGTCCGCCCCGTCACGCGGGTGGGCTTGCCGGCGAGTGATACAAACATATCGCCAAGATGAATGCCGAGTGCAGTCCAAGCGCCGGCTGGCGCGTGGCGAGGATCACGACGCCAATTCGACGGATCCATTCTTCGAAAATTGCTGTGGCTGACGTTGGCATCGAGGTGCAGCAAGCGCCCGAGCGCGCCGGTCTCAAACAGGCGTCGCATCTCTTCCATCGCCGGTTCGTAGCGCCGTTCATGGCCGATGCCGAGGACGCCGCCGGTTTTGGCGCAGGCAGCCAAAATCCGCTCGGCGCTTGCGGCCGTGAGAGCGAGTGGCTTTTCACAGAACACGTGTTTGCCTGCGCGAAATGCCTCGACAGCCATTTCTTCGTGGAGCAGGTGAGGGGTCACAACGGCGACAGCGTCAACATCGGAACGGTTGAGAAGTTCCCTATAGTCCTCAGTCAGGTCAAACTTGTGAGAAGCTGCGAATGGTGCCGCCATCTTGGTATCTATATCGCATCCGGCCACCACCTTGAAACGCGGGCTATCGGCAAGGCAGGTCACGATCTGCTTGCCCCACCAGCCAAGGCCGATAATCCCGATCCTGATCATTCGTATCGTCCCTAAAAGCTTATGCCATAGAATGCTGGGGCAACGGCCATTGCGCAATGGCGGTGGCGTGAAATGGAAGAGAACCACTATACGTTGGGACAGAAAATAGTTGCGGCGACCTCAGTCGTACCGGCCGTCGTACCTTGCTGGTCGGTCAGCTTTGCGCTGAGGTCTATTATTGATTTTCCAAGCAGGTACGAATGGGAGACTGAAATTTCGGGCGCCAAGCGATATCGCGGCAGCGACGGGAAGTGCGCTGGAGCCATTACTAGATAGGTTCTTGCCCCGACGGCTCAACCCCATCGTTGCCATCGTCATCTGAAAATGTAATTGGCACAATACGTTTGCGGTTCACCCTGAGGTCGAACACATCGAACCGGTTATAATAACCCACCACGTCGTGGAATTGTTTTGGCTCGACGCAGTGTGAGATGTCTATCTGCTGGTACAGCAAGCCTTCCACTTCACACAGCGTATCGCTGATCACTTCGCCGGATGGCCCGATAACCATCGAGACTGCTTGCGGGCTTTGCTCAAGAGTCGCGCGCGCTTCGCGGTCAATTCCATTGAGCGCGTCAAGCGTCTTGTTGTCGAGAAATGCAGAAGTCACGACGTTGAAAACCTTGCCTTCGAAAGAGTGTGCTCCCGTCCGAATGCGGATGGCTGAGGCGAGATCATAGCGGCCCGGTTCATTCGATGGACGCGTAGGCCACACAGGTGGGTATGAGGAGACGTGGACTTGTTCACCTTGTGCGATCAGCGAATAGCGGGCGAGAGGATTCGTGTTCTCACCACAAATTAGCATACCGAGCTTGCCGATTGGCGTGTCGCTCACGCGCAAGCCGGCGCCGTCACCTGACGACCATATTAGCTTTTCATAAAAGGTCGGTACCAGCTTTCGGTGATGATTGACGATAATGCCATTCGCGTCGATCAGTAAATTACTGTTCCAGAGAGCGCCGACCGAAACCGCCGAGCGCTCGCTGATGCCGATGGACACCACGATGGCCCCATCGCGCGCGGTTTGACAGAGTTGGGTCACCTCAGGTCCCGGAACTGCGATCGAATTGTCCGCCAGCTGCTTGAAGAAATTGTGGTTCTTGATTGGCGCTTGTATCGACGCCCAGACCGGGAATCCGGGCACATAGGACTCAGGAAACGCGATCAGTTTTGCGCCGTTGGAAGCAGCTTCGGCGATCAGGGAACACGCTTTCTCGACGGTTGCAGCCGCGTCCAGAAATATCGGCGCAACATGCGCAGCGCAGGCTTTGAATTTCGGATAATCAGGCAGGGTCATTCGAAGCCCGCTTTATAAGTGAGGTGGCGGCGACGCGATATGCGTCACCGCCACGGTTAGGCAGTTAGGCCGGCATTTGAGACAGGTTATGCCGCAGCGGCATGTTCTTTGCGAGATCTTCTTTCGGAATTCGTTTCTTGACTTCGAGTTTTCCATTTTCCACGCGGCTGATGTAGCAGTCGATTATGCCGACGTGGTCTTCCTTGCGGATATATTTGTCGCCCTGTGGGTGGGCGAGCGAGTTTTTCATTTGCATGCCTTCGAGAGCCTGGATCGCGCCCTCAACATCCTTGCGGGTCTTGTATCCGGATGTTTCGACCGCCTGCTTGATCGCAAAGATATCTTCCCAGGCCTGCCAGCCATGGCTCTTGTCCATCACGCGGGTGCCGCCGATCTCGCGCGCGTTTTCTTCATCGATGCCCACGCGCTTGAGGAACTCCTTGTGAAATTCGTCGTTTTTGGCCTTGAGCATGCGCGGGAAGTTTTCGAAGAAGTACACGCCTTCCGCCGCGCCCTGCACATCGGATGGCGCGATTGACTCGATGCTTGCCGAGGAAGAATACATCTTCATCTTCTTGTCGAGGCCCATATTTTTGGCTTGCGGATAGAAGGCAACCGACAAGGCGCCGATAAACGCGGGCAAGAGGACTTCAGTGTCGCCCGGAATTTGCGAAAGATACGGCACAAAGTCCTTCGCATCCAGCGGCACCGGGATGCTGCTCAGGACCTTGCCGCCGGAGGACTCGATGTAGTGTTTGGATTCCTGGTTGGTGCTCTGGCCCCAGGCGTAATCGGCGTAAATGATCGTCCATTTCTTGCCGAAGTTCTCGACGCACCATGGCAAGCTTGCGGCGGCGATCGAGTAGGTGTCTGTGCCAGTACGGAACGAAAACCGGGTGCCTTTTGCGCCCGTGGCTTCAGTCGCTTCGCCGGTGGAGAAGTAAATCGTTTTGAGCTCTGAAGCGACTGGGATCGCCGCCAGCATCACACCGGAATGAACCGACCCGACGATGAATTCGGCGTTTGAGCGTTGCACGAGGTTCCGTAACTTGCGGGCCCCGCTCGCCGGGTTTGACTCGGTATCTTCGGTCGCGAGCTCGATTTTACGGCCGGCGATTCCGCCGCCGGTATTGATAATGTCAACCGCGGCTTTAGCGGCTTTGTCATGCCAGAAGCCCCACGAGGAGATTGCGCCGGTAAGGTCGCAGTGATGACCGATAACGATCGGTCCAGACGCCTGCGCGTAGACGTCACGCATTAATGTGAGATTGGCAGTGCCCAGCGCGCCGCCTGCCAAAGCGACTTCAAGGAAACTGCGGCGAGATAGCTTCTTTGTCATTGTCTTGCCTCCCCTTTTTGTCTGCGATGTTACTGGGACAACCCGAGGTAGCGATGCACGATTTCGGGCTGGGATTTCAGATCATGTGAGGCACCGGAATGAACGACAGTACCCTTCTCCATCACGAAAACGCGCGGACAGAGTTTGAGCGCGGTTTCGACGTTCTGTTCGACCAGAAGGATTGAAACGCCGGTTTGATTGATGCGGTGAATTTCACGCCGGATCTGCGAGACGAGTCGCGGCATGATGCCTTCGGTCGGCTCGTCAAGAATGATAAGCTTTGGTCGCATCATTAGGCAGCGAGCAATCGCGAGCATCTGTTGTTCGCCGCCCGACAATGTGCCGCCAGATTGTTTTAGACGCTCCCTGAGCCGGGGAAAGCAGGTGAGCACATAGTCCTCGCGCGCAGTGTCGCGCTTTCCGGGCAGGCCGATATTGAGATTTTCGATTACCGATAAAGTCGGAAATATTCCGCGGCCTTGCGGCACGTATCCGATACCTTTGCGCGGAATGATATGAGGTTGGAATCTTGCGAGATCGACGCCGTCAAATTCGATGCGACCCGCGCTTGTCGCTACAAGCCCCATTATGCTGCGCAGGGTGGTCGTTTTCCCGACGCCATTGCGGCCAATTAAAGCAGCGCATTCGCCTTCCTTGACCTCGAGGTTGACACCCTGAAGGATGTGCAACTTTCCGATATGAACATGAACCTCGCGGAGGCTAAGCATGCGCGGCCTCCTCGACGTAGTCCTCGTCTTCGGGCCGACCCAGATAGGCTTCGCGCACGCGTTCGTTCTGCGAGATTTCGTTCACATTTCCCACGGCCAAAATCGCGCCTTGCGCCAAAACAGTAATCGCATCGGCGATGCCGAAAACTACTGCCATGTCGTGCTCGATGATGACTATGTCGATGGTGCGGGCCATTTCCCGAATTTTAGTAACCGCACGCTCGGTTTCGGCCGGGCTCATGCCGCAGGTAGGTTCATCGAGTAGCAGCAGTTGTGGTTCGGAGATGAGCGCCATTCCAATCTCGAGTAGCGCAACATCTCCATACGACAACACTCCAGCCGCTCGGTGTGCCAGCGCGGTGAGACCGATCTGTTCAAGCGTCTGTGCGACGCGATCGCGTGCGGCGCGGTCGCTCTCGGCATTGCGAAACGGATGAAGAAAGCGTTTCGAGCCTGCGTATGTAATCCAGAGATTCTCAGCGACACTCAGGCTTGAAAATACGCTTTTGACCTGAAGGGTTCGTTTGATGCCGAGCCGGCTGATCTCGTGGGCCGGGAGGCCGGTGATGTCGCGACCGCGAAAAGTGACCTTACCGGAATCGGGCCGCAACAAGCCTGATACCAGGTTAAAAAGGGTGGTCTTGCCGGCGCCATTTGGTCCGATGATGGCATGCAGCTTTCCGCCCTCCAGACTGAGACTAAGGTTGTCCACGGCGGTGAGACCACCGAAACGTTTGGTCAGGCTCCTTGTTTCCAGAATCGGGGCGCTCATGGCGGCACCCTCTCTGGTTGGGTCGACGGCAGTTCTGCTGCGTCCTTGTCGAGGCGATCGAGTCGGTCACTCCAGAGGCCAACGAGGCCTCGCGGCGCCAGGATAACGACCAAAATCGCCATCACACCGACAATGAGTGCGTGGTGTTCCCAATGGGTAGAGACCACCTCGCGGATGATGATGAACAGGGTCGTGCCGATTATGGGACCGAACAATGTGCCGGCGCCGCCGACAATCGCCCATACGACGCCTTCGCCGGAGACCTGGTAGAACATATAGGCGGCCGAGGCGTAGCGGCCGAAGAAGGCAAACAGTGCGCCGGCAACCCCGGCGAGGAATCCCGCCATGACAAAAGCAACAAGCCGGATCAGATAGACGTTAAGGCCAATCAACGAAGCGCGGACGTCGTTGTCGCGAATCGCCACGAAAGCCTTGCCGAGCGGACTGTGGATGACGCGATGCATCAGATAGAAGCAGAGCGAAACCGTCAGCAGAATGAAGAAATACTGGAAGGTAGGGTCGGTGAAACTCCAGACTGAATGGTCGAATGTGAAGGTCGGCGGCATGCTGAAATTGATGCCGTCGTCACCACCCGTAAGTGGTTTCAAGCGCACCGCGAGAAAGTAGAAGATCAGCGAAAAGACGACGGTGATGATAGCGAAATAGTGCCAGGTCAAACGCACCGCGAACACACCCGAGACGAGTGCCATGGTCATTGCGGCGACGATGCCGAGCGCAAAGACCGGCCAAAAACCGAGATGCAACTGGTCGATGCCGATGCTGACACCGTACATCCCAAATCCGAAATACAGGGCCTGACCAAACGACAACAGTCCGACATAGCCGAACAGAAGATTGACGCTCGCGGCAAACAACGACCAGATTAGAATTTCGGTGATCACACTGACCCAGAATGAACTGACAAGTGCGGGGACCGACCATGGCACCGACATCATAAATATCGCGAAAAGGACAAAGAGGACACGTTCTATGCTTGCGCGGCTGCTCATCGGACGTGTCCTTTGAACAAACCCTGCGGACGAATCAGCATCACTGCGCTCATTAACGCAAGCGAGGCAATACGCGCCACTGTCGGGTCGGCGACGCTCTGAATGATACCTTCGAAGAAGGCAAGCATGACCGCCGCCGCCGCTGTACCGGGGAGGTTACCGAGGCCACCGATGATTACGGCCATGAAGCAGAACGGCAAGATATCGACGCCGCCGCGGAAATCGACAGTAGCAATCGGTGCTGCCACCGCACCGCCGAAGGCTGCGAGTGCAAAGCCAATCCCGAAGGTCAGGATGTAGATACGCTGTGCCGGAATCCCCATGGCAATTGCGGTGTCGCGATCGTGGCGCACGGCACGCATCCACGTACCGATCTTGGTATACTGCAGGAACAGGAAAAAGCCTACGAGCGCCGCAATAGACAAGAGGGCCGCAAAGAGTCGGTAAACGTCGTACTCGATGCCAAACAGCGGCACAGTGGAGGTGATTGGCGCGAGAATGCGGCGCGGCGTGGGACCGAAAATGATCCGAACGCTTTCCTGCAGGATTAATGACAGGCCAAACGTTGCGACAATCGACAATGCAGCGACGCCTCGCACGGGCTGAATCACGACTCTCTGGATCAGGGCGCCGAGGATGAATCCGATTAGGGGTGCGGCGATAAAACCGAGCCAGAAGTTTCCAGTTGCTTCCAGCGTGAACCAGGCGATGACCGTGCCGACCATGAAGAAGTCGCCGTGCGCGATATTGATGATGTCGAGCAGGCCAAAAATGACGGATAGGCCGAGAGCGATGAGGGCGATGATCAGCCCCCATATCAGCCCGTTCAGTGCGAGCAAAAGCAGCGTATCCATTATGTCACGATGCGAGCGGCGCGCAGGCCGATATCGTCCTCGCACAAGTGTCCAATCATCGCCAAATTGAAGCAAGCGCTCATCAGGCCAACCCCTGGTTGGGCGCGGCAGTGTAGTCATCTATCGCCGTGGCTGGGATCATGTGCCGGTCGATATTGAGTTCCTCCGGTGTCAGTCCGAGCGCTAATCCGACAAGCTGCGGCAGATGCAGCACTGGCATATCGAGCTTCTGCCCGAGGTCTTCTTCGATCTCGTGCTGAAAGCTGTCGAGTACGGTGTGGCAGAGTGGGCAGGGGGTCACCATTGTTTTGGCCCCACCGGCCTTGGCTGCAAGGATGTGCTGCCCGGCGAGCTTGATAGCAACGCGCTCGTCATGGCCCGCGGTATGGAACCCGCAACACTCAGTTCTCCCGCTGTAGTCGATCGGACGGCATCCCAAGATTTCCGCAAGCTTCTCGATCGCCGCGTTGTTGCGCGAGTCGACAAAACCATAGCGGCCAGGCGGACGGGTGATGTGGCAGCCATAGAAAGCGGCGACGGTAAGCCCGGTGAGCGGATTGGTGACCAACGCGCGCAGCCGTTTCGCGCCGATTTGTTCGTGCAGCACCCACAAGAAGTGGGTTATCTTGGTTCTGCCACTGTAATGCAGATTTTCCTCTGCCAGCCGGGCATTGACAGTTTGCGCAAGTTCGGCATCGCTAACAAAGGCGGCATGCGCGTCGAGTACATTAAGCGTGCAGGTGTTGCAGATCGTCATCAGGGGTAAGCCCTCACGTTCTGCGAGCGCAAGGATTCGCACGTTCAGTGTATAAAATCCGGCCGGGTCGATAGCGCGCAGCTCACGTGCCCCGGTGCAGGTGGCGGATTCGAGCTGGAGCAACTCGAGTCCCAGCTTGTGCGCCACACGATGGGTCGCGACGTTGAGCTCCGCACAGGTGCTGCGCGCCGAACAGCCTGGGTAATAGGCAAATTTCATGGGCGCACCCGATTGAGAATACGTCGCGCGGCCGCCGTGGCGGCAGTCTTGCGCATCAGTAAAGTCTTGAGCGGGGCAATTTTGCCTCGGACCAGAAGGCGCAGAATACGCGGCAGGTTCTTGAATGCACCCAGTCCCTGCACCCGCAGAACAAGGGCACCGGGATCGACTCGGCCACGCATTGCGACGATAGCGCGTAGCGCATGTGCGTGACGCGCCATCCCGGGGACGAGTGCGGCGGCCTTTGCCTTGAGTGGCTCGATCACGTGGGTGACGATCGGAATGGCCGCTGGGCAAACTTCTTCGCATTTGTAGCAGGACACGCAATTAAAAATGCCGGATTGCGCAAGCATGCGTGCAACCTTGTTCTGGTCGTTGCGGGGATCGAGCGCGGTCTGACCAAGCTGAACGAGCGGCGCCGGGCCGGCGAAGTCGGTCAGATCACCGAGACGAACAACGGGGCAGGCGGAGTAGCAGCACATGCAGCTGATGCAATCGAGCGCCTTCGACGCATTCTTCATTTCCCTGTGCGACAGCGGTTCGGGGAAACCGCGGTAGACCGCATCGCGCTCGAGCCAGGGTTCGAAGCTTGCGATCTTTTTCTCGTAAGGGGAGCGATCGACGACGAGGTCGCGCACCAAGGGCAGGTTGCGCAGCGGCTCAATCGTCATGTCCGGCTCGACCGCTTCCCAGCAGGCGAGCACCTCGCGGCCGTTCATGCGCACCGCGCAACTGCCGCACATCTTCGAGCCGCAGAACCAGCGATAGGCAAGGTCGGTCGCCTCGTGCTCGGCGATCCAGTTAAGCGCATCGAGTACGCGCATCCATTTCTGGTAAGGCACGGAAAACTGCTGAAAACGGGCCTGGTTGGCAACTCCGTCGGAGCGGGCGACCCTCACGGTGATCGGGTCGCCTGGCGCCAGCCGGGAATTGCGCAAGGCGAGCGTGTCGGCATGCTCGATCTGGCCGAGGCGGCTCGCTGGCGAGAGCGGTGTGCTTGCGAGCGCCATTACCATGCCACCTGAAGATTGTTTTTCTTCGTAAAACCGGGCTCAAAGAACGGCAACTCATAGGGGCGCGCTTCAAACTTGAAGCCGTTACCCGACTTCTTGAGGATGTTGGCGGCAAGCCACTGCGTGTTATCGGTTTCAGGGAAATCCTTGCGGAAGAACGGACCGCGGCTTTCCTTACGCTCGAGTGAAGAATGAACGATCAACTCGCAGGCGTCGATCATGTTGATGACGTCGATAGCATCGAGCCATTCATAGTTAGCGATGCGGGTCTTGTTGGCAATGCGCATCTCCGGCAACTCGCTGCGGATTTGCAGGATTTCGTCGAGTGCTGCGTTCATGCCGGCGGCGTCTTTTTCGACGCCGACTTTGTCCCACATTAGCTTGCGCAATTTGTCCTTCACCGCGGCGGGCGCCGAACCACCGCCTGATGCATTGCGCAGGTTTTCGAGCCGCCGGCCTTCGGCCTGAGCCTCTATGGAATTTGGCGGTGAGGGCTTGAGTCTGGAAAAGTCCTGAACAATGCCGTCCGCGACAACTTTGCCATCATATGTAGCAAGCCCGATCAAGCCGTTGCTGTGGCCACCAACGCCGCCGGCCACATACAGCCCCGGAACCGAGGAGCGCATCGTCGCGGTATCGACGTCGATGCCGCCCTGGCGGTAGTGCGATGTTACTGCGGTTTCGACGAGTGTTTTTGGAAAGTCCAGGCCAAGCTGTCGATACGTCTTGCCGTAGGTCGTGTAGCGTTCGACTTCGGCGGGATCGCAGTGATCGAATCCGGCGTAGTAGCCGCCATCATAACGCGCCTTGCCGGCATGAACCTGCTTTGCCAGCGCCTTGAGTTGGACAGTGTAAGGGCCGAAGGCGAGCGGGTCATCCCGCTGCTGATTGAAAAATTCCTCGCCATTCGAGTTGACCATACGGGCGGACTTCTCGGACCCAAGCATCGGATTGGGATAGACTTGCATGCGCTGCCACGACGGTGGGTGTGCGATGTCGTTGGTGTGCCACCACTGCATTTCCATGTTGACGAGCGTTGCGCCGGCCCGCCACGCCATCGCGATGCCGTCGGCCGACATTTCGCGTGTGCCAGTCGAACGGGCATGTAGTCGGTCGGAGTAACCGGTCGCGAGTACGACGGCTCGCGCCTCGACGATGATGTGTTCACCCGTCATCAAGTTAAGGCAAAACACGCCACCGATTTCTCCATCCGCATTTCGCAATAACGCGGTCGCGATTGTCTCTTCAAGCCGCGGAATGCCAGCATGGATGATCTGCTTGCGCCGCAGATCCATGAATGGAACCCCAGAATTGCCCTGAACATTGGCTGCGACGCTCCGAATTTTGCCGGGGCTGGTGACGACATTGCCCTTGTCGTCGCGTCGAAAATAGAGGCCCGCTTCCTCGAGCTCCGGGTAATAGACCCGTTCGATCCACTCGCCGCAACGGCGTGCCCAGCGTTGGTCGATTAAAAACTGATTATGATATTTGATCAGAAACTCGGCGGTGTCGCGCGCCTGCTCGTCGGTGTTGCCAAGAAGCTTGCCGGAAATCACCAGGTTGCCGGCAAATAGTGACGCGCCGCTTTTACCGACGAGACCCTTACAGATGATGAGCGGTTTGATGCCTTGCTTCCGCAGGCTGAGCGCCGCGTAACAACCGGCGGCTCCGCCGCCAATGATTGCGACATCGGCCTTTAGCCTCTGCATTTTTCCCCTCAGCCTCCTAAGTAACCATGCAAATTCTCCAAGCTCATGGAGTATTTTTGCACCACCTAGTGATGGTTTGGTGTAAGCTTTCGCCATGAATATCAGCGCCAAAAAGCCATTTGGCGGGGGTCCCGCGGCCGCCAAATGGGACGACCTAAGGGTCTTTCTCGAGGTCGCCCGCCAGGGCAGCGTCCACGCTGCTGCGCGCCAGCTTCGGCTCGATCATTCGACAGTATGCCGCCGGATAGGTCGGCTTGAATCGTTGCTCGCAGTCAAACTGCTCGATCGCAATCGGAAAGGTGTGGTGGTTCGCCCGGAAGCGCAGGCTTTGCTCCAGCACATCGAGCAGATGGACCAACATGCGAACTCGCTCGACGAAATGATTGCTGAGGGAGCATCGAAAGTTGTGCGCATTGCGACAATGGAAGGAATCGCCAGCGGGTACATTGCGCGCCGGATACCAACGCTCGCCCGTTTCGACCGGAACTTGAAAATCGAGCTCGTCAGCATTCCACAGGTCGTGGACTTGAATCGTAAGGAGGCTGATATCTTCCTGAGCTTCTTCAATCCCACGACGCGCGGCTTGCGCAGTACACTGATCGGCAAGTTTTCTCTTTTTCTGTATTGTTCAAAAGACTATTTACGTCACCACGGAGTTCCGCGCAGCCGCGCCGACCTCGATAGGCATGTGTTCGTTGGCTATATTGACGACCTGCTTGCGATCAATGCGGTTCGCTGGCTCGACGAGGTTGTGGCGGCGCCAAAAATGAGCTTCCACAGTAACAGCGTGATCGCGCAATGCCACGCTGCCGTGGGGGGAATGGGTATTGTCCTTTTACCGACCTTTGTCGCATCCGGGGTCCCGGGCCTTCAGCGCATCCTTTCTGACACAATTTCGATAAAACGCGATGTATGGGTATCTGTGCGGAGCGAACATGGCCACCTTGCTCGAATTAGATCTGTTATAGAATTTTTGAAATATATCTTTGAACACGACATCGATTTTCTTTCTGGACGGGCAGAAAACGTCTCATGGTAACCGAACACGTTTTTTTACGCGCCGCGCAGCCGGACGAAGCGATTTCCCATCGATTCTGCATCGCCCCGATGATGGAATGGACCGATCGGCACTGTCGGTTTTTCCACCGGCTGCTGACGCGCCGGGCGTTGATTTACACTGAAATGCTCACCACCGGTGCAGTGCTGCGTGGAGATCGCAAACGGCTGCTTGGGTTCGACGCGTTTGAGCATCCAGTCGCCCTGCAGTTGGGTGGATGTGACCCACAGACGCTCGCGCAGGCCGCATGTATCGGCGAGGATTTCGGTTACGACGAGATCAACCTCAACGTGGGTTGTCCGTCCGACCGCGTTCAAGAGGGGCGCTTCGGTGCTTGCCTGATGGCTGAGCCATCGCTGGTTGGTGATTGTGTGGTTGCCTTGAGGTCTGCCGTCAAAGTTCCAGTGACAGTTAAGTGCCGTATCGGAATCGATGACCAGAATCCGGATGAAGCACTGTTTACTTTTGCCGACACGGTAAAGGCGGCCGGAGTTGATGCGCTGATTGTCCACGCTCGGAAGGCCTGGCTAAAAGGGCTATCACCGCGAGAAAATCGCGAGGTGCCGCCGCTTGACTACGCGCTCGTTCACCGGCTCAAGGCGACGCACCCGGATCTCGAGATCGTCCTGAATGGCGGAATCGCGACTCTTAATCAGGCACGAACTCAGCTTGACGCGTTGGACGGTGTCATGATGGGGAGGGCGGCCTATCAAGAGCCATGGCGATTGCTCGAGGTTGATCCCGCTATCTTTGATACTCCGGCTCCATTTGCGTCACCGAAGGAGGCCGGGTTGGCGCTGATTCCCTATATCGATCGTGAGTTGGCGAAAGACGTGCGTCTTCACGCCATCACGCGCCATGTATTGGGCCTGTTCCACGCTGTTCCTGGCGCGCGTGCCTTTCGACGACATCTGGCGACCGAGGCGGTCAAGCCCGATGCTACAGCAGCCGTCATGGCTGATGCGCTCGCGCTGTTGCTGGACAGAAATGCCAATTTAGAGCACATCGCCGCCTGACTTTACGCCCGCCGCGCCTTTTCTCGAGGAAACATGCTGTTGGGATATCCGCTCGGCGAACTCGCCTTGCTTGCGCTGTTGATAGCTGGCGCTGGCATTCTGGTGGGCGTTCTCGCCGGACTATTCGGGATTGGCGGCGGCGCCATCATCGTGCCGGTTCTGTACGAAGTGTTTCGCATACTGGATGTGCCCGAAGAGGTTCGCATCCAAATCTGCATTGGAACTTCGCTGGCGATTATTGTGCCTACGACAGTGCGCTCCTACCTTGGGCACAAGAATAAAGGCGCAGTCATTCCCGAGGTGGTTCGCGTCTGGGCGCTGCCCGCAATCATCGGCGTTGCAGTCGGCTCGACTACGGCATCTTTTGCGCCAGCGCCGGTGTTCAAAATTGCCTTCCTTTTTTTCGTGACCTTCATTGCCGTGCGCATGCTTTTCGGCGGAGAGCGTTGGAAGCTTGGGGACCAATTGCCCGGCCGTCGCGTGCTTGCCATCTATGGGTTTGTCACTGGCCTATTTTCATCTCTGGTCGGCGTGAGCGGTGGCGCGATATCGAACGCAGTCCTCACGCTCTATGGACGACCAATGCACCAGGCGGTTGGTACATCCGCAGGAGTTGGGGTGCCTATCACGATTGCCGGTGCGATCGGCTACATGCTTGCCGGTTGGCCGTACATGGCACAGCTGCCCCCTCTTTCGATCGGGTTTGTTTCGCTGATCGGCTTCGTGCTAATGGCGCCCGTATCGAGCTACACCACGATTTACGGCGTACGGCTCGCGCATTGGCTGCCGAGGCGTAAACTGGAAATTGCCTTCGGCATTTTCCTGCTCCTGGTCGCGCTGCGTTTTGCCCTGAGCATGATTTGAGCGCCGAAGTTCAAGGCGTTCCGCGCATGCGCAACCTATCCCCGCGCACCTCCCAACTTTGTAACCGGTTGAGGAAGGTCATGCCGAGCAAATTGTTCTTCAACTGGCCCGGCTGCGCTACCAGTGCAGGCACCGATCGTTCTGTTAGTCCGCCGACGGCGAGTCGGTCGAGCGTTACCGCAGCGGCGCGTGTGCGTCCGTTAGCTGTATCGATGTTGACGGTGTAGTTGAGAACCTCAATCGGCAATCCGGCTGCTTTGGCCGCTTCCTGCGTGAGCACCACCGAACTTGCGCCGGTATCAAGGACCATCGGGATCCTTGTGCCATTAACATGCGCTGCGACCGCGAAATCGCCGCCATGCCCGCGAACGACTTCAACATTGCGGCCATGACCGGCCACATGGCCGGGTACAAGTTCTGCGATCACGCGATCTGCAACCTCGCGCAATTCGAAACGGTAGCTGTAGCCAACCACTAGCAGCAAGCCGATTACGGCCCAGAAAAGGGTTGCCTCGATGGCCTTGGACAGGCGTTCGCGAAACAATGTCAGGACAAGACCACCAAGGAAGACAACCAGGACAATTTTGAGCGCGAGCCCACCTACGTCATGCCGCAGCAAATTGGTGATGGCGTCCTGGTCGCTGCTCGCGATCAGGGCTGCTAGCGACAGAGCCACACCGAGCAAGAGGGACCAGATAAGGCGGCGGCTCACAGCATCATCTCGTCGCTGCAGAGGCTTCGCCGACATTGCGGGCTGCCAGGCGGGAGGACAATTCCCCCATCACTCGGCTGCGTTCGGACGCACTCATCGTGGCCCAACGTGCGATCTCATCGATCGTACGGCCGCAGCCGAGACACAGGCCATTGCGGGCATCAAGGGTACAAATTTTGACGCAAGGTGTCTCAATCATGGAACTGTCTCGGCCGCATTGGCTGGGACCATAACCGCGGCGGGCGGGAACGCAATTGCGTGATTGTCGCAAGACTAACGCCTAAGTACCCGCTCTAAACAGTGGCCGGCGGCTAAACCGTTCCTTCTCATTCGGCGGCAGATTCCGCTCGTTGGTCGAGGCGATCGGCGGCGCTGTTTCGGGCATCGGTGCCATCGCCGCCACAACCCGCTCCGGCGGAAATGTGACGATAACCTCGGTACCAATCCGCAATTTGGACTTCAAGGTAAACGTACCGCCATGAAGGTCGACCAAGCTTTTCGCAATCGGCAGGCCAAGGCCGGCGCCCTGTTCCGCCGATTTGATCGAATTAGATCCCTGACCGAAGGAAGCGAGCACGATTGGAATTTCCTCTTCCGGAATGCCGGGTCCCGTATCTTTCACACTGATGTACTGGCCGCCAGAGGCGGTCCACCCGACCTTCAGCCAGATATCGCCCGTCTGTGGGGTGAATTTTATCGCGTTCGAGAGCAGGTTGAGGCAAATCTGGCGGATCGCGCGTTCGTCAGCCCAAAGCCGGGGGAGTTCGGGCTCAAATACTTCATGAAGCGTAATGCGGCGGCTGCTGGCGCGCAACTTCAGAAGGTGATGACAATCCTCGACGATCGCCACGAGTGAAACGGATTCCTCGTTGAGCTCGTAGCGGCCCGCTTCGATACGTGACAGGTCGAGAATTTCGTTGATCAGACCAAGCAGGTGCACCCCGGAGTTATGAATATCTGAGGAATATTCCCTGTAGGCGGGGACTGCATGCGCACCGAATACTTCAGTCTTCATCACCTCGGAAAAACCAAGGATCGCATTCAGAGGTGTTCGCAGTTCATGACTCATCTGGGCAAGAAATCGCGACTTGGCGATATTCGCCGCCTCCGCGCGCCGGCGGGCTTCGTCGGAGATCGCCTTCGCCTGCTCAAGTTCACCAATCAACGCATCTTTTTCCGCGCGCGCTTCCATTGTCGCCAGAGTGCTGGAATAGAGGCGATAAGTGAGGGCGGCGAAATATCCTTGGGCGGTTAATGCCATCATCGCGAGGATGTAGTCGCGCAATGTTCCCTGCAGGATAAAGTCCAGCGCGACCGCCGTCGTAACCGGAAAAGTTGCGGTGAAAACTGCCGTCGGCAAGCTCGAGGCCAGCATGCTGGACACCGCCACGACCAACAGCATGACGAAAAGCATGAAGGTGCTCGAGCTCTCGTCGGCGCCGACCGGGTGGATCAGGATGAACATCCAGGCCAGTCCATAGAATAGATCCAGCACCACAAATCGCAGACGCCACGCAGGCGCCGAAATCTCGCTCATCGGTCGTTCGAGAAATTGCCGACACTTCCTGACCATGATGGCGTGGATGACGAGCACGGCAGCAGTCCAGGCACCGGCTCTGAGCGCGCCGCTCCATATGCTCGACATGAAGCCGACAGTCGCGACGAGAAGCAGGATAACCAGCGAAGCGGAAAGTCGATTTTGCGCGTATTGCCGGAGCAGTTCGTAGTCGAAGGCCGGGCGAGTGCCGCTCGAGGATGTCAGGCGATCACGTGCTTCGCGCACATATTGCGCAGCCAGGCGCCGCTTCACGGGGGAGGTTTCCGGAGGCAGCGCGGCAAGATCAGGATGTTCGCCTGGAATTGGCATTAATAGGCACTGGTACTTACAAAGACCGCCGGCAGCGTTACGCAAAATCCTTAAGACCAAGCTTAAGAGCGACCTAAAGACCCTGGTTAACGATTGCTTACCGCCTTTGACAGCGGTTTTCGGCCATGTTCGGCTGGGAAATCGCTACCGGATTGGAAGTGCCATGAAGCTCTATGACAGCAAGTTGGCCCCGAACCCGCGCCGCGTGCGTATTTTCCTCGCTGAGAAGGGTATCGCGGTGCCAACCGAACAGGTCGACATCGCGCGGCAGGAGCATAAGACGCCGGAATATGCGGCGATCAATCCGTTGCAGCGCATGCCATCGCTCGTGCTCGATGACGGCACGATCATCACGGAGTCGATTGCGATCTGTCGATATTTCGAAATGCTGCGTCCTGAACCGCCGCTATTCGGCGTCGGCTCCAAAGATGCAGCGATCGTGGAGATGTGGAATCGACGGGCAGAGATCAATTTTCTGGCCAATGTGGCCGCAGTATTCCGTCACACTCATCCGGCGATGAAGGAGCTGGAGGTGCCGCAGGTGCCCGCCTGGGCCGAGGCCAGCCGGCCGCGCGTCTCCTGGTTTCTGGAAATGCTTGATCGTGAACTTGCGACACGCGAATTTGTTGCCGGCGACCACTATACGGTCGCCGACATTACCATGCAGGTTGCGGTCGATTTCATGAAGCCGGCACGACTCCCCATGCCAGACGGTGCGACTAATGTGAAACGTTGGCACACCGCGGTGTCAGCGCGGCCCAGCTCAGGCGCATGACAGCGACTTCCATGCGGGCGCCAATAATCAACGGTCCAGCAATGCAATCAGGCTGGACGTATCCCAGCGCTTGCCACCCATCGCTTGAATTTCCGAATAGAACTGGTCGACGAGGGCGGTGACCGGAAGGTGCGCGCCATTCTTGCGCGCCTCACCCAGACAAATCCCCAAGTCCTTGCGCATCCAGTCAACCGCAAATCCAAAGTCGAATTTGTTCGCCGCCATCGTTTTGTAACGATTCTCCATTTGCCAGGATTGCGCTGCGCCTTTGGAGATGGTGGCAATCAGTTTCTCGATATCCAGTCCGGACTTTTTTGCGAAGTGCAGACCTTCTGCCAAACCCTGTACCAGTCCAGCGATGCAGATCTGGTTGACCATCTTCGAGAGTTGCCCGGACCCGGGCGACCCCAGAAGATTGCAGGCACGCGCGTAAGCTGCGATGATTTTTTCGGCCCGAGCGAATGGTTCGGCATCGCCACCGCACATCACCGTTAACGCGCCATTTTCGGCGCCGGCCTGACCGCCGGACACCGGCGCATCGACGAAATCGAACCCGCCTTTTTTTGCGGCTGCGTAAAGTTCGCGCGCAATTTCCGCTGAGGCGGTGGTGTGATCGACGAAGACCTTTCCCTTGTCCATCCCGGCAAAAGCGCCGTTCGGACCCAACGTTACCTCGCGTAGATCGCTATCCTTGCCGACACACGCCATAACGACGTCCTGACCCTCGGCTGCAGATTTGGGAGTGGGCGCCGATTTGCCGCCGTGCTGCTTGACCCATTGGTCGGCCTTGGCGGCAGTCCGGTTGTAGACGGTTACATCGTGCCCGCCTTTGTTCTTCAAATGCCCCGCCATGGGGTAGCCCATAACTCCCAGGCCCAGAAACGCTACCTTCGCCATCGTAAATCTCCCTCACCAATTTCGAGTATCCCTTGGCCGGCCACAGCCGATGCCTATCTGCCAATAGGTCATTGCCGGGGCAGGCGCGTCAACCTGTCTCGGTCGTTGCTCTCCACATTGACCAGTCTGCTACCTTGCCTATGGTGGCGCCAACAAATGGACGGTGATCATGGCCGTGAACAAAGAGCAGGTGCTTGCAGCCTTGGCCAAGGTGCCATCGCCAGGCGGCACGGCCTTGCCTGATGCGCGTGTCCTCTCAGACGTCGTCGTTTCCGAGGGCAAGGTCTTCTTCTCGCTGACGGTTGATGCGACCGCCGTGAAGATGTGGGAGCCTGTACGCAAGGCGGCGGAAGATGCAGTGCGTGCCATTCCCGGTGTGCAATCGGCGTTGGTTGCATTGACTGCCGAGAGGTCCGCAGGTCCCGCCGCCCGCGCGCCGCAATCGGCCGCGCAGGCTGCGCCGCGTGCCGCGCACCCCGCCGACAAGGTTCAACCGGGCATTCCCGGTGTCGACGCGGTCATCGCAGTCGCCTCAGGGAAGGGCGGGGTCGGCAAATCGACCACGGCCGTCAATCTGGCGCTGGGCCTGCGCGATCTGGGTTTAAAGGTCGGCATGCTCGACGCCGATATCTACGGCCCGTCGCTTCCAAAGCTGCTGGCGATCAAGGAAAAACCACAGACCATTGGCGGCACGCGTCTTAAACCAATCGACCGCTATGGCCTCACTGTGATGTCAATCGGGTTCCTGATCGATGAAGATACGCCGATGATCTGGCGTGGGCCAATGGTGATGTCGGCCATCACCCAAATGCTGCGCGAGGTCGAGTGGGGCAAACTCGACGTCATGGTCGTCGACATGCCGCCTGGCACCGGGGACGCACAGCTCACGATGGCGCAGCAGGTCCCGCTGAAGGGTGCGGTGATTGTTTCTACGCCGCAGGATCTCGCGTTGATTGATGCGCGACGCGGGGTCGCCATGTTCAAGCGCGTGAATGTGCCGGTGCTCGGCGTGGTCGAGAACATGAGCTTTTTCCTGTGTCCGAGCTGCGGTGCGCGGTCCGACATTTTCGGCCATGGCGGAGCGCGGCATGAGGCGGAACGTCTTGGCGTACCGTTCCTCGGCGAGGTGCCCCTGCACATGACCATCCGGGAAAAATCGGATGCCGGACTGCCGGTGGTCGCAACAGAGCCGGACGGCGAGCACGCTCGCATTTATCGCGACATCGCGACCAAAGTCCTCGCCCAGTTTAAGGGCGCGGCTGCCGGCCGGGCGCCCCCCAAGATCGTTATTGAGGCTTAAATATTGGGATTTCGTCTCTGGCGAAATGACTAGGCGATTTACGTGATTTCTGCCTTGTGTGCTTTGCGGCTCCGCAGCATTGTACCTGTTCTGTCCGACGTGTTCGCTGATGAGGGGTGAAAGAGGAAACGTCCGGATGCCAGATGGAGGAACAAATGAAACGACGCCAATTTTTGACTGCGATGGGTGCCGGCGCCGCCGCCACCGCGATTGCCGCGCCGGCGATCGCGCAATCGTCCCCGACCTTGAAATGGCGATTGACGGCAAGCTGGCCGAAATCCCTTGATACGTTGTACGGCACTTGCGAGATGCTTTCGAAATATGTGTCGGAAGCAACCGATGGCAAATTCCAGATTCAGTCATTCGCTGCGGGTGAAATCGTGCCCGGCCTGCAGGTCCTTGATGCGGTCCAAAACGGCACGGTCGAATTGGGTCACAGTGCTCAGTACTACTACATTGGCAAGGATCCGACCTGGGCCTTGTTCTGCGCCGTTCCGTTCGGGCTCAATTCCCGTCAACAGAACGCATGGTTTTATCATGGTGACGGCCAGAAACTGATCGACGAGTTTGGTGCTAAATTCAACACCAAGTGTCTGCTCGCCGGTAACACCGGCTGCCAGATGGGCGGCTGGTTCAACAGGGAAATCAAGGAGCCCGGGGACTTCAAAGGACTCAAGATGCGCATTGGCGGCTGGGCCGGCAAGACGCTCGCCAAGCTTGGTCTTGTCGCGCAGCAGATCGCCGGAGGCGATATTTATCCGGCGCTGGAGAAGGGTACAATCGACGCCGCCGAATGGGTCGGGCCCTACGATGATGAGAAGCTCGGCTTCCAAAAAATCGTCAAGTACTACTATTACCCCGGCTGGTGGGAAGGCGGCACTGCCAACCACCTGCTGATCAATCTTGCGAAGTGGAACGAACTTCCGAAATCATACCAATCTATCCTGGAAGCGGCGGCCGCGGCATGCAATGTGAAACAGCAAGCCGACTACGATGCGAAGAACCCGCAAGCCTTGAAGCGGCTCGTTGCCAGCGGCACTCAGCTGCGTCCGTTCTCGCAAGCGACAATGGAGGCCTGTCTTAAGGCATCGAATGAAGTGAATGTCGAAACCTCGGCGACCAATGCTGACTACAAGAAGGTGCTGGACTCGATGGCGGCATTCCGGCGCGACGAGTATCTCTGGTGGCAGGTCGCTGAATACGGGTTCGACACCTTTATGATCCGCAGTGGCGCAAAAGGCTGATAGAAAGCCCAAAGCAGAAACGTTGAGGGGCCAGCCCAAAAGCTGGCCCCTTGCATTTTTGGCCAAGAAAATGGGGTGTTCTTTTCCATTTACAACTTTTGTTTAACCCGTGCAGACTGGATTTAGCGAGGGTGCTCCGTCATGGTCTAAACCAGCCCCGATGGCAATTCGTAGCCGGGGAGTGGCGGGAGCTTCCGTCACAAAAAAGAGGGGGAAATGGAATGAAACGTCGTCAATTTATCAAGACTGCCGGTCTTGGCATCGCCGCAAGCGCGGTTGCCGCGCCAGCGATCGCGCAATCGATGCCTGAGATCAAATGGCGAATGACCTGCAGCTGGCCAAAATCGCTCGATACGCTGTATGGCGCCGCTGAAGTTATGGCGAAAAACGTTGCAGAGGCAACCGACAATAAATTTCAGATCCAGGTTTTTGCCGGCGGCGAAATCGTGCCCGCACTTCAAGCCTTGGATGCGGCATCGAGTGGAACCGTCGAAATCGGCCACTCGGCGTCTTACTATTATTTCGGCAAAGATCCGACATTCGCGTTCGGCACTTCGGTCGCGTTTGGCCCCAATCAGCGCCAGAACCAGGCATGGATGATCCATGGTGGCGGGATGGATCTTCTGAACAACTTCTACAAGAAGTTCAACGTCACCGCGTTGATGGCTGCCAACACTGGTTGTCAGATGGGTGGATGGTTCCGCAAGGAGATCAACACAGTTGATGACCTCAAGGGTCTGAAATTCCGCATCGGCGGCTTCCCAGGCAGGGTGCTGGCGAAACTTGGCGTGGTCCCGCAACAAATCGCCGGCGGCGATATTTTCCCGGCACTGGAAAAGGGCACCATTGACGCCGCCGAATGGGTCGGTCCGTACGATGATGAAAAGCTCGGTTTCCAGAAGATCGCGCCGCACTACTATTACCCGGGTTGGTGGGAGGGCGGATCGATGATCTTTGCCTTCGTCAATCTTGATAAATGGAATTCGCTGCCGAAAGCCTATCAAGCAGCTCTGACGGCCGCCGGGCACTACGCCAACACCTGGTCGATGGCGAAATACGACGCTGCGAATCCGCAGGCACTAAAGCGGCTTGTTGCTGGCGGCGCCCAGCTCAGGCCTTTCTCGCCGGCGATCATGGACGCCTGCTACAAGGCAGCGGCGGAACTGCACAATGAAGTTGCCGCAACCAACGCGGACTTCAAGAAGGTGCTCGATGCGATGCTGGCCTTCCGCAATGATCAATATCTGTGGTGGCAAGTCGCGGAATACAGCTACGACAGTTACATGATACGCGCGCGGGCGCGCGGCTAAGCATCAGACGAAGCGATGAGGCCCCGGAACCTGGTTCCGGGGCCTCGGCTTTTCCGTAATGGGACGCGGCAATCTTATTTGAAATTAAGCGGCGGCATTTCCGGCATCTGAATTTCGATCTTGACCTTGGATGGGTCGATCTTGGTCGTTCGATCGATCCAGAATGTAACCGACGCCGGCCATAAAATGACAATCGCGACGAGGATCACCATTGATCCGATCCAGGGAATGGCGCCCCAATAGATATCCGATGTCTTGATCGATTTTGGCGCGATGCCTCGCAAATAAAACAATGCAAATCCGAAAGGCGGATGCATGAAGCTCGTTTGAATGTTCGCGCAGATGAGGACACCGAACCAGATGAGATCGATGCCGAGTTTTTCGGCCGCGGGCGTCAGCATCGGAATAATGATGAAGGCTATTTCGAAAAAATCCAGGAAAAACGCGATCAGGAAAATGAAGGCGTTGGCAAAGATCAAGAAACCGACGGGACCTCCAGGCAATGATGTCAGCAGGTCTTCAATCCAGACCTTGCCGCCGACTCCCTGAAATACCAGGCTGAAGACGCGCGCGCCAATCAGGATATAAACCACCATTGCGGTGAGGCGCATGGTCGACGCCATCCCCTGATAGAGCAGCGGCCAGGTCAGCGAGCCGTAGAACCACGCCAACGCGATCGCGCCGACCACGCCCATTGCGCCGGCCTCGGTTGGTGTCGCAAGGCCCATGAAAATTGTGCCCAGCACCAGGAAGATCAGGCCCAGCGAGGGGATCATGCCGCGCATGCATCGCTTCCACAGCTGCCAGCCCTGGAGCGTGCGAGCCTCCTTCGGAAGTGCAGGCACGTCATCCGGCCAGATGATGCTGACGATCAAAACCCAACCGCAGAACAACATGACCTGGATGATGCTCGGCCCTATCGCGCCGGCATACATGTCGCCAACCGATCGCCCCATCTGATCGGCCAGGACGACAAGCACGAGCGAGGGCGGAATGAGTTGCGTAATCGTGCCTGATGCCGCGATCACGCCCATGGTATGGCGAACCGAGTAGCCGTATTTGAGCATCGGCGTCATGGAGATCACGCCCATGGCGATGACCGACGCTGCTACGGTACCGGTGATCGCGCCGAGAATGGCGCCGACGAAAATTACTGCGTACGAGAGACCGCCGCGTACCGGTCCAAAGAGCTGACCGAATGAATCGAGCAGGTCTTCCGCGAGACCGCAACGTTCGAGAATGGCGCCCATAAAGGTGAAAAACGGAATAGCCAACAACAGGTCGTTGGAGACGATACCGAACAGTTGATAGGTCAGGTTGCCGAGAAAGTCGGGGCGGATCAGGCCGAATTCGATGCCCAAGAACCCAAAGAACAGGCCGGTCGCAGCAAGCGAGAACGCCGCCGGATATCCGATGAGCATGAAGAGAACCATGCCCGCAAACATCAAGGGCGCGAGATTTTCCGCGATCCAATTCATTGCAGCGGCTTTTCGTACTTGAATTCAGCGTCGATGACGTGTTCAAGCGCGGCGACGCGTTTGATGATTTCAGAAACGCCCTGAAACGCCATAAGCGTAAACCCGACCGGCAACAGAAGTTTCACCGGCCAGCGGATCAGCCCGCCCGCATTCGACGAAGCTTCGTTGATGTTCCAAGACTCAACGAACCAGGGCCAGGTGAAGTAGACCAGGATTACGCAAATCGGCAGGAGGAAAAGCACGCCGCAGATGATGTCTATCCAGATTTGCGTGCGTTCGGATGCAAACATGCCGTAGAAGAGGTCGACGCGCACATGCTCGTTCATCTTGAGCGTGTACGGCGCGCCGAGCAGGACCATCCCGGCGAACATGTACCACTGGATTTCAAGCCAACCGTTTGAGCTCTCGCTGAAAACATAGCGGCTGGCGGCATTGCCGGCGCTGATAACGGCTGCCAGCAAAACCAGCCAGTTAGCGACAACGGCCAATTGTGTATTGAACCAGTCGATCCCACGACTGAGCTTCAGCAGAACGTTCACACCCTCTCCCCACAGAGGCCTGGGAAGTTGACCCGGCCCCAGCACGTGTCCCCCCACGGACCCCGCCACCTTAATCCGATGCCGCTATCTGCCGTCAATGGAGATTTTGGGGATAGGTCTCGTTATTTAGCCGGATGCTATGCGCTGCCTTCGCAACCGGAGCACGTCCCAAACCGTCTCGGAGGGACGGAAATTGACGCGTCAATGAACCCCAAACGCCCGGTTTCACTTGGGCCGGACTTCAAAGCTGCCGCCTGCCGAGGGCGAAAAACCGCTCGATTTCGAGTCCGGCGTTCGCGTGTGGGGTAAGGTGTGCAAATGCGGCAGTTCAACAATCGCCGAACTAGCCGCCGGTCATGCTCATATGGCGGGGCAGGGCAGGGCCCTGATGCCGTCGATCGATCAGGAAATCATGCCCCTTGGGTTTGCGCGCAATCGCCTCGTCGATCGCAGCATTCAAGAGGTCATTGTTTGTCGAAGCCCGCAAAGAATTACGGAGATCAGCGGCGTCGTTCTGGCCAAGGCACATGTAAAGCGTGCCGGTGCAAGTAATGCGTACGCGGTTGCACGATTCACAGAAATTATGAGTGAGCGGGGTAATGAAACCCAACCGGCCACCGGTTTCTTTCACGCGCACGTAGCGCGCCGGCCCCCCCGTGCGGTAGTCGATTTCGTCGAGCGTATATCGCTCGGCGACCCCCGCGCGTACGATCGATAGTGGCAAATATTGATCGAGACGTGATTCATCGACATCACCGAGCGGCATTACTTCGATCACGGTGAGATCCATGCCGCGCCCATGCGCCCATTCGAGCAGTCTCGTGATCTCATCCTCATTCACACCCTTGAGCGCAACAGTATTAATCTTGATTTGAAGGCCGGCCGCCTGTGCGGCCTTGATGCCACCGAGGACCTTGCCGAGATCACCCCAGCGCGTGATTGCTCTGAATTTATCGGGATCAAGCGTATCGAGTGAAACGTTGATGCGGTCGATACCATTGGCCTTGAGTTCCGAAGCGTATTTTTCCAACTGCGAGCCATTGGTGGTCAGTGTGAGCTCTTTGAGCGCACCGCTTTCGAGATGACGTGAAAGCGAAGACACCAGTGTCATGATGCCGCGCCGTACTAGGGGTTCGCCGCCGGTGAGGCGCAGCTTCGTTACGCCTTTTGCGACGAATGCGCTGCAGAGCCGGTCGAGTTCCTCGAGACTCAGGAGATCTGCTTTCGGCAGAAACGTCATGTGCTCCGACATGCAGTAGACACAGCGGAAATCGCATCGGTCGGTCACCGATACGCGCAAATAGGTGATGGCGCGCTGGAAGGGATCGACCAGCGCGGCCGGCTTTTGCCGACCACGATCGAGTTCGATTGTAGAGCTGCCGTCAGCCAACACCATCTGTCGGTCCCTGCGCGGCGAACACCTTGGTCCGCCTTACTTCATATAGGAATTCCGGTCGATATTGACTATAGCGCCCAACCCGCGCGTGGTCGGCCACGCGCCCGCTCAACGTAGGGCTGTCTAGTTTTGACGTGGGGCCGCACTGGTCGGCCAGGGCGAGGGCGCCTGCGCCGGTCCTGCCGTCATGGGAGCCGGGGCCGCCGCCGCCGCCGGCTTCGGGCGCGCGGCAGGCTTCTTGGCCGCAGGTTTCTTTGGCGCCGGCTTCTTTGCCACCGAGGGACCTGCAGGTGTGAGTTCAACGACCACGGGATTGGGACGCAATCTCGGCGGCTCACCGGTGGCCGTGATCGCGTCAAGTCTTTCTGTTTCCGGCTGGTAGCCGTTGAGCGTGAAAGTGACCGAGGAGGCCGCATCGACCGGTAGCGCAAGCGCGCACGGCGTGCGGCAGGTCTGGCCATTGGATGCCTTCGCTTCGGCACCCGGCGGTTCCGATTCCAGGCTTACCGTATCCAGGGAAGGCCCTGGTTTGAGAGCATCGAGATTCATCCAGTCAGAGCTTGATGAACACGCGGCGAGCACAAGTGCGCTGCCGATAACCGCGAGAACTCGGTACATCATATTAACCGTCCCACTCGAGCGGCGGCTTGACGCCGCTCACCCCTTATAAGGATACGGGTGTCGTCATGGAGGCGCAACTGACGGCGCCCAGTTAACCTTACCAGATTAACCGCCATTTCGTACCATACCCGTCAAATTGCAAACGAAATGGCGGCGATTGACGCCGGCAACTGGGCAAAATGACTGATGGTCCGGTCGGGCCCAAATTCGGCAATCGGGCGCTCACTGTAGCCAAAGTCGACCGCAATGACCGGGACACCCGCCGCGCGTGCGGTGCGAATATCGGTAATGGAATCTCCAATCATGATGGCGTGTTGCATCGTACCCCCTGCGGCAGCGATGGTTCGCCGCAGAATTTCGGGATCCGGTTTCTGAATGCCGAAGGTGTCCCGACCGCAGATCGCTGCGAACCGGTCTGCGAGCTTGAACTGATCAAGTAGACGCACCGATAGCCGTTCAAGCTTGTTCGTGCACACTGCAAGCCGATGCCCATGTGCGCCGAGCGTATCCAGCGCCTCCGTTAACCCGGGAAAAGGTCGTGAACGATCGGCGATGTGGTCCGAATAGTGCCCAATGAAGTCAGTGAACATCTGCTCGAGCCTGGCCGGCGCAAGAACATGGCCCTCGGCCTCGATCCCATTGGCTATCATTGCCTTGGCACCGCCGCCGACCAGGTTGCGTGCGGTGCCGTAAGGCAATGGCGCTAAACCTTCACGCGCGAAAACCACGTTAAGGGTCTCGACGAGGTCCGGCGCGGTATCAATCAGGGTGCCGTCGAGGTCAAAGACAATCGTGAGTACAACCATGAGGGAGATCGCTAACCGTCGTTCGGCAACGTTGCAAGGGCGATTTACCGGACGCTGGCGGTCCAGCAAAATTCGGCTATTCAGGAACAACGATCGGAGCTAGACAGACGTAATACCACCACCACCGCCAACCGATGTCGCTTTAGCCTGTACCCATGAACGCCGAAGCCCAGAAACGCGCAGCTGCCGCTCGTGCTGTTGAATTTGTGCGCCCGGGCATGCGGGTCGGCCTCGGCACTGGATCGACCGCGAAGCATTTCGTAGAGCAAATTGGCGAGCGTGTTCGCTCAGGCCTGAAGATCATTGCGGTACCGACATCGGAGGCGACGCTATCCGACGCAAAGCGTTGCGGCATTGAGCTCACCACACTGGATCAAACGCCCGAGCTTGATCTGACGGTGGACGGCGCTGATGAGATCGGGCCTGACCTTTGCCTGATCAAGGGCGGGGGTGGCGCGTTGCTGCGGGAAAAAATCGTTGCGGCGGCCTCCGCGCGCATGATCGTGATCGCCGATGGCAGCAAAATGGTTACAACACTCGGCCGTTTTCCTCTGCCAATTGAGGTGGTCCCGTTCGGTCTGCCGGCCACGGAGCGTGCGATTGAGAAGGCCATTGGCGCAATTCAGCAACCCGGTCCACTAACGCTGCGGCGAGGCAAAGACGGCCATCCTTTCGTCACGGATAGCGGCCACTGGATTGTCGATGCCGCGCTTGACCGGGTTGACGAGCCCGCCGCGTTGGCGCATGCGCTTTCGGGTGTTCCGGGAGTGGTGGAACACGGTCTGTTTATTGGCCTGGCGCACATGGCCATTATTGGTGGGCCGGACGGCGTGGAAATCATCGAAGGCCGCGGAATCTCGAGCTAGATGGAGTTTCAAGATGCGTGTCGTTCAGTTCATTAAAAGCACGGTCAGGCCGGCGGGTATTGTCATTGTGTTGGTTGCGTTCACTGCTGGCGCCACGGCCCAGCAGACATCAATAGCGGCCGTGCAGACAGCCAAGGAAATAGTGAGCGTTACCGGTGCCACCGCTCTATTCAATCCCTTGATTCCCGGTGTGATAGAACAAGCAAAGAATCTATTTCTTCAGCAGAACCCGGGTCTGGGCAAGGATCTCAACGAGATTGCCACCAAATTGCGTGCCGACCTTGCGCCGCGCTTTAGTGAGCTGACCGACGAGGTGGCAAAGCTCTATGCGGCTCACTTCAGTGACGCGGAGCTCAAGCAAGTGTTGGCGTTCTACAAGTCGCCGATAGGCATGAAATTGATTGCCGAGCAGCCGAAGGTCGGCGAAGAGAGCCTGAAATTCGCGCAGGACTGGGCAAACAAACTATCCGACCAGGTGATCGCAAATATGCGTGACGAACTGAAAAAGCGGGGTCACGCACTTTGACAGGCGACTGCCGGCGATCGGTCCGCCGGTCGTGGCATAGCAGTTGGTTCGGCTGATGGCGGATCACGACGTCGATCTTTTCGTTATCGGAGCTGGTTCCGGTGGCGTACGCGCCGCGCGCATCGCTGCGAGCTATGGTGCTCGCGTGATGATCGCCGAGGAATATCGCGTCGGGGGCACATGCGTTATCCGCGGCTGCGTGCCAAAAAAGCTCCTGGTCTATGCCTCGCGATTTTCTGACGAATTCGAGGATGCTGCCGGTTATGGCTGGACAGTAGCCGAGCCGACATTCGATTGGCCGGCGCTGATCGCCAACAAGGATCGCGAGATTGCGCGACTCGAAGCGGCCTATAAGAGCACACTCGAACGCTTCAATGTCAGCCTCGTAGAGAGCCGCGCCGTGCTCGAAGATGCGCACACCGTGCGTCTGGCGACCGGCGCTCGTGTGCGTGCTGAGACGATTCTGATTTCGACCGGCGCGTGGCCGCATTTTGGTCCGAAGATTCCCGGCATCGAGTACGCAATCTCTTCAAATGACGCTTTCCATCTTGCCAAGTTTCCAAAGCGAATTGTAATCCAGGGCGGAGGCTACATTGCAGTAGAATTTGCCAGTATCTTCGCGGGACTCGGCAGTAAGGTAACCCTGGTATATCGCGGTGAAAATATTCTTCGCGGGTTCGATGATGATGTGCGCGAGCACTTGCGCAGCGAGATGCGTGGACGCGGCATCACTGTCAATTGCGGGCACATCGTTACGTCAATCGATAAATCAGGTGACGAATTTGTCACGCAGCTGTCGGACAACAGTACAATCATTGCCGACAACGTCATGTTTGCGATCGGTCGTCGCCCGAATGTGATGAGGCTGGGAATTGAAAGATTGAACGTTAAGATTCAGGAACACGGCGGCATCGAGGTTGACGAGTACTCACGTACGACGGCACCGAACGTCTACGCCGTTGGCGATGTGACAAACCGAGTCAACCTGACGCCAGTGGCGATCCGGGAAGGCCACGCATTTGCCGACACGGTCTACGGCGGGAAACCCACGCCGGTAGATCACAGCAATGTGCCGACGGCAGTGTTTTCCGATCCCGAAGTCGGCGTCATTGGACTCACCGAGGGTCAAGCGCGCGAGCAGTTACGCAAGGTCGATGTCTACAAGACAACGTTTCGTCCAATGAAGGCGACTCTGTCCGGTCGCAACACGCGCTCGTTCATGAAGCTATTGGTCGACGGCATTACTGACCGCGTCGTCGGTTGCCACATCGTCGGTCCCGACGCAGGCGAGTTGATCCAGGTCGTCGGGATAGCTGTGAAGATGGGTGCAACCAAGGCCGACTTCGATGCCACCATGGCCGTCCATCCGACTGCCGCCGAGGAACTGGTCACCATGCGCGAAAAGGCCGTGAGCTACGGTCGCGCGGCAGCGGAATAATGCCTAAATAACCCAATTGGCTGGAATAACTGGCCTGAGCGGGGCGCTGTCGTGTATAACGCCGGCCAAACGCTGGAGCAGTGCGTAATGGCCGAACGTTGGACGCCCGACAGTTGGCGCAAAAAGCCAATTCAGCAGGTCCCGGATTATCCGGACCGGCAGGCGTTGGCTGACGTCGAGAAGCAACTTGCCACCTTCCCACCGCTGGTGTTTGCCGGCGAAGCGCGCAGTCTGAAGAGACAATTGGCGCGTGTTACAAAGGGTGAAGCTTTCCTGCTGCAAGGCGGCGACTGCGCGGAAAGTTTTGCGGAGCATGGCGCCAACAACATCCGCGACTTTTTCAGGATGTTTTTGCAAATGGCGGTGGTGTTGACCTACGCCGCGGCTTCACCGGTGGTGAAGGTAGGCCGCATTGCTGGCCAGTTCGCAAAGCCTCGTTCCTCGCCAAACGAAAAGCGCGACGGAAAGGAACTGCCGAGTTACCGTGGCGACATTATCAATGACATCGCTTTCACCGAAGAGGCGCGCCGTGCGGACCCGCGTCGTCAGATCGAGGCCTATCGGCAGTCGGCTGCAACGCTCAATCTGCTGCGTGCGTTCGCGCAAGGCGGCTACGCCAACCTCGCCAGCGTGCGCCAATGGATGCTCGGCTTCGTCAAGGATAGCCCACAGTCTCGACGCTATGTCGAATTGTCGGACCGAATTTCCGAGGCGCTTGGCTTCATGCAGGCCTGCGGCCTCGATCTGGAGGGCCATCCCGAACTGCGCACCACCGAGTTTTATACGAGTCACGAGGCGCTGCTGCTCGGTTTCGAGGAAGCAATGACGCGCGTCGATTCGACGACCGGCGACTGGTACGCGACATCCGGCCACATGCTATGGATCGGAGATCGCACGCGGCAATACGATCATGCGCATATCGAATACGCGCGCGGGATCAAGAACCCCCTTGGACTGAAATGCGGCCCGTCGAGCAAGCCTGACGATTTATTGCGTCTGATCGAGATCCTGAATCCCGACAATGAACCGGGCCGCCTCACGCTGATTGGCCGCTTTGGTGCCGAAAAGGTTGGTGAGCTTCTTCCGCCACTTGTCCGCGCTGTACAGCGCGAAGGCAGGATGGTGCTGTGGTCGTGTGATCCGATGCACGGCAACACAATCAGCTCGGCGAGCGGTTATAAGACCCGGCCGTTCGATCTGATTTTGAAAGAGGTCCGCAACTTCTTCGAGGTTCATCAGGCCGAAGGCACCTATGCCGGGGGCGTGCATCTGGAGATGACAGGGCAGAATGTCACGGAGTGCACTGGCGGCGCCCGTGCAATTAGTGAAGCTGATCTCAACGACCGCTATCACACGGTCTGCGATCCGCGGCTCAACGCGGAGCAGGCGATTGATCTCGCCTTCCTGCTGGCAGAATTGCTTAAGAAAGAGCGGTCCGTGCGGACCAAGCCAATGCCAGTGGCTGCCGGACTCTGAAGCCGGAAGTATTCATTCCGATTTGGTGTTAGTATCGGTGAGGTGGGCTGCGAGCTCGGTGCGGCTTGCCGCTGCACAACAAATATGTCCGAGCTGGGGAGGCCTTATGAAACATCGCTGTTGGCGGCCAGCGAAGCTTTGCTTCGCGCTGGCGGTATTACCAATTCTTACGGTCGGAGCTACAGCGCAGATTGCGGTTTCCGCAAATGACAACAAGGCCGTTCTGGTCAATGGCGCTAATGTGGTGCCGGACACGCCGGCAGCCGACACGGTGAGCATCATCGACCTCGGTGCTTCGCCGCCAAAGGTGATCGGCGAAGTCAAGGCACCGGCCAGCGTGGTCGGGCCGCCGCAGAGCGTCGCGATATCGCGCGACGAAAGCTTTGCGCTGGTGACGGGAGCCTTCAAGGTCGATCCGACTAATGCGAAAAAGGCCGTTCCTGATAACAGGCTTTCGGTGATCGACCTCAAGGCCAGGCCGCCGGCGGTTATTGCCACACTGGAAGCCGGCCTTGGCGCTGCGGGCGTATCGATCAACAACGCTGGCACACTGGCGCTGGTCGCAAACCGCAGTGAAGGCACCATTTCGGTTTTCACTGTGGCCGGCAACAAGCTCACGCCGGCTGGCAAGATCGACCTCGGTGATCCGAAGTCGGGCCCCAGCCATGTCGCATTCACGCCAGATGGCAAGAGCGCGCTGGTAACTCGCGACGGCGATCATCGAATTTCCATCCTGTCGGTCGACGACAACAAGGTACAAGATAGCAAAGCGTTCATGGTGGGTGGCATACGACCCTACAGTCTTGAAATTAGTTCGAAGGGTGATGTCGCCGTGGTCAGCAATCAAGGTGGCGGGCAGGGCGATATCGACACCATCACTGTAGTTGACCTCAAGGCAAAGCCGCCACGCGTTGTCGACACGATCAGCGTTGGCCAGACGCCGGAAGGCGTCGGGATGTCCGGTGATGGTGCTTACGTTGCTGTTACAGTGATGAATGGTTCAAACAGACCTAAAAATCACCCGGCCTTCAACGACTACGGCCTGTTGCAGATCTACTCGATCAAGGGAACCAATCTCACAAAAGTTGCGCAGGCCAAAGTCGGTCATTGGTGTCAGGGCGCAGCCTTCAGTAGAAATAACAAGACCGTGGTGATCCAGTGCATGGTCGAAAAAAATCTGCAGGCCTTCAACTTCGATGGCCGCAATCTCAAGCCAGCAGGCACGGTGCCGCTCAGCGGCGGTGGTGCCGGATTGCGGACGGCGGCGAAGTAGAGGTAGTGGTTTTCCGGCGGGGGCTGGATCACTCCAGTGCCCGCCGATGCCTTGTATTTCGAGTTCATAAAGGTAGATGAAATCCCGCAGGGCAGCTACCGTTTCGGCCGCTTTGATCGTTTTCTCGTGCAAATCAGCGATGCAAGCACCCCATTGCCGGATGGGACGTCAAGGCGGTAGAGCTTGCCTATGAGCGTCCGCCCCGCTGAGAAGCTGGCCATCGCCGTCGCGCAACTCAACTCGACTGTTGGCGACCTCGCCGGCAACGTCGAAAAAGTGAAAAGTGCACGCGCGGCTGCCGCCGCGCAGGGCGCCGACCTGGTTGTCTTTCCGGAGTTGTTCATCGCCGGGTATCCGCCCGAGGATCTCGTGCTCAAGCCGGCATTTCAGAATGCCTGTCGGTCAGCCATCGAAGCGTTGGCACGAGAAACAGCCCCCGCGGGTCCGGCTCTGCTGGTTGGCACGCCATGGCTCGACAGCGGGAAGCTTCATAACGCTGTCGCGCTGCTCGATGGCGGCGCCATCGCTGCCCTGCGCTACAAGGTTGATCTTCCCAACTACGGCGTATTCGATGAAAAACGCGTGTTCGTGCCGGGACCAATGCCAGGACCGGTGAATTTCCGCGGGGTCCGCCTGGGGCTTCCGATCTGTGAAGATATCTGGGGCGCTGAGGTCGTTGAGTGTCTGGCAGAAACAGGTGCGGAAATGCTCATTGTCCCGAATGGCTCGCCATACTGGCGGCAGAAGGGCGACGTACGTCTCAATATTGCGGTGGCGCGCGTAACCGAGCAGGGACTGCCGACGGTCTATGTCAACCAGGTAGGCGGTCAGGACGAGTTGGTGTTCGACGGTGTGTCCTTCGGTTTGCATGCGGATTGCTCGCTTGCATTCCAACTCGCTGCTTTTGAAGAGACGATCGTCACCACCCAGTGGGTTCGCCGCAGCGGCACCTGGCGCTGCGAGAATGGCCCGGTGATCGGTAGCGTGGAAGCCGATCGTGCCGACTACACGGCCTGCGTGCTGGGTCTGCGCGACTACGTCAACAAAAATGGATTTCCCGGCGTCGTGCTGGGTTTGTCCGGCGGCATCGATTCTGCCTTGTGCAGCGCGATGGCGGTCGATGCTTTGGGTGCGGGGCGAGTCCGCTGCATAATGCTTCCGTACAAGTTCACCTCGCAGGAGTCGCTCAAAGATGCCGCAGCGTGCGCCAAGGCGCTCGGCGTACGTTATGAGACGTTGCCGATCGCATCGGCAGTGGAGGGGTTCGAAGCGGCACTTGCACCGGCTTTTTCGGGCGTCCCGCGCGATGTCACGGAAGAAAACTTGCAGGCCCGTGCGCGCGGCACAATCCTTATGGCGATTTCCAACAAGTTCAATCTCATGGTGGTAACGACCGGAAACAAATCGGAAATGTCGGTCGGCTATGCGACTCTCTATGGCGACATGAATGGCGGCTTCAATCCGATCAAGGACCTGTACAAAACCGAGGTGTTCCGGCTTGCTCGCTTGCGCAACGGCTGGAAGCCGGAAGGTGCCAAAGGACCGGATGGGCCGGTTATTCCCGAAAATATCATTACACGGCCGCCAACCGCAGAATTGCGAGAAAATCAGAAGGACGAAGACTCTCTGCCAGCTTATGCGGTGCTTGATCCCATCCTCGAGCGCCTCGTTGAGCGCGAGGAACCGGTGTCCGCTATCGTCAACGCCGGTTTCGACCGCGATACCGTGATGCGCGTTGATCGCATGATCAATATCGCGGAATATAAACGCCGTCAGGCAGCTCCCGGCGTGAAGGTCACGCTCAAGAATTTCGGCCGCGACCGGCGCTATCCGATCACAAATCGTTTCCGCGATCCGGGCATGCCAATGCCGCCGCCCGATGTTTCCCTGATCACCGGCAAGCCCGTAAAGTCTGAGGCATTCGACTTTTGACCGACCACACTATCGCGTCGGCAGAAAGGTCGGGCCGACCGTGCGCACAGTGCGTTTGACTGGAGCAGTTTGGCCAGGCGCCTCCGCAGCTGGAACCGAATCCGCGGGCGTAGTTGCAATTGCCGGTGCAGGTGCTGGCGCACGCTGTTCGGATCGGATTGGCTTGCCATCGGCGCCGATCCGCGGTTGGGAGAGTTGTTTGGCGTTTTGCTCGGTGACGACCACATCGCCAGGAACGACCGTATCGTCCGGCCCAAGGGCCTTGAGCGTTTGCGCCCAGCTTTCTCCCGGACGGCGACAGCTGCAGGCAGGGTCCACCGCCTTGCGATACTGGAAGGCGGTCGGAAGCTCTGTGTAGGGCCTGCCATTGAGCGAAACCGCCTGCGCCATTTCCTCGCCTGGATTGTGATAGGTGTAGAGCGAAACTTCGGACGCCGGACACATGCGCTGACAGCTTTGCTCGTCATTGCGGAAGCGATCGGGCGACGTCGAGTAGGAAATCGGGAAATAAAAACCGTCACAGGTACGTACGCACACGGTGCGGAAGGTACCGCCCATTGGTCCAAGGGGCGTTGAAACCACACTGCCGCCGCCATTGTCACCAAACAGACGATCCCAGAAGCCGCCCTGCTGACCGGCGAGAGCGGCGGAGCGATATTGCGCGCCGCATCCATTGTCACCCAGCGCGATCAATAATCCCCGGCGTTGGGCAGCACGCTCAGTGGTACCACCGTTGAGCCGCTCGAGATCGTTCCGCATGCGCTCAAGCGCGCTGCGCTGCTGATCGATCTGCCGACTCAGCCCGCCGCACCGTGGCTGCGTATTGCTGAAGATGGAGAAAAATCCGGACGTTTCACAGCCGGTCCGGCGCGACTGCGCCACCAGTCGGTCGACTTCGAATTGCTGACGGTTGACCGTGTCTTCGATTCGGCGAATTTGTTCGACGCGGGCCGGATCGGTGTTGCCTCGATCGAGCGTTGCGAGTTGGGCTTCCAGCCGCTGGCAGGCCGGATTGGACGACTGCGCATGCGCCGTGGCGAGGCTCGTCAGCGCCAGCAAGGCAATCACTCCGGACTTGCAGGATGAATCGCTCATGCGTGGACACTCTAGGCTGAAAATTACGGTGGGGCGAGCCTTGTTGTCAGTGCGCGCGTGCGACTTCAGAACGCAGGTTCCAGAGTACGCCGGAAACGATGATCATGGCGCCAAGCAGGACGAAAACGTCAAGTCGCTCGCCGTAGAAAGCCCAGCCAACTACTGCGATCAGCGGAATACGCATGAAGTCCAGGGGCACAACCAGAGTCGCATCGCCGGATCGGAATGCGTTACTCAGGCAATAGTGGGATGTGAGTCCCGCCACGCCGACCCCGATTGCAGGCAAAATGTGACGGAGTTCGAAACGCATAAACACGGTCGGGTCGCTGCCGATGAGCGAGAGAGGGAGCTGGATGACCGCCATCCAAAATACGATGCCAAAGGTGGTCTCGGTTTTCGTCAGCTGTTTGGTTGTGATCATGGTGATGGCGTAGCCGAACGCCGCCAGCAATACCAAAATCGCTGCTGGGTTGAAGCCCGCGACACCGGGCCGCAGGATTACGAGCACACCGATCAACCCAAGGATTACGACGCCGAGACGACTTGGCGTCAGACGTTCGTGCAAGAACCAGACAGCGAGGACGGCCGTCCACGCCGGCATCGTGAATTCCAGCGCGAACACCGTCGCAAGCGGCAGCATTGTAAGGCTGAGAGCCCACGAATATTGCGAAGCGTAGTGGACCGTATTGCGGAAAAGATTGAGGCCCATCCGCCGAGGCAGCGCGTGGACACGCAGATCCTTCCGCACGGCCAAAAGCGTAAGAAGGACGAAAAGAGCGACGCCGCTACGGATGGCGAGGATTTCGAAAATGCTCAATCCGGCACGCGATAATTCGCGGATTGACACTGCCATGACAGAAAACGAGAGCAATGCGCCAACCATCCAAAGGACGACGCGCGCGATTTTATTGTCGGTCACGTGTTGTCCGTTGGCGGTGCAGGGAATGAGTGGTGTGGTTTGATTGTCGAACGTGCGCCGAGGTCAAAGTCATTCCGCATCCGGCTGATTTTCGGGCTTTGCCCTTTCGAAGGCCGGAAGCTTTTGGCAGGCGGCGTCTACTGCCACAATTTTTGGAAAGTTGTTGAGTGGCACCTTGAGGCGCCGCGCATTTGCGACCTGTGGCACCAGACAAAGGTCGGCAAGCGTAACATGTGCGCCGCACGCGTAGGGCCCGGCTGCGAGCAGTCCTTCAAGCGCAGTAAACCCCTCGATGATCCAGTGGTGATACCAGGCGTCAATTTCGGGTTGCTCGTGCTTAAGCTGGCGTCTGAGGTACTGCAAGGCAATGAGGTTGTTGAGCGGATGAATATCGCAGGCAATCATCTGCGCAATCGCTCGCGATTTGGCCCGGTCGAGCGCGTCGACCGGCAACAAGGGAGGCTCAGGGTGAATGTCGTCCAGATATTCGATAATCGCGAGCGATTGGGTGAGCACCTCACCACTCGATAGCTCGAGTGCGGGTACGCGTGCCTGCGGGTTGATGGCACGAAATGCGGCCGTGTGCTGGCGCCCACCATCTTTTGTCAGATGGATGGGCACCATTTCGTAGGGAAGGCCCTTGAGATTAAGCGCTATGCGGACCCGGTACGCGGCGGACGAACGAAAATAGGAATAGAGTTTCACGGATTAACCCCGACTTGTGCTAACGCAACTTAGCCGGGACGGCGTCCGTTGGCGATATGGGTAGAAGCTGTGCTGAGCGCCCTGTGAATCTGACAAGTGCGCGATCAGGGGCCGCCCGGTCGGCCGCGTCAACCAGTAACTGATGCGCGAAATCGAGCGCATCGGAGCCAACTCGGCGCTGCATCCGCGCAACGGGCGTACCGTTTCAGTTGGATACGCTTGCGCGCGCGTGACAGAATCTGGCCGACTCGAGCGAGCGTGCAACGATTCTAGAGTGGGGCCTGGGACTAGAACGTGCCTGAGCGGCGAGATGGCCACGACCGAAGGGCTGCGAGCCTTCTCGAAAGCGCACCCGGTCTTGAGTCCTCAGTACATGAGATGATGAGGACCCATCTGGCGCATGCCTTGGCGATCAGTATTACCATCGAGCCGATCCATTGGAGCCGGCTTGATAACGCGTGACCCTAGCGGCTGTTCCTGAGGGGGCACGAACATTGTCGCGACCGCAGCTAAAGCGCTGTCCCGGGCGGAACTGCT
>DASYSQ010000122.1:0-3961 GCA_036003145.1 Pseudolabrys sp.
GGACGACTCAATACGATTTTACCCTCAACTACGTTGGTCACGCTGAGACTTGGGACAGGCTGGATTTGGACGGCAGTATAGAGGAGCACGACTGCAAGCTCTCATTCCGGCGCGGCAGGAAGACACTCGCCGTGGCCACTATCGGACGCGACCGCGAGAGCCTCGAAAGCGAATTCGCCATGGAGAGAGCTTTCCAGGCTCGTTAAGCCTGACCACCGACTGAGGCACATCGCCGCAGCCAGGAAGGAGGTCGACTATGTCGGGATCTGCAGCATCACCAGACGTTGTTGCTCAACTTGTGGAGACCATGCGGACGCTAGCCGGCCCGCATCCGGGGTTTCGTCCCGTTCACGCCAAGGGAATCGTCTGTTCGGGTACGTTTCGCGCTTTAGCAGGGGCGCGCGCTGTGAGCCGGGCGCTGCATCTACAAGGGCAAGCGGTCCCAACCGTAATGCGTTTCTCCAATTCGAGTGGGGATCCCGACGTACACGATGGCATCGCCAACGCCCGCGCGCTGGCGGTGAAATTTCAGTTACCCGATGGCAAGAACGCCGACATCCTGGCGCTCCATATCGAAGGGTTTCCCGCGCGGACACCCGACGAATTTCTCGCGTTCCTGCGCGCGCAACTCCCCGACCCGGCTACCGGCAAGCCTGCACCCGATGCAGTCCCCCGCTTTCTCGACAGTCATCCTGCCACACACGCCTTTATTGAGCGTCTGATGCAGAAGCCGGTCCCGGCCAGCTACGGGCGGGCCAGCTATTATGCGGAGCATGCCTTTAAGTTCACTGGTGCGGATGGCACCAGCCGATTCGGCCGCTATCGCTGGATGCCCGAGGCCGGGGAAGCCTATCTCTCCCCTGATGATGCGAGCACACGCAGCACAAACTTCCTGCGCGAGGAGCTGGAGGACCGCTTGAGGAACGGTCCTGTCGCGTTCCGCCTCCTCTTGCAATTGGCTAGCGAGAGCGATCCGACAGACGACGCCACCGCCTTGTGGCCGACGGACCGGCCCCTGGTCGAGCTGGGACGGCTGGAGGTGACCCGAATCTCCCCAACCAGCGCGGCCGATGAGCGCCATCTCGTGTTCGACCCGACCAACGTAACGGACGGTATCGCTCTCTCGGCCGATCCGTTTCCGCTGGCGCGGTCAGCCGCTTACTCCATCTCGTACGATCACCGCAGCAAGGAAGAGTGAGCGTTTCGACGTCCGCGAATCATATCGGCGCAACGCAGCATAATGATTGGTTCTAGTGTTATGTCTCTGAATTAAATTTAGGAATTGTTCGTCCAAGCATCATGGGTGTAAGGACGTGGTGCGTGGAAGTGAGCAGTCAGGATCAAGCCAAATTGGAGTCGTGGTTGCGCTCTCAAACTATTGCTCGGGCTTTGGCGATGCGAGCGCAAATCGTGCTGGGCAGCGCCCGCGGGGAAAGTATCCGCGATTTGGCCGAGCGGTTGGGGGTATCGCAGCCGACCATTTGCCACTGGCGCACGCGCTACCGAGCGCACGGCATGGCCGGACTTAAAACCCAACCGCGCAGTGGGCGTCGCCGGCGTATAACGCATGCCAAGGAACGCAGTGTGGTGGCGGCAACCATGCGGTCGCCCAAAGCGGCGACTCACTGGAGTGCCCGGCGTTTGGCTAAAGAGGTCGGACTCAGTCCTGCAACCGTGCACCGGATTTGGCAGAAGTACGGTCTGCAGCCGCATCGGCTGGAGCATTTCAAGTTCAGTACCGACCCGAAGTTCGAGACCAAGCTGGCGGACATTGTTGGCCTTTACCTCGATCCTCCCGAGCGGTCCCTGGTGCTGTGCGTGGATGAAAAATCCCAAATCCAGGCGCTCAATCGCACCGCGCCGCTGCTGCCGCTGCGGCCCGGCATTCCCGCGCAGATGACGCATGACTATCAGCGCAACGGCACTACCAGTCTGTTTGCCGCGCTGGAAGTGTCCAGTGGAAAGGTCCACGGACGCTGTTACCGCCAACATCGCCATCAGGAGTTTATCGCTTTTTTAAAATCGCTTGCCCGTCGCTATCCGCGCCGCGAACTGCACCTGATCTGCGACAACTACGGGACCCACAAACACCCGGCGGTGCGTCAGTGGCTCGCCGAACACCCACGTTTCCACCTTCATTTCACGCCCACCAGTGCATCCTGGTTAAACCTGATCGAGCGCTGGTTCGCCGTCATCAGCCAACAATCGATCCGCCGCGGCAGCTTCAATACAGTCGCCGAACTGGAGCGCGCCATTACCCGCTTCCTCGAACACTGGAATGAAAATGCCGAACCCTTCGTCTGGACCAAGTCCTCCGAACAGATCAATCGCAGCATCAAAAACGCTAAACTTATTTCTGAGGCGTGACACTAGGGGCTTAAGAGGTCGCAAATCGCCGAGGAACAGAAAGCGATTAGGCTTTGCTCGCTTAGGATCGGCTCTGAAGTTAGGGCCAATTTCGTCCCCCCTTTTGCCTACTTAGAGGAACAGGTTCCTTGAAATTGCATTTTCTGGTGATTCGCTTCCTGGCGGATCCCTGCTAGATTTGCTCTGGATGATGTGGCGGGCAGAAGGAGGCGGTGGGGATGGAAATTGTTCAGTCGATACTTGGCACTTTCTCTCGTGACCTAGCAATCGACCTTGGCACAGCAAACACCCTTATCTATCTCAGAGGCGAGGGCATCGTATGCGACGAGCCGTCGATGATCGCGGTGCGCCATGACTCGACCGGCTCGCGACATGTGTTGGCTGTCGGAGAGGAGGCGAAGAGGATGTGGGGCCGCTCGCCAAGTTCTATCGTCGTCAGTCGCCCGATAAGGGACGCGCCATTGCCGACTTCGAGACAACCGAAGACATGCTGCGGTACTTCATTAAAAAGGTCTGCAACCGCAAGGTACTGCGACCACAAGTACTAATCTGCGTGCCCTCCGGGATCACCGCCGTGGAGAAGCGCGCGGTGGTACAGTCGGCGGAGTCGGTCGGAGCCCGCCGAGTCCATCTTGTCGAGCAGGCCATGGCTGCAGCCATAGGAGCAGGGCTGCCGGTCGCAGAACCTGTCGGTAGCATGATTATCGATATCGGCGGGGGAACCACGGACATTGCGGTCATCTCACTTGGAGGCTTGGTATGGTCGAAGTCACTGCACATAGCGGGCGACAAAATCGACGAGGCCGTTATTAGGCTGATCAGGCAAAGCTACAATTTGCAGATTGGAGAGCGTACGGCAGAGCTGATTAAAGTAATGCTCGGCTCGGTCAGCCCTGATTCGGAAATCCAGACTCTCGAAATAAAAGGCAGAGACCTGTCCACCAAGCAGCCTAAGACCATCGAGGTTGATGACGAAGAGATTCGCCGAGCAATAATGGGGCCTGTCCATCACTTACTGGAAGCCGTACGTGAGGGGCTGGAGCACACTCCGCCTGAATTGATTTCGGACATTGCAGAGAAGGGCATAGTCCTCGCAGGCGGCGGGGCGTTGTTGCGCAACCTCGATGCGTTTATGAGCCAAGAGATCGGATTACCAACGACGGTGACCAGTGACCCATTGAAGGCCGTCGTGCTCGGGGCGGGCAAACTCCTCGGTAACCCGTCGCTGCTACACCAGGTTATGCTCAACTGACAAGGACATCCCCGCAGGTCCGGGAAGATCTAGCGGCGCTTTAGCGGGTCGTGCCCTGACCAGCCGGCCTGTATCATGCGAATACCTGGGAAGGGTGGTTTGCAGATGACTCGTTGCTGGGAGCAGCGGGGATTCGAACTGCCCGGTCTCGTTTGGGCCTTTTGTTCTTTGGATGGGCTGGGGCGCCTCGCTTCTCACCCAAGCTAGCGAAAAGAGCCACTTCGGCCTTTGGAATTCTCAGGAGCGTAAAATTGGCCCGTTTGCAGGGCCTCGAGGTGCACCCGGGAGTGAAAAACCCGGTTGGAGCCGTGCAAAGGCAGCCGGTCTGTCATATATGTCAGT
>DASYSQ010000123.1:0-2682 GCA_036003145.1 Pseudolabrys sp.
GCGGCGCCAACCGCTTCGGCTCCGCCGTGCAATGGCTGACGCAATGGCCGGTGACCGCCGAGGCGGTCGCCGTGCTGACGCCGGGCCAGCGCGACGCGTTGTTCGTCCAATATGTCAACCACGCGCCACAGGCGGGGGTTCTCGCCGACAAGGCCGATGTGGCCTGGGGCGGAGAATCGTCGATCGCCGCAGCGAGCAAGGTGCTGGAGCAGCGCGGCGCGCGCCAGAACCGCGTTGCAACCATCGGCCCGGTCAGCGCGGAACAGCACGCCGCCCTCTCGGCAAAATTCGAAAAACTGAAGAGCCTCAACCGCGACTATATTCGGTTGCGGCAGGTGAAATCTGCTGAAGAGCTCGATTGGCTGCGCATCGGCGCGCATTTCAGCGATCTCGGAATGGTGGCGCTGCGTGATGGATTAAAGCCCGGGCTGAACGAACGTGAGCTCGGCGATTTGGTCGAGCGTGCCTACGTTTCGCAGGGTGCGACCAATGTCATTCATTACATCGGTGTTACGCCGATGATTTCGCCGGATCTCGGCGTCCCCCGTCAGTTTCCTCGCATGCGAAAGGTGCAGGTGGGAGACGCGGTGGTGGCCGAGATCAGTGCTGCGTTCTGGGAGCATCCGGGGCAGGTGCTGCGGAGTTTTGCACTCGGCGAGCCGAACAGACTTTACCGTGAGTTGCATGCGGCGGCAGACGCGGCGTTCGATGCGATTGCGGCGGTGCTCAAGGCGGGCGCGACGCCTGCGCAAGTTATCGAGGCCTCAGGCGTGATCGAGGACGCCGGCTTCACCATCATCGACGATCTCTTGCATGGCTATGGCGGCGGTTATCTGCCGCCGATCCTCGGCTGCAAGAGCCGCCCGGCCGGCCCCGTGCCACAGGAACCGTTCCGCGCCGGACAGACCGTGGTCATTCAGCCGAACGTCGTCACCCGCGATGGCAAGGCCGGCGTGCAGAGCGGCGAGATGGTGTTGATCACAAACACCGGAATTGAGCGGCTGCACGCAATGCCACGCGGCTTCCATATTATTTGAGCTGTTCCGCCATCCAGTCGGCGCTTTGCGAGCGCCAGCGATAGGCGCGGTTGGTCGCAATGTGGTTGCCGTCCTCGATCATCATCAACTCGACCGGCCCTTTCGCCTCACGCGCGAGGCGCTCGGCGTCCTTGGCCGGCACGATGCGATCGAGCCGTCCGTTCACGATGAAGAGCGGACAGGTGATATTCTGCGCCACGCCTTCAAGCGACAGTGTGCTGGCGTTATTGCGTGCCTCGTCCTGCGTCTTGCAGTGGCTGCGCACACGAAAGGCATCGCGTGTGAGTTCCGGCAGGCCATCCCAGGCCGCGCCCCAGTTGAATGGTCCGCCCAGTGCGATGCAGGCTTTGATGCGTTTGTCGAATGCCGCGGCTCGCGGGGCATAGTAGCCGCCCAGGCTCACGCCCCACATGCCAAGACGTTTGGCATCGAGATCGGCCCGCTTTTCGACGAAATCGATAACGGCCTTTACCGGCACTTCGTAGTCGCCGCGAATGGCGAAGTCATATTGCGCTTCGCCCTGGCCCGGCCCTTCGAAAATGAGCGTTGCGATACCGCGTGCAAGGAACGGTGCTTCGTAGGCGTCGCCTTCTTCCTTGGTCGAATCGAGTCCGACCGCCATCACCAGAACCGGTGGCCGCTCGATGCCCGCCGGCTTGCGCAAGATGCCGGCGAGCGTCTTTCCCTGATACGGGATCTCGACACGTTCGCCGGACGGTCTCAAGTGAGGGAGGGCCATCTGCCGGCATTCGATCTGCTTCCTGTGCGCGGCTTTCATCTGCGCCTGGTCATGGACGAAGAGGAAGGAAGCGAAGTGATAGTAGACGCCGGCACGTTGCAGACATTCTCCGGCTGTCAACGAATGTTTCTTCGCGAGCGCGTCACGTCCGAGTTTCTCGTGATGTCCGGCGCGTGCCGACCAGGCACTGCACCAATCGTCATATGAAGAGATCGAACCGGTGACCTCCTCGAAATCGGTCAGCACCACGCCGTTGGCGACGAACCGAGGGCCCCAATGCGCGATCGCGGCCTTGAGCAAGGGGTCTGATGACATGCAGAATTTCCTTGTGATGATCGTAAAAGAGGGGCGCTAGCTCGCTTTTTCGTCGCGACGATACCAGGGCATGAAGTGCCGCGTCGTCCAGTTCACCAGCAATTCGAAACCGACGCCGAAGCCCGCGAGCAGCAACACGCCCACGAAGGCCTCGTTGTGATGATAGGAGCGCGAATTATAGAGGATGTAGTAGCCGAGCCCTCCGACCGAAAGGAAGAACTCCGCCACCACCGCGCCAATCAATGCGCGGCCGGCGGCGAGCCGGAAGCCCGCGAGCAAATAGGGCATGGAAGCGGGCAGGATGATATCGGTTAACGCCCGCAGCCGGCCGGAGCGGAATGAGCGGGACACCTCCAGATATTCACGTGGCACCGAGCGGGCTCCGTCGGCGACGTTCATTGTGATGGCGAATATTGCGGCGAAGATAATGGTGGCGATGCGGGCCGCGCCCGAATAACCGAACCACAACGAAAACAGCGGCAACACGATGATCATCGGCATGGCATTAAAGCCATTGATGTAAACGCGGAAGACCCGGTCGAATGTGGGGCTGCGTCCCATGAGCAGTCCGAAGACGGTGCCGATGACGAG
>DASYSQ010000124.1:0-3035 GCA_036003145.1 Pseudolabrys sp.
GGCGCGCGCAATGCGAGCCCAGAATCTACAACCCCTGTGCCCGGGTGTGGTGATGGCATTTGGTGCTGAACATATCCGCAGCGGCTGATGAATTCCGAGCGCGCGCCTGATGACAAATTAGGGCGTGCACTCGTAAATCCGCCATGTCGGCTTTGCTCCCCAAATGCAGACGTCACCGGGTGACCAGGGCATGTCCGTTTTGGGCCCAGGCTGTGTGAAAACTCTTCCCATGCCATGATCCCCTACTGAATCGGCGGGGGATTTGATGCCAGGCTTTGTGGCGGGACTGGATCGCGGGCAGGCGACGTTGCTGCCAGAATGCCTTGAGGATTGGGTCGACGAAAGCAATCCTGTTCGGGTGGTCGATGTGTTCGTCGATGCGCTGGAACTCCGCGACCTCGGGTTTGACGGCGTCGATCCGGCAGCGACCGGCCGGCCTGCGTATCATCCTTCGCCGATGCTCAAGCTTTACATCTACGGTTATCTCAACCGGGTCCAATCGAGCCGGCGGCTGGAGCGTGAGGCTGGCCGCAATCTGGAAGTGATGTGGCTGACCGGGCGGCTCGTTCCGGATCACAAAACCATCGCCGACTTCCGCAAGGACAATGGTCCCGCGATCAGGAAAGTTTGCGCGCAATTCGTCGAGTTGTGCCGCAAGATGGGTCTGCTGGCGAAAGCCAGCGTTGCCGTCGACGGGAGCAAGTTCAAGGCCGTGAACAGTCGCGACAACAACTTCACGCAGGGCAAAATCAAACGCCGCCAGAAGCAGATCGAAGAGAGCGTGGCGCGCTACATGAGCCAACTCGACACCGCCGACCGCCGGACTGCCGCAGGAGAAGGCCTGTCGGAAGCGGTGCTGTTGACCAAGACGCGGCTTAAGGAAAAGCTTTCGAAGCTTGAAGAAGAAGTGAAGCGGCTGGCCGCGATTGAAAAGGCATTGCTCGCCTCGCACGACAAGCAAATATCGCTGACCGATCCCGATTGCCGTTCGATGGCAACGAGCGGGCGCGGCTCAGGCATGGTCGCTTACAATGTGCAAAGTGCGGTCGACACCACGAACCATCTGATTGTCGCGCACGAGGTCACCAACATCGGCACCGATAGATCGCAACTGGCGACGATGGCGCAGGCGGCGAAAGCCGCGCTGCACAGCGATAACTTGGACGTCGTTGCGGATCGGGGTTACTTCAAAGGTGAGGAAATCCTGGCCTGCGAACAGGCCGGCGTCGCGGTCACGCTGCCCAAGCCGCAAACTTCGGGCGCCAAGTCGGCAGGCCGCTTTGGTAAACCTGATTTTGTTTATTTGGCCAAGGACGATGTCTATCGCTGCCCGGCCGGCGAGAAGCTGGCGCACCACTTCACCGCTGATGAAGATGGCCAGAAAATGCGGATTTACTTGACGAAGGCGTGCCGCACATGCCCGTTCAAGGATCAGTGCACAACGTCCAACGAGCGCCGCATCAAACGCTGGGAATACGAACACGTCGTCGAGGCCGCGCAGACGCGGCTCGATCAGAACCCGCAAGCCATGCGTGTGCGCCGCGAAACCGTCGAGCATCCGTTCGCCACCCTGAAGATGCGGATGGGGGCGACGCACTTTCTGATGAAGACGCTGCCGAAGGTGGCGACTGAGATGGCGCTGCACGTGCTCGCCTACAACCTCACGCGCGTGATGAACATCGTCGGTATCAAACCGTTCCTCGCGGCGATCCGGACATGAGCAGCGTGTCATGTTGTACGCGTTTTGTGACCGTTCATCTCGCCCAGCGCGGCCCCAGGTTGCGCCAAGTTGAATCCTGACTCGATACAGCAAAAATAAGCTCAGACGGTCGCGTCGAGAGGCCCCATCGCGCCCGGTTACGTGCAGTTTTTGGGAGACGAAAAACGTTTCTACACGGCCTGGGTCACGTGTGGACGGCGCCCTGGCAAGAACTTTCTGACGTTTTGCAGCATTGGTCGGGTGCGGTCACGTGTCCGGCCTGTTGGTGCGACAGGTATGGCCGCTGGCCCTAATGCTCTGCGCGGATCGGGTCCCAAACAAACTGGCGCACTTTGGAAGTGGTGCGTTGACCCAAACGGGTTCTCCCGATCCCCGGAACGACCGTATCTGCATTACGTCGTCATGCCCTCGCCAATCGGTGTTGCCGAGCTAGCTCCCGGCGTGCCTCAGGCCGCCAGCAACAGTTTCGGCTCTTTGTATCTTTCGTTGCGGACCATGATGGCCCAGGCCATCCGTGCAATCTTGTTGGCGAGCGCGACGGCCGCCACTTTCGTCGGCCGGCGCTCCATCAATCGGCCAAGCCATGGCCGCCTCCCGGTTCCGTGCTTGCGCGCGTAGCGGATGACGGCCATTGCCCCGACGACGAGTAGCCACCTCAAGTATCGATTGCCCTGTTTGGTGATGCGGCCGAGCCTCTCCTTGCCGCCGGTGCTGCATTGCTTCGGCATCCAGGCCGCAAGACTGCGTCCTGACCCGAAAGCGTTCCAGTCGCTAATCTCGGCAACCAGCGCGGTAGCGCCGATCGGACCGATGCCGGGGATCTCCCCCAACCGTCGGCTCGCCTCACAGGCCCGGTGCAGGACCATGATGTTCTTGTCAATGGAAGCGATCTCGGTGCCGATCGCACCATACTGCCGCGCCAGCACCTTGAGAATGCTGCACACCGCCGGCGAGACCCGGCCATCCGCGATAATCCGGAGCAACTCCGCCGTTCCGTTCCGGCCCTTGGCCGACACGATGCCAAGTTCGGCTAGTGGTTCATCACGGTGATTTTGACGTTTTGATACCGAGCCATTCGAGGATCGGCAAGCTTTCCGGCGGGACGAGGACTTCGATGCTTCTTGGGACGCCGGGTTGACGTCGGATGAAGGCGTTCCGTTCGAGGGTGACGATCATCTGGTGGACCGAAGGCGGGCTGACGCGGAAGTGGCGCTGGATGTCGGCTTCGGCGGGCGGACGTCCGAACATGTGGACGTAGGTATGGATAAAGGCCAGGTAATAGCCCTGCTTCTCGGTGAAGCGCGCGCCTGATTTT
>DASYSQ010000125.1:0-14607 GCA_036003145.1 Pseudolabrys sp.
GGCGCTATGGCCGCCCATCGCCTTGTGCAAGGCGAGACACATCAGCCCAAGGCCGCCGGCGCCGATGATCACCGTCGGTTCGCTCGTCAGCGTCGGAATCTTTTTCAGCGCGCCGTAGGTCGTCACGCCCGAGCAGGCGAGCGGGGCCGCGCGCTCCGGCGGCAGGTCGCCGATGTCGAACAGATAACGCGGATGCGGCACCATCAGGTAGTCGGCATATCCGCCGTTCGAGAAGACGCCGAGGCTGCGCATGGCGCGGCAGAGATTTTCCTCGCCGCGCTTGCACGGATCGCATGTTCCGCAACCGATCCACGGATGCGCCAGCACGCGCGCGCCAATCTTGACGCCTTTGGCGTCGGGACCGGCCGCCACCACCTCGCCGACGTTTTCGTGGCCCAGCGTCACGGGAAGTTTCATACCGCGGTCGGCCAGACTCATTTTCTTGCCGCCGCCGAGGTCGAACCAGCCATCCGCCAGATGGAGATCGCTGTGGCATACGCCGGCTGCCAGAACTTTCAGCAGGACTTCACTGCCCTTCGGTTGTGGTGTGGGTTGCTCGTTAAGCTGTAACGGCTGGCCGCACACGCAAACCTGAAACATCCGCATTTCGAATTCCTCCCGGCTTCTTATATGTCCCGGCGCCCGGCAAGGGGGCTGACTGGGACAGGCCCGCACAAGGAACCACATTACACCGCCAAATTTCTAGGCACTTTTCGTAGGCCACCGAATATCTTTCTGTCTGCCCGTGACTTAAAGCCTCGCCTCCGCTATCCCCCTAGGCCCATGGCTTCGCTTGCTCTCGACAGCAGTACGCGTTCGGCGTCCGAAACTCCCGCCCGCTCCTCGGGCGACCTGATCGACGCGCGCGCTCTCACCGCCGAAATCGAGGAACTCCTCAAGGCGCACACCGGCGGCGAGCGCGAGTTGCGTTCGGTGCTGGCCCAGCGCCTGAAATTGGCGCTCGCCGAAGGGCGCGCGAAAGCCGAGCAACTGCTCTTGAAAGACCGGCACGGCCGCCGCTGCGCCGAGCGCCTGTGCCGGATGGAAGACCAGATCATTCGCATTCTGTTCGACTCCGCGCGCAAACTTTACCCCTCGCAGAATCCGTCCGAAGCCGAACGCATGGCGGTGGTCGCGACCGGCGGCTACGGCCGGGGATTGCAGGCGCCCGGCTCCGACATCGATCTGCTGTTCCTGCTGCCGTACAAACAAACCGCCTGGGGTGAGTCGGTCGCGGAGGCAATTCTCTATTGTCTTTGGGACACCGGACTAAAAGTCGGCCACGCCACGCGATCGGTCGATGAATGCATCCGCCAGGCCAAGGCGGACATGACAATCCGCACGGCCATCCTGGAAGCGCGCTTTCTGCTGGGCGACAAGAAGTTGTTCGACGAGTTGCAGACCCGTTTCGACAACGAGGTCGTGCGCAACACAGCGTCGGAATTCGTTGCCGCCAAACTCGCCGAGCGCGAAGACCGCGTCCGCCGCAGCGGGCAATCGCGCTACCTGGTCGAGCCGAATGTGAAGGATGGCAAAGGCGGGCTGCGCGACCTGCACACGCTGTTCTGGATTGCCAAATACGTCTATCGCGTTCGTGAACCGGACGAGCTCATCAAGCGCGGGGTGTTCGATAAACCCGAATACCAGCGCTTCCGCGCCTGCGAGGATTTTCTCTGGTCGGTGCGATGCCACATGCATTTCCTCATGGGCCGCGCCGAAGAACGCCTGTCATTCGATATCCAGCGCGAGATTGCCGTGCGCTTAGGTTACACCGAGCATCCCGGCTTGCAGGACGTCGAACGCTTCATGAAACACTACTTCCTGATCGCCAAGGACGTCGGTGATCTTACGGCGATCCTGTGCGCCGAACTGGAAGATAGTCACGCCAAGAGCGTTCCGGTTCTCAGCCGCGTAATGGCGCGCCTGCGGCCTGTGAAGCGCCGCAAGATTGCCGAAAGCGATGACTTTATCGTCGACAAAAACCGTATTCGCCTCGCCCAGCCGAACGTTTTCAAGCGCGATCCCGTAAATCTGATCCGGATCTTCTATCTGGCTCAGAAGCACAATCTCGCTTTTCACCCAGATGCCATGCGCGCCATCACGCGCTCGCTCAAGCTGATCGATGCGAAGTTGCGTGAAAACGAGGAGGCCAACGAATTATTCGTCGACATACTAACCTCGAAAAACGACCCGGAAACCGTGCTGCGGCGCATGAACGAGGCGGGCGTGCTCGGCCACTTTGTGCCGGCTTTCGGCAAGATCGTCGCCATGATGCAGTTCAATATGTACCACCATTATACGGTGGACGAACATCTGCTGCGCTGCATCGGTGTGCTCGCCGAAATCGACCGCGGCAGCAACAGCGAGACCCCGCTCGCCAACGAGCTGATGCACAAGATACTGCCCGAACACCGGCGCGTTCTCTACGTCACGATGTTTCTGCACGACATCGCCAAGGGCCGCCCGGAAGACCACTCCATCGCCGGCGCGCGCGTGGCGAGGCGTTTCTGCCCGCGGCTCGGTTTTTCAGCGGCGGAGACCGAAACGGCCGCATGGCTCATCGAAAACCACCTGGTCATGTCGAGCGTTGCACAGTCGCGAGACTTGTCCGACCGCAAGACCATCGAGAATTTTGCTGCCACCGTGCAATCGGCCGAGCGGCTAAAATTGCTGACCATCCTGACCACGGCCGACATTCGCGCGGTTGGCCCGGGCGTGTGGAACGGCTGGAAAGCCCAGCTCATTCGTACGCTTTATTACGAGACCGAGCCGGTTCTCACCGGCGGCTTCTCGGAGGTCAATCGGGCGCAGCGCGTGACGATCGCGCAGAACGAGTTCCGCCAGGCGATGACGAGTTGGCCGCAAGACCGGCTCGAGACGTACATCGCCAAGCTCTATCCGGCTTATTGGCTCAAGGTCGATCTTCCGCACAAGATCGTGCACGCCAATTTCGTGCGGGCGACCGAGGATGCCGAAAAGCGGCTCGCAACGTCCGTCGCGTTCGACGCCGAGCGGGCGGTCACCGAGCTCACGCTGCTCGCACCCGACCATCCCTGGCTGCTGTCGATCATTGCCGGCGCATGCGCGATGGCCGGCGCAAACATTGTCGATGCGCAGATCTACACCACCACCGACGGCCGCGCGCTCGACACCATTTCGCTGTCGCGCGAATTCGAACGCGACGAAGACGAGGAACGGCGCGCCAACCGTATTGCCGACTCAATTGAAAAGGCGCTACGCGGCGAGTTGCGGCTGCCCGATGTCGTAGCCAAGCGCGCGCCACCCAAAGGCCGCATCCGCGCTTTCGCGCTGGAACCGACGGTCACCATCAACAACCAGTGGTCCCACCGCTACACGATGGTCGAGGTCACGGGGCTCGATCGCACCGGCCTGCTTTATGAGCTGACGGCGACGCTTTCGAAGCTCAATCTCAATATTGCGTCCGCCCACGTTGCAACATTTGGCGAGCGGGTCGTGGACGTGTTCTACGTGACCGATCTTATGGGTGCGCAAATCAATTCGCCGACGCGCCAAGCGGCGGTCAAGCGCGCTTTGGTCGGGCTTTTTGCGACCGCAGAAGGCAATAAGTCTGAATAAGCTGCGCTCAATTAAAAGGCCGCAGACGGGCCCGATTTACCGCAAAAACGCACCTTAACGGCCCCTTAAATCAGCCCGCTTAGCGTGACCTCGGGGACCGGCGCTTGTATCCGCCGGCACGGAACGGGTCGCGTGATGGCGTCAAAACGGGGACGAGCGGGCACACGCCGGGAACCGGCGTTTGATAAAAGCCCCGAGCTGCGCGTGTCCGCCGATGATCGGCCCGCGCCTGCGGCCGAAAGACCTGCCTCGGACAGCAAACCACCCGCACGACGCCGCAAGCGGCGCGCACGCAAGGCACGCGGCGGGCGTAGCAAGCGCGCAATCATTGGCCGCATCGCATACTGGAGCCTGGTTGCCTGCCTGTGGATCGCGATCGGCGGCGCCGGCGTTGTTGCCTGGGTCGGCGCACATCTGCCGCCCATCCAGTCGCTGGAAATTCCGAAGCGTCCACCCTCGATCCAGATCGTCGATGCGCAGGGCCACGCGCTTGCCCGTCGCGGCGATCTCGCCGGCGCACCGACGCCCTTGAAGGAGATGCCGGCTTATGTGCCGAGAGCTTTTGTCGCCATCGAAGACCGGCGCTTCTACGAGCATTACGGCGTTGATCCGTTCGGGATCGGGCGCGCCGCCTTCGCAAACATTTTACATCGCGGCGTCGCGCAAGGCGGCTCCACGATTACGCAGCAGCTCGCCAAGAATCTTTTTCTGACGCAAGAGCGCACGATCACCCGCAAGCTTCAAGAGGCTATCCTTGCGCTCTGGCTCGAGCGTAAATTTTCCAAGACGCAGATCCTCGAAATGTATCTCAACCGGGTCTATTTCGGGTCGGGCGCCTACGGGATCGAGCAAGCTTCGCAGCGCTATTTTGGAAAATCCGCCAAGCAAATCACCTTGGCCGAAGCCGCGCTGCTCGCGGGATTGGTGAAATCACCGTCGCGGCTTGCCCCTACACGTAATTTCGACGGCGCTGAAAAGCGCGCCAAGATCGTGCTCGCAATGATGGCGGAGCTTAAATTCATCAATGTCAGCACCGAACGCATTGCATTGTCGCGCCCACCAAGGATTGTCGCGCAGGCCAGCAACGGCGCCGTGAATTACGTGGCCGACTGGGTCATGGATGCCCTCAATGACGCGCTCGGCCATGTCGACGAAGACATCGTGGTGTACACCACGATCGACGCAAGCCTGCAGGCCAGCGCGGAAAAAACGCTCGAAGAGGAGCTCGCGCAGAAGGGCGACAAAAATGGCGTTGCGCAAGGCGCGATGGTCGCCATGACGCCGGACGGGGCGGTGCGCGCCATGGTTGGCGGCCGCAGCTACGCCGGCAGCCAGTTCAATCGCGCGGTCGCCGCCAAGCGCCAGCCTGGCTCTGCCTTCAAGCCCTTCGTCTATCTCACCGCTGTCGAGCACGGCCTGACGCCCGACACCGTGCGCGAGGACAAGCCGATCAGCGTCAAAGGCTGGCAGCCTGAAAACTACAACCACGAATATTTCGGCCCGGTGACGCTGACCAGGGCGCTTGCGCTGTCGCTGAACACGGTCTCGGTTCGGCTGACGCTGGAACTAACGCCGATGGCAGTGGTTCGTACGGCTTATCGTCTTGGCATTGCCTCGAGGCTCGAACCTAACGCGTCCATCGCGCTCGGCACCTCGGAAGTTTCGATGCTCGAACTGGTCGGTGCCTATGCGCCCTTTGCCAATGGCGGCTACGCCCTGATTCCGCGTGTGATCGACAAGATTATCGCAGCCAACGGCAAAGTGCTCTATGCCCGCAACATCCAGCAGCTCGGCCGCATCATCGACGCACGCTATGTGGCCATGATGAACGCCATGATGGCGGAAACCCTGACCATCGGCACGGCGCACAAGGCCGCGCTGCCTGGCTGGCCGGCGGCCGGAAAGACCGGCACGTCGCAGGATTTCCGCGATGCCTGGTTCATCGGCTACACCGCACATCTTGTCACCGGCGTCTGGCTCGGCAATGACGACGGCACGCCGACAAAACACGTGACGGGCGGCAGCCTGCCGGTGGACATCTGGAGCCGGTTCATGCGCAGTGCTCACCAGGGCGTACCGGTGGCAAGCCTGCCCGGCGCTTCGACCGGCAATTTCTTCTCGGGACTGTTTGGCGGCGGCGGGAACGCAAGGCCCATACCGCCTGCTCCCGTGCAACCGGTCGCGGCGAACAATTCGGCGACCACCGGCAGCGGCGGCCTCGACGGCTGGCTGCTCAACAATATTTTCGGACGCCGCTGATCTAACGTTTCGCGCCGGCTTGGCGAATTCCCCGCGTCGCAAGCCACAGCCCCAGGGTCGCGCAGCCCATCGCGGCCACACCGAGCGCAAGCGGCCAGGCGTCGTGTCCCAGAAACCAGCCAACGGCCGCGCCGCACAGTGCCGCAACGCTCTGCTGCACAAATCCGAACAGCGACGACGCGGCTCCGGCCCGTTCCGGAAATGGCGACATTGCTCCGGCGATGCCTTGCGGCAGCACCATGCCGAGACCGGCGAGATAAATCGCGATCGGAAGAACGAGCGACACGGGCGACGTCAGTCCGAACCCGACCGCCGCCACCATGGCAAGGCCTCCGGCTGCGCAGGCACAACCGCCAAGCCCGAGGACGCGATCGAGCCCCAGTTTCACCACGATGCGTGCCGCCAGAGCCGAGCCGGTCATGTAACCGACCGACCCGAGCGCAAAGGCAACGCCGAAATTAAACGGCGTGAGGCCATAGAGATTTTGCAGGACGAATGCCGAGCCGGAAATCCAGGCGAACAGACCGGCATAGCTCGCAGAGGTAATACCGAGGTAGGCGAGATAGGCCCGATGACGCGCAACCACGCGGTAGGAGCGCGCCATCGACGCCAGTGAAACCGGTTCAGCCGCGCGCGCGTTCAGGGTTTCGGGCAGAAGAGCCCAGACAATCCCCGCGCCGGCCAGGCCGGCAATCACCAGCACCAGAAACGTTGCCCGCCAGCCAAACCCGGTTTGCACCAGGCCGCCGACAATTGGCGCCAGAACCGGCGCCAGCGCCATCACCGAGGCGATCAGCGATAATTCCCGTCCGGCGCGGGCGCCCGAATAGATGTCGCGCACAATCGCCCGCGTCAGCACGATGCCGCCTGACCCGCCGAGTGCCTGAAACGCGCGGGCCACGATCAGCATCTCGATCGAGGTCGACAGCGCGCAAGCCAGGCTCGCGACGCAATAAAGCGCGATCGCAGCCAGCAACACCGGCTTGCGGCCGTGCCGGTCGGACACCGGGCCGTAGAAAATCTGGCCAACCGCGAACCCGATCAGATACGCGGAAATCGTGAGCTGCACCTGCGCCGTCGACGCATCGAGCTGCCGCGCGATGTCCGGCAGCGACGGCAGGTACATATCCGTGGTGAGCGGACCGACCGCGCTCAAGCCCGCAAGCAGAGCCGTGAGCGCGAAAGTGCCGGGTCGCAGCATGTGCAGATGGAATCCATTTATGCAGGCGTCATGGCCGCGCTTGTCGCGACCATCTCGCTTGGGATGGCAACGCGACACCAGCTACCGCGGGTCGAGGCCGTAGCGATGCAGATCGGCGCCATGCGCGTCGAGCCAGGCCTTGGCGCGACCCATCTGCGGGCAAATGCGCTCAACCAGCCGCCAGAACCGGCGCGAGTGATTCATCTCGATCAGGTGAGCAACCTCATGCGCGGCGAGATAGTCGAGCACAAAAGGCGGAGCAAGAATCAATCGCCATGAATAGGACAGCACGCCGGTCGACGAACATGAGCCCCAGCGGCTCGTCTGGTCGCGCACCGACACGCGCCTGATCCCGACACCAAGCGTTTGCGCCGCCAGACGGCTCGCCGCCTCAAGGTCGCGCTTGGCCTCACGCTTGAGATAGTCGCGTACCCGGCGCGGCACATGAGCCTCTTCGCCCGCAACACAGAGCAGATGGTCACTCCCGTGAGTCTCGACCCAGACGGTGCCACGTGCACCGCACCGATGCTCGATGCGGTGTTCGCGGCCGCGCAACGGCAGCATGGTACCGTGCGTAAAAGGAGCCGCGGCGGGGAAGCGCCTGAGCCGCGCCGTGATCCAGGCGCCGTGTTTTTGGGCGAAATCTTTCGCCTGTTTCACGCTGCCGCGCGGCGGCATCGTGAGCACGATTTCGCGGCTCGCGGCGTGTATTCGAAGCGTGTAGCGGCGCGCCTGCCGATGCCGGCGCACGTTCACGAGATAAATCTCGCCGTCGAAATGGACCGTGATCGCCGACGGCTCGCTGGTGCGGCGAAAAAGCAGGGCGCGCAGCGGTGCAGACATGGTCGTCCCCGAATCAGATCGGGACGACAGTCTGCCAAAATAAGTGCGAAGGCGCGAGATCAACGCTGACCCACAACCTTCAGCATGGGAGAGCGCAGGTTACGCTCGCCGTTGCGCGACAGCACGAAATCGGCGATGCGCGGAGCGATCTCGGCCTGAAAGCGCGAACCGTTGAACGCTCCATAGTGGCCGACATTGGGCTGTACATAATGCACCTTGTGCTCGTCCGGAATGTTGACGCACAAGGCATGCGCAGCTTCGGTTTGACCGACGCTCGAAATGTCGTCGTTCTCGCCTTCCACCGTCATGAGTGCAACGCGCTTGATCGCACGTGGGTCCACAAGACGGCCACGATGCGTCATCTCGCCCTTCGGCAGCGCATGGCGGAGGAACACGGTATCCACGGTCTGCAGATAGAACTCGGCCGCGAGATCCATGACCGCCAGATATTCATCGTAGAACTCGCGGTGCTTCTGCGCTGAATCGCCATCACCCTTGACCAGATGCAGAAACAAATTGTGGTGGGCCTCGATGTGCCGATCGAGATTCATGCTCATGAAGCCGTGAAGCTGCAGGAAGCCCGGATAGACGTCGCGCATTATGCCGGGATGCGGGAACGGCACTTTTGATATGACGTGAGTGCGGAACCAGTTGAGTCCGCGTCGCTTCGCCAGATTGTTGACCTCATTGGGATTGACACGCGTATCGATCGGCCCGCCGATCAGCACCATCGAGCGCGGCACGTCCGGATCGTTGTCGGCCTCCATGAGCGCGACGGCAGCGAGCACGGGCACTGAGGGCTGGCACACTGCGATGACGTGCACGTCACCGCCAAGCTGGTGCAATATCGAAATGATATAATCGATGTAGTCATCGAGATCGAAACGCCCTTCGGCCACGGGCACCATGCGCGCGTCGATCCACTCGGTGAAGTAGACGTCGTGATTTGGAAGAAACGTCTCCACTGTCCCGCGCAGCAATGTCGGGTAATGTCCCGACATCGGCGCCACAATCAGCAATTTTGGCTGAGGACGCCGCGGCGGACGTTCGAAGGCGCGTTCGAAATGCAGGAGCCGGCAGAACGGACGCTGCCACACGGTCTTGATGTTCACCGGAATTTTTTCGGCGCCGACGGTGGTCGAATTGATGCCCCATTCCGGCCGCCGATAGCGCCGGGTCGAGCGCTCGAACAACTCCGCCGTCGCCGCCACCGACTTGCCGTAGGCGGTATGGGCAAGCGGATTGGCCGGGTTTTTGAAGAACAATCGCGTGGCATCGGCGAAGGCGCGCGCCGGATTGAGCGCCGCGTGGCCCATTTCGTAGAACCAGTACATCGGCGTCGCCAACAAGACGCCGTTGTCGTCGGAGAGCGTTGCTGCTCCGCCGAATTCACCAATTGCCATGGAATCAGTCCCCAACCCTCGCTGCAGTGCGGGAGCCTGTCGTTTTTCTGTCATAGCGTCAACATAGAGGTAAGTCGTTCTTGTCTGGTTTACAACGCGGCTGTGGCTCTTAAGCCACACCAAATACGCAGGTTTTTGACCTACTCGCCGGTCTGCAAAAGCGAGCCTTGGGCCCGCGCACTCTGCAGCAGCTTCATGAACGCCAATGATGCAGCTGCGAACATAACGATGTTCAACACGAAAGCCTGCGCCATCAGATCGGCACGGAACACATGGTCGATCACCAGCGCGCGCATGCCTTCAAATACGTAGGTCGGGGGCAGCGCCCAAGAGAAATACTGGAGCCATTCCGGCAAGACCGCGACCGGGTAATAGACGCAGGTCAGCGGCAGAAACAGAAACATGATGGTCCAGGCCATGCTTTCGGCCCCGAGACCATTTCGTAACAACAGGCCCGCAATAAAAACCCCGACCGCCCAGCTCGTCAGGATGAGATTGGCGAAGAAAGCGGCGAGCGCCAGACCGAGCGCCCACAGATTGAATCCGAAGAACGCGATGGCAAGGAACGAGACCGGGATCATGCCGATCGCCAGCCGCACGATGCTCATGATCATGAGCGCGAGCAGGAATTCAGCCGGGCGCAGCGGCGACATCATGATGTTGCCGAGGTTGCGCGCATACATTTCTTCGAGAAACGAAATAGAGAAGCCGAGCTGGCCGCGAAACAGGATGTCCCACAGCAGCACCGAGCCGATGAAGACGCCGCCGGCGCGTGCAAAAAATCCTGCATTCTGCGAAATGTAGACCTGCAGAAAACCCCACATCAGCATTTGCACAGCCGGCCAATAGATCAGGTCGAGAATGCGCGGCCATGAGGAACGCAGCAGATACCAGTAGCGCCGCACCATGGCGGCGACACGATTGAATGAAAATTCCAGACCGGTGTCGCTGACGCTCATTGAGCGGCCTCGCTCTGCCGCCGGCCGCGCGCAACATCGAGGAAAACATCTTCCAAAGTCTCGCGGCCGTAGCGCGAGAGCAGATGTGCAGGCGTATCGTCGTCCTCGATGCAGCCTTTCTTCATGATGATGACGCGCTCGCACAGACGCTCGACCTCGGCCATATTGTGGGAGGCAAGCAGCACGGTCGCACCCTGCGCGGCGCGATAGCGCTCGAGGCGCGAACGCACCCAATCCGCAGTGTCGGGGTCGAGCGAAGCGGTCGGCTCATCAAGCAGGAGCACTTCCGGCTTATTGAGCAGCGCCTTGGCGAGCGAAACGCGCGTCTTTTGTCCAGCGGAGAGCTTGCCGGTCGGCCGGTCGAGAAAGTCGGTCAGCTCGAGCTCGGCAGCCAGACTGTCGATGCGCCCGTCAATGTCTTTCACCGCGTAAAGCTGCGCGAACACGGAGAGGTTCTGCCGCACCGTAAGGCGCATCGGCACGTCGACATAGGGACTCTCGAAGTTCATCCGGTGCAGCACGCGATAGCGTTCCCGCGGCATGTCGGCGCCGAGCACTGTCACGGTTCCCGCCGTGGGCGTGACCAGGCCCATGATCATCGCAATCGTGGTGGTTTTGCCCGCGCCGTTGCCGCCGAGGAGGCCCGTGATCGAGCCGCGGGCCAGACGGAAGGAGATGCCATCAACTGCCGCCACGCCCTTGTAGCGCTTGACCAATTGCTCGATTGCGATGGCGGAAGTGGTTTGCGCGTCCATGCCGCAAAAGATGTGACGCTCCGCCGCAGGAAGTGCAAGCCCCGCGATGCGGGGGCAATTTGTGCGCACGCGGCGCGGCGTTAGACTGCACTATGCCTGTATTTGGCCTCAGCCCGCACCACCCGCGCCGCAATGTGCGCCTCGACACACTGGTGCGGCTGCGGTGGCTCGCGATCATCGGTCAGACCACCGCCGTGCTGGTGGTTTACTATGGACTCGATTTCGAACTGCCGATTTACGCCTGCCTTGCGGCAATCATCCTGGCGGCCTGGCTCAATGTGGCGCTGCGGTTGCGTTTCCACATGACGCAGCGCCTTGAGCCTGACCGTGCCGCCTGGCTGCTGGCCTTCGACGTTGCGGAGCTGGCCGTGCTCCTGTTTCTGACCGGCGGCTTGCAGAATCCGTTCGCCTTCATGTTTCTGGGACCGGTGCTGCTGTCGGCAACGGCGTTGCCGCCCCGGTTCACCCTGATGCTGGGCGGCTTTGCGGTGGTGTGCGCGACGATCCTGGTATTTGTGCATTATCCGCTGCCGTGGGACAGCGATGACCCGTTGCAATTGCCGCCGATCTACATGATCGGCGTCTGGCTGTGCATTCTGCTCGCGATCGGTTTTATCGGCGCTTACGCGTGGCAGATCACCGAAGAGTCGCGCCAGCTCTCCGATGCACTCGCTGCGACCGAACTGGTGCTCGCGCGCGAGCAGCATCTTTCCCAGCTTGACGGGCTTGCCGCTGCCGCCGCACACGAGCTCGGCACGCCGCTCTCGACCATATCGGTCATCGCCAAGGAGCTGGAGCGCGCGATTGCACCCAATGCACCGCATGGCGACGACGTGCGGCTGTTGCGGGAACAGGCCAGGCGATGTCGCGACATCCTGGCCAAACTCACCGAATTGTCGGCGGGCGGCGAGCCATTCGACCGCATGCCATTGACAGCGTTGATTGAAGAAGTGGTGGCCCCGCATCGCAATTTCGGGGTGACCATCGAGGTGAGCGTGCCGGGCGATCGCAGTGCGGAGCCTGTCGGCGCACGCAATCCAGCCATTCTCTACGGGCTGGGCAATCTGCTTGAAAATGCGGTCGATTTCGCACGTGATCGGGTGCTGGTTGACGCGCAATGGAGCGAGGACTCCGTTGGCGTCACGATCAGCGATGATGGGCCGGGATTTGCGCCGGAAATCCTTGCGCGAATTGGCGAGCCCTATGTCACCAGCCGCCGGCATCACCACGGCGATACCGGCGAAGAACCGGCCGGTTTGGGGCTTGGTTTCTTCATCGCCAAGACCCTGCTCGAGCGCTCAGGCGCCAGTCTGTCCTTTGAAAATCGACCCCAGCCGGAGCGCGGCGCCATCATCAGGCTGGGCTGGAGCCGTAGCGATTTTGAGCAATCATTAAATTTCGCAGCGGCTTGAGGCGCACCGCCACGATCACTATTTGTTGCGTGCGACAGCTGGCCGCGGCAAGCTAGGATAAGCGCCAGTGCGGGTGAAAACGTGGACGCGACCACCGAGACCGCCAATCCGGCGGCAAACCAGAAAATCTCCGGCGAACGATCTTTGTTGATCGTGGAGGACGACTATTCATTCCTTCAGCGCCTCGCCAAGGCACTGGAGCAACGGGGCTTTTCCGTAACGACAGCCGAGTCGGTATCCGAGGGCTTGCTGCAGGTGGAGAAGTCAGCACCGGCTTATGCGGTCGTCGACATGCGGCTTGGTGACGGCAACGGGCTCGATGTGATCTCGGCGCTCAAACGCCGGCGGCCCGACGCACGCGGTATCATTCTCACCGGTTACGGCAATATCGCGACGGCGGTAAATGCCGTGAAGCTTGGCGCCGTCGACTACCTGGCCAAGCCCGTCGATGCCGACGATGTCGTCGCGGCACTGCTCGCGCTGGACAACGTCAAGATCGAACCGCCGGAAAATCCGATGTCGGCTGACCGCGTGCGCTGGGAGCACATCCAGCGCATCTACGAACTCTGCGGCCGCAATGTCTCGGAAACCGCTCGCCGCCTCAACATGCACCGCCGTACCTTGCAGCGCATTCTGGCAAAGCGCGCGCCGCGGTAACGGCCGTCAGTCAACGTCACCGTACGGCCCGGTCGGATCCACGAGCGATTGCAGGCGCAGCGCGGCAGCACGGGCGAACAGCAACATCATCGACTTGCGCGTTGCCGCCGGCAGTTTGTGCTCGGGCGCCTCGCATTTGAATTCGGCACCGAAGGCATCGGCCACGATCAACCCGGTATCGGGCGGAAAAATCTCGCACGGCACCTCGATCGTGGTGGCGAAGAATAACCGGTCGCAATGGGCGCGATAGTCATGCCATTTCTGGTCCGCGCGAAAATCGGCGATCGATGACTTGATTTCGACAATCCAGATTTCGCCGCCCGGATCGAGCGCAACCAGATCGGCGCGGCGGCCTGAGGGCAGCGGCAATTCGCTGACCACGCAACGTCCATGCGCGTGCAACAGCCGCGCCGTGCCCCGCGCGATAGCAAGCGCGGTTTCCGACTGGCGGCCATCGATGGGCAATGCGAGCGGCGTCGACAGGAATGCCATCAGCTGACCTTGCGATTTGATTTTGGCCGGACTTCGGCACGCTCCGGAAATGTCTGCGCGAGGGCGGCACGGTCCGCGGCAATGACACCGCGTTCGGTGATCAACCCGGTGACAAGGCGCGCCGGCGTGACATCAAATGCATAGTTTGCAACAGGCGAGCCGTCCGGCACGATCTGGACTGTCTCGATGCGGCCGTCTTTGGTCTTACCCGTCATGTTCGTGACCTCGCCGGGCGCGCGCTGCTCAATTGGAATCTCGGCGAGACCATCACTGACGGTGAAATCGATGGTTGGCGACGGCAGCGCCACATAGAACGGCACCTTGTTGTCGTGGGCCGCGAGCGCCTTGAGATAAGTGCCGATCTTGTTGCAGACATCGCCCCGGGCCGTGACGCGGTCGGCACCCACGATGACCAGGTCGACAAGGCCATGCTGCATCAGATGGCCGCCGGTATTGTCCGCGATCACGGTATGCGGCACGCCGTGATGACCAAGCTCCCAGGCGGTAAGCGAAGCGCCCTGATTGCGCGGCCGTGTCTCGCCGGCAAAAACCTGGACCGGCAGGCCTTTGTCGTGCGCCATGTAGATCGGGGCAGTCGCCGTGCCCCAGTCGACGGTCGCGAGCCAGCCGGCATTGCAATGGGTGAGCACGTTCACGCGCTCGCCTTTTTTTTTCGCGGCAATTTCCTCAAGGATTTTAAGGCCATGCCGGCCGATGGCCTGGTTGATGGTCACATCCTCGTCGGCAATCTCTACCGCGCGGCGCAACGCGGCGTCCGCCCGTTCCGCGCGCGGGCGGTTGCGCACGGCTGCCAGCATCTCGTCGAGGGCCCATGCAAGATTGATCGCGGTCGGCCGCGTGGCGATGAGCGTGGCACAGGCACGTTCGAGCGCTTCATCGGAGGCGTCAGCACACAAAGCGAGCCAGACGCCATAGGCCGCAGCCGCTCCGATCAACGGTGCGCCGCGGACCTGCATGGTCCTGATCGCGCGGGCGGTATCGTCGACCGAGACAAGCCGCGCTGTGACG
>DASYSQ010000126.1:0-10358 GCA_036003145.1 Pseudolabrys sp.
GCGGCGCCCCGCGGTTCCGAGAGGGATTGCGGGCACACAATTACAATGGCTGCGCCCCTTGGCGCGCCATCCCCCTCATCATTTGAGGGGAGACAACGGGAAGACGGGCCTACCCGGGGCCTCGCCAAACAATACGGGTGATGACGCATGCTTTTTACGCGAGCCGGCATGCCGGCGCGCGCTGCTGGTTGATTGGCTGTTTGAAATGTGAATCAGTGATTTGGCTGGCCGGGACATAGGCGTGCGAAAGCACGCCGTCCTTTGGACGGCTATGCCCGGCCATCACTCGCGTGCTCGGTGCCCGCGCTCAGTTCCGGAATGGACGCTTGTCGCGCCGGCGATCACTGACCGGCTGATAGGCAACACGGGAATGATAGGAGCAATAGGGCAGGTCATTCATGGTGTCGCCACCGCAGAAGAAAAAATCCGAGCCGCCTGGATCGCCGACCGGCCAGCGGCAAGTCTTTTCCGTCAGCTGAAGCAGGGTCTTGCGTTGCTCGAGCGGAATTTCGATCAGTTCCGGCTCTGGCTCGATGTCGTAGTCATAGGCGAGGGCGGTGTTGCCGCGTATCGATGGGCGTGGCACCCGCATCATGTGGCCCGATGAGCGTGCCTTGCGCGGCCGTGGGGCCGACGAGGACGGGCTTTTCGCGCGACCGGAGAGGCCGAGACGGTGAACCTTGCCGATGACGGCGTTGCGGGTAATTCCGCCGAGTTCAGCGGCAATCTGGCTCGCAGACAGACCATCCGCCCATAATTTTTTCAGAAGTTCGACCCGTTCGTCGGTCCAGCCCATTGGGATTTCTCCTCAGACTTCAAGGCCTTGGATAGAATCCAACCCCGTCGTCGGACGCCAACAGGCGCCAGACGCATACGCGTCAAGGATGGACAGAAAATCACTCGGCGGTACGAGATGTCGTACTACCTGACCGTAAGGCTACAATAGGCAGTGACTCACCCGCAAGCGCTCCAGCTAGCTACCAACAGGTTTTCCTTTAAAATCGGCGCTTGCGGTGCAATTGAGTCGGGTTGATTGACAGCGCGGGCCCCCGCAATAGAATGAAAAAAGTGCCGCCCGGCGAGGCGGCACATTTCTTTTCGGCGGGCGCATGGCGCCGAAATGGTAATCACCCGGCAAGACCCTGCGCGAACGAAAGCGCATGATCCCGAAAAGTGGGCGCCGGTTTTCGGGCAAGTTCATGCGTAACCGAAGATACTCGATGGAAGACACTGGCCGTGAACTCGCATCTATTGCCAACCTATGCGCGGGCCGATCTCGCTTTCGAGCGGGGCGAGGGCGCTTGGCTGTTCACGGCCGAGGGCGAACGGTACCTGGATTTTACAGCCGGCGTTGCCGTCAATGCGCTGGGACATGCCCATCCTCATTTGGTCAAGGCGCTGACTGAGCAGGCGCACAAGGTCTGGCACGTATCCAATCTCTATCGCATTCCGGAAGGCGAGGTGCTCGCCGAGCGACTCTGTGCGGCAAGCTTCGCCGATACGGTATTTTTCCAGAATTCGGGGGCCGAGGCGCTGGAATGTGCGATCAAGATGGCGCGCAAATATCAGTCGGCCTCCGGCAAACCGGAGCGCTACCGTCTCATCACTTTCGAAGGCGCCTTTCATGGCCGCACGCTCGCGACCATCGCGGCCGCTGGCAACAAGAAATATCTCGAAGGCTTCGGGCCGCCGATCGATGGTTTCGATCTGGTGCCCTTTGGCGATCTCGATGCGGTCAAGCGCGCCATCGGTCCTGAAACTGCGGGAATCCTGATCGAACCGATCCAGGGTGAAGGCGGTGTGCGGGTCGCGGCTCCGAATTTCCTGCGTGCCCTGCGCCAGCTGTGCGATCAGCATGAGCTGCTGCTCATGTTCGATGAAGTGCAAACGGGTATCGCGCGCACCGGCGAGATGTTTGCCTATGAACGCAGTGGGATTACGCCGGATGTCATGGCGCTCGCGAAAGCGCTTGGCGGTGGCTTTCCGATCGGCGCCTGCCTGGCGACGGCGGAGGCCTCGAAGGGAATGACCGTCGGCTCGCATGGGTCGACCTTTGGCGGCAATCCGCTGGCGATGGCAGTTGCCAATGCCGTGCTCGACGTGGTGCTGGCCGACGGCTTCATCGAGCGCGTGCGAAGGACTGCCCTGCTGCTCAAGCAGCGACTGGCCGAATTGAAGGACCGTCATGCCTCGGTGATCGCAGAAGTACGCGGCGAAGGTTTGCTGATCGGCCTTCGCATGATTCCGCAGGCTTCCGAGATGATTGACGAGCTGCGCGCCGAGAAGATGATCGCGGTCGGCGCCGGCGACAATGTGGTGCGTCTGTTGCCTCCACTCATCATCGGCGAGACGGAGATTGCCGAGGCGGTCGCATGTATCGACCGGGCATGCACGCGCCTGGGGCAAACGCACGCGCGTGCGGCCAAGGCGGCGTCATGACCGCAAATGGTGTCAGGCACTTCCTCGATCTCACCGACCTTCCCAAGCCGGTGCTTGCCGGGCTGATTGACAATAGCCGCGCGATGAAAGCCGCACGCGCGCGCGGTCAAATGGCGTCGCCGCTCGCCGGAAAGACACTGGCGATGGTGTTCGACAAGCCTTCAACGCGTACGCGCGTCTCGTTCGATGTGGCCATGAGGCAGCTTGGCGGCGAAGCGATCCTGCTGACCGCGCAGGAAATGCAGCTGGGACGCGGCGAGACGCTCGCCGACACCGCGCGCGTGCTGTCGCGTTACGTTGATGCAATTATGATCCGCATCCTCGATCACGAGGCCGTGGCCGAGCTCGCACATTATGCGACAATCCCGGTGATTAACGGGCTGACGCGGCGGTCGCATCCCTGCCAGGTGCTGGCCGATGTCATGACCTACGAGGAAAAACGTGGGCCGATTCGCGGGCGCACGGTGGCCTGGAGCGGGGATTCCAACAACGTACTGGCGAGCTGGATGCACGCGGCCGAGCGCTTCGACTTCCAGTTGCGGGTGGCGACGCCGGCGGAGCTGCGGCCGAAGAAATGGCTGATGGACTGGGTGAAATCGTCGGGTGCCGCCATCATGATCGGCGATGATCCGGAGGCCGCGGTCAAGGATGCCGATTGCGTGGTCACCGACACCTGGGTGTCGATGGGCGACCGCGACGGCAAGCATCGTCACAACGTGCTCAAGCGCTACCAGATCAATGCGAGCCTGATGGCGAAAGCCAAGCCCGATGCACTGTTCATGCACTGCCTGCCGGCGCATCGCGGCGAGGAGGTCACAGACGACGTGATCGACGGGCCGCAATCGGTCGTGTTCGATGAGGCGGAAAATCGGCTGCATGCTCAAAAGGGTCTGCTTGCCTGGTGCCTGCACGCCGACACCTGAAAATCCCGGCCTTTCCGGGTGCCCGTTGAGCGGCCTCGGTCGGCCGTTGAATGACGAACCTCTCGATTTTCGGTCTTCGAACGCTACATAAGGCACATGACCGACCCCGCCATGACCGTTCCTCAAATCGCCATTCCGTCCCGTGCACCAGCGGCTATCACGGCCGACGATACCGTCATGCCGTTCGAGGTGGCCAAGCTCGACTTGCGCGGCCGCGTCGTGCGGCTGGGTCCGGCCGTGGATGAAATCCTCGCCCGCCACGCCTATCCGCAACCGGTCGCCAAGCTCCTTGGCGAAGCCCTGGTGCTGACGGCAATGCTCGGCTCGGCCTTGAAGATCGACGGGCGCTTTATTCTGCAAACGCAGAGCGACGGGCCCGTCCGTATGCTTGTTGTTGACTTCATTGCCCCCGACAAGGTGCGAGCCTGTGCCCGCTTCGACAAGGATCGGGTGGCTGCCGCAGTTGCATCTGGCAAGACGGACGGCGGCGCGCTGCTCGGCAAAGGTCATCTCGCGATGACCATCGATCAGGGGCCCGACATGAACCGCTACCAGGGGCTGGTCGCGCTCGAAGGCGGCTCACTGGAGGACGTGGCCCACGCGTATTTTCTCCGTTCCGAGCAGATCCCGACGCGGGTGCGCCTGGCAGTCGCGGAGGAGCTGCGTGCCGGCTCGGATGGTCCCACCCACCGCTGGCGCGCCGGCGGCATCATGCTGCAATTTTTGCCGAAAGCGCCCGAACGCGCACGAGTCGCCGATCTTGATCCCGGCGACGCACCGGAGGGTGTCGAACCTCACACCGTCGAGGAGGACGACGCCTGGGTCGAGGGCCAGGCTTTGATATCCACCGTCGAGGATATCGAGCTGATCGATCCATCGCTTTCCAGCGAGCGGCTTGTTTACAGGCTCTTTCATGAGCCGGGCGTGCGTGTCTTCCGCGCCAGTCCGTTGCGTGCGGAATGCTCGTGCTCGCGCGACAATGTCGAGGCGATGCTCAAGAGTTTCTCGCAGGACGATCGCGACCACATGGTCGAGGACGGCAAGATTTCCGTCACCTGCGAATTCTGCAGTGCGCACTATCAGTTCGCGCCGGGCGAGGTCGGCGCCAGTCCTAGTTGATGGTTCGCGTGGCGTAGGACGAGTCGAGCGAAAACGCCGGGATCTCGATGTCGAAGTGCTCGCCCGCGTCCGTCACCATGCCGTACGTGCCGACCATGAATCCCGATGGCGTCGGCAGGGGGACTCCGCTGGTGTATTCGAACGACTCCCCCGCCTTGAGCGTGGGTTCCTCGCCGACAACACCCGGACCCCTGACCTCCTGCAGGCGGCCAAGCGCGTCGGTGATGCGCCAATGCCGCATCTTGAGCTGAACTGTGTCCACACCGAGATTGGCGATATTGATGGTATAGGCCCAGAAAAAATAGCCATTGCTCGGCGACGACCGCTCCGAGACATAGCGGGGCGTGACGGTGACCTCGATCTTGCGGGTTACGGCGCGATACATCTATATCCCGCAAAATTAGCTTGGCCGGGGCTTGCCATTTGCTTGATGTCCGGGATTATGACCGAAAGCCTGCACGAAAGAAAAGCCGCACATGGCACCGGTTCCGACCGAACGCGATCTCCGGCTTGATTTGTTCCGCGGACTCGCGCTCTGGCTGATTTTCCTCGATCACATTCCGTCGAACGCGGTCAGCTGGATTACCATCCGGAACTATGGCTTCAGCGACGCGACCGAGATTTTCGTCTTCATATCCGGGTATACCGCGGCCTTTGTCTACGGCCGCGCGATGCGGCAACATGGTTTTATCGTCGCTTCCGCGCGGGTGCTCAAGCGCGCATGGCAAATTTATATCGCGCATGTGTTCCTTCTGGCGATCTATCTCGCCGAGATTGCGTATGTCGCAAACAGCTTCGACAATCCCCTATACACCGAGGAAATGGGCGTACTCGATTTCCTCAAAAATCCGGATGTCACCATCCTTCAGGCTCTTCTGCTGAAGTTCAAACCGGTGAATATGGACATACTGCCACTCTATATACTGTTGCTGGCATGGTTTCCGCCAATGCTGTGGCTGCTATTGCGCGCGCCGTCGATCGCACTGCTGGCGTCGGCGTCGCTGTATGCGCTGATGTGGCTGTTCGAGTGGAACATCCCGGCGTATCCGAGCGGCACCTGGGTCTTCAATCCGTTCGCCTGGCAATTGCTGTTCGTGTTCGGCGCCTGGTGCGCGCTCGGCGGGGCACAAAATCTGTCGCGCTGGATCCATTCAAAGGTGGTGGTCGGTCTGGCAATTGCATATCTCGTATTTGCATTCGCCATCGCAATGACCTGGTATTTTCCAAGGCTAGCGGTTTTCGTGCCGAAATTTGTCGGCGAGGCGATCTATCCAATCGACAAGACCAATCTCGATGTACTTCGCATCATACACTTCCTCGCGCTGGCTGTGATAACGGTCGCTTTCGTGCCGCGCGACTGGCCGGCCCTGAAGTCACGCATCTTCTGGCCGGCAATTGTGTGCGGTCAGCATTCGCTTGAAACATTCTGCATCGGCGTCTTTCTGTCCTTCGCCGGGCACTTCGTCTTTACGGAGGTTTCCAATCGCGTTCTCACCCAGGTGGTGGTCAGCTTTCTTGGCATTGCCATTATGGTGGCCGTTGCGGCACTCATTTCGTGGTATAGACAGGCTGAACGCCAGGGTGGGGGACCGCGCCCGCCCGCCGCGAAGCCGGGTTATGCGGGGGGCGACGTATGAAGGAACGCTTGCTATTGCTGGCGTTGCTGATGCTGGGCAGCGGACCTGTATGGGCCGAGCAGCCGGCGGAATGCCGCGTCGCAGAAAATCTGCTCGAATCTAGTTTCCGGTTGCCGCGGGTCACGCGCGCGATCGTCGCGAAGCATCTCACTGTATTGGTGATGGGGGCCGGTTCCTCACAACTGCCCGGACCCAACGGCTCGAATGGCGCGGGCAACGCTTATCCGGTGCGACTGCAACAGGCACTCGCGCAACAACTGCCCGGTGTCGACGTCAAAGTTACAACCGACGTTAAAGCGAAACGAACCGCCGCCGAGATGGTTAAGGGGCTTCCGGCGGCGCTGAGTGCGAGCAAGCCCGCGCTTCTTGTTTGGCAGACCGGAACTGTGGACGCGATGCTCGCGATCGATCCGGATCAATTCAGCCACGCGCTCGACAAAGGCATAAATATTGCTCATTCGGCGGGGACTGATGTCGTTTTAATCAACGCGCAATATAGCCCGCGGACGGAGTCGATGATTGCCCTTGGGACCTATGCAGAAGACATGCGTTGGGTTGCGTTGCAGCATGAGGTTCCGGTCTTCGATCGCTTCAGCATCATGAAGTTATGGGGTGAGCTCGGGACGTTCGATTTATATTCAGCTACGAAAAAACTTGACATCGCCGAGCGGGTCCATGATTGCATAGGTCGGCTGCTGGCGGATCTCGTGATCACGGCGGCCAAACCAGAAGAGCCGCCGGTCAACGGCAGCCGTTGATAACAGAGAGGATTCACCGTTGCGCGATGACCGGCCCAAACGGCGGGTAACAAAATCAGTTGCTGCCGCCGCGCTGCTCGCGGGACTGGCGGCGGCGGTTCCTGCACGCGCTGATATAGCGCCGGCTTGCGGTGCGCCGCTCGATCTGATCCGGCTGGCCAATCCGCTTCCGCACTTCGCAAAGAAACTGACGTTGGGTGAACCAGTCACGATCGTGGCAATCGGTTCCTCGTCGACGGCAGGAGCGGGTGCGAGTTCGCCGAGCGCGAACTATCCAAGTCAGCTCGCGATCGAGCTCAATCAGCATTTCCCCAAATTGTCGATCACAATGCTCAATCGCGGTGTCGGCGGCGAAGAAGTCCCTGACATGCTCGCGCGATTTGATTCTGCGGTGGTCGCCGCCAAGCCCGACCTGGTGCTATGGCAGCTTGGCACCAATTCGGTCATTCGCAGTCACCAGCTGGCCGGCCACGACGTGTTGATCCGCGCCGGTCTCGCCAAGATTCGGGCGACCGGCGCCGATGTCGTGCTGATCGATCCGCAATTCGCACCGAAGGTGATCGCTAAACCCGAAGCCGAGAAGATGGTTGCGCTGATTTCGAGCACCGCCAAGAAAGAAGACGTCGACCTGTTCCGCCGCTTCGATGTGATGCGACACTGGCATGAAGTCGATCATCTCGGGTTCGAGACGTTCGTGTCGCCCGACGGGCTGCACATGAATGACTGGAGCTATGCCTGCATGGCGAGGGGACTCGGCAATGCCATCGCAGAGGCTGCGCAGCGGCCGATAATCTCGGCGACCGCCGCGTCACACCTCATTCCCTGAGCGACATCAGACTTTATCCAGCGCCGTCAGCAGATCCTCGGTCAGGTCATCCGGATGTTCGAGGCCGGCAGAAAACCTGACCAGTCCGTCACCAATTCCGAGTTCGGCACGCTGTTCCGGCGTAAGCCGCTGATGCGTGGTCGTGGTCGGATGTGTGACCAGGCTTTTCGCATCGCCAAGATTGTTGGTGATCCCGATCAGCTGCAGTGCATTGAGAAAGCGGAAGGCCCCTTCCTTTCCACCTTTGACCTCGAATGAGCAGAGCGTCGAGCCGGCGCGCATCTGCTTTTTGATGATCTCGGCCTGCGGATGGTCGGACCGGCCCGGATAGATCATCCGCGAGAGCTTCTTGTGCCCTGCAAGCGCTTTGGCAACTGCTCCAGCGTTGGCGGTCTGTCGCTCCACCCGTACCGGCAGGGTTTCCAGACCCTTCAGGAGAATCCAGGCATTGAACGCCGACAGCGAAGGCCCGGTCTGCCGCAGAATCTGGTGGTAGTGATCCATGATCAATTTCTCGGAACCGAGAATAATGCCACCGAGTATGCGGCCTTGGCCGTCGATATGTTTTGTAGCCGAATAGACCACGCAGTCTGCGCCGAGTGTGAGCGGGCTCTGGTAGAGCGGCGTGGCGAAGACATTGTCGACCACAAGCTTGGCGCCCGCATTGTGCGCGATGTCCGCAACCGCCGCGATGTCGATCACCTCCAGCGTCGGGTTTGTCGGCGATTCCAGAAAAACGGCCTTGGTGTTTTTCTGGACCGCTTTTTTCCACGCATCGAGATCGGTCCCGTTGACCAACGTGGACGTGACCCCGAAACGCGGCAGCCATTCCTCTATTACCCAGCGGCAGGAACCAAACAGCGCCTTGGCGGCAACCACGTGATCGCCAGCTCTTACCAGACCCATGAGTGCGGTGGTCACAGCCGCCATGCCCGTAGCGGTCGATCGCGCAGCTTCCGCTCCCTCGAACGCCGCCATGCGCTGCTCGAACATGCTCATGGTCGGATTGGAGTAACGCGAATAGACGTAACCCGGGGTCTTGCCGGAAAACCGTGCCTCGCATTCCTCCGCTGTCGAATACACGTAGCCTTGTGTCAGGAATAACGCCTCGGAGGTCTCGCCGAATTGCGAGCGCAACGTGCCGGCGTGCACAAGCCGGGTTTCGGGGCGATAGCTCTTGGTCGACGCGGGCATTGCGGCCTCCTTTGAGCCTGGCGCGTGGGTACTCGCGCGTGGCCAACAAAAAACCGGCCGGAGAAATATCTCGGCCGGGCTCACGCGTCCCCGGCCTTTTAGCGATTTATTTAACGTGGCTGCAAGCCGGCCGGCTCAAATGACCACGGGATAAGATGTTTGTAGCGGGCGGCAGCGCTTCCAGTCAAGGTGGTCCTCGGGTTAGATCGGCGAAATTGCAAGACAGGGACGCCGTGACACTTTCCTTCGCTCTCGATGACAGGGGCATTTTGCCTGACCGCATGATCGCGGCGCTCGCCGCCGCCGGCGGGATTTTGTCCGAGACCCAATTCGTGCCGGATCAGATCCAGCCAGCGAGCCTAGACCTGCGGCTCGGGGAGGTCGCCTATCGCGTTCGTGCGAGTTTTTTGCCCGGGCGCACCACGGTTGCCCAACGCATCGACGGGCTGAAGCTCCACGAGGTTTCTCTCACCGATGGCGCGGTGCTGGAGACCGGTTGCGTCTACATCGTGCCGCTGCTGGAAAGCCTGGCCCTGCCGGACGAGATTTCCGCCGCGGCCAATCCCAAAAGTTCGACCGGGCGGCTCGACGTATTCACTCGCGTGATTGCCGACGAGACGCGCGGCTTCGATCGTATCGAGGCTGGGTATCACGGGCCTCTGTATGCCGAAATCAGCCCGCGAACGTTTCCCGTGCTGGCACGCGAAGGTTCGCGGCTTTCGCAAATTCGCTTCCGCCGCGGCCATGCCCTGCTTGGGGCGGAAGCCTTGCGTGGTTTGCATGCGCGTGAGCGCCTGGTCGACGCCGACAATGCCGATGTGAGTGAGGGCGTTGCCGTCAGTGTTGATCTTTCAGGTTTGGGTCCCGGCGGCCTGGTGGGCTATCGTGCGAAGCGACACACCGGCCTGATCGATGTGGAGCGTCGCGGCGGCTATGCTGTGCTCGATTTCTGGGAGCCGATGCAGGCGCGCCCTGACAAGAGCCTGATCCTCGATCCCAATGAGTTCTACATTCTCGCATCCAAGGAAGCGGTACAGGTGCCACCCGATTATGCAGCCGAGATGGTGCCGTTTGATCCGCTGGTCGGCGAGTTCCGCGTGCACTATGCCGGGTTCTTTGATCCGGGCTTCGGCTATGCCGGCGCCGGTGGAAAAGGTGCGCGCGCAGTACTGGAGGTTCGATCGCGCGAAGTGCCCTTTATCCTCGAGCACGGCCAGATCGTCGGCCGTCTGGTCTACGAGAAGATGCTCGCAAAACCCGAAAAGTTATACGGTCAAGGCATCGGTTCGAACTACCAGGCGCAGAGCTTGAAGCTCTCCAAGCATTTCAAGGCCTGACACAACAGAGCGCGCTTGCCGCGCGCATAGGCCATTCGCTATTCTGGAATCGCGCGGGCGTAGTTCAATGGTAGAACGGCAGCTTCCCAAGCTGCATACGAGGGTTCGATTCCCTTCGCCCGCTC